>CALRKH020000074.1:0-17342 GCA_943367855.1 Asaia bogorensis | reverse complement strand
GTTTTAATTAATTTCGCTCAGCGCTAATTTACATCAGCGCCTTACCTGTGTAACGAACTTCATCGTTACGTGCTGTTGCTATTATTTTATTTTCCCAATCTTTCAAAGAACTTTAAATTAAGCACTACTGCTCAACTTATCTGCTAATGCACCAGCCTCGAACTAGTCGGCAACCATTACGTTGCTACATTCATTATTATCGTTTTAAGAACTTATCGTTTCCTTTTCGTTAACTTCGTTACCGTAAGGGAGTGCAAAGGTAGAAAGTGTTTTTCTATTTTCCAAATTTATTTTCAGATTTTTTTCTTCAAACAAACCAGCAAAACCCGCACCCAGTAAGCTTTTCAACACCTTAAGAACTTCTCTTTTTAACCGCCCCGTCGTTTCCGTAAGGGAGTGCAAAGGTAAGAAGCTTTTCGAAACTACCAAAACTATTTTCATAATTTTTATTTCGTGATGCCCATCCGCTGTACCAATAAGCCAAAACTGTAAGAACTAATCCCAGTCCCGTTTCCGTTAAGGGAGTGCAAAGATAAGCACTTTTATTCCACTACCAAATTTATTTGAAAAAATAATTTCACCCCTACCCTTTTAGCCACTACTGGCGCACGCCACCCACCACATACATCATAGGCAGCTTACCTTCATACCCCTTTATCATATACCTACCCTCACCCACACACACCGTATTAGCAAAGCAGTCGTAGGGCGAATAATCCAGCTCCCCAAACCGTTCTATATATATACCAGCAGCTATCAGCCCCTGTAGCACATCCGTCAGTGGGTGGTTCCAGCCTATCTCCTTAGCCTTCATAGGCGCATTCCTATCCGCATACGTCCCCTCTAGCTCTTCTATTATAGGCGCCACGTTAAAGTAAGAGTACTGCAACTCCTCAAAATCATTCGAGAACATCCATACCATAGGGTGAAACTCAGCAAACACTAGCCTTCCACCTTTTTTCAGGTGCCTCGCCACCACCCTAGCCCATCTACCCACATCGGGCAGCCACCCTATAGTACCATAGCTGGCAAACACTATATCATAGCCTCCCGGCTCCACTGTCTTCATATTATATACATCACTACACAAAAAGCTGGCATTCGCACCCAGCTCGGCAGCCAATTGTTGTGCCTGCGCTATAGCCACGTCCGAGAAGTCTACACCTACCACCTCTGCACCCATACGCGCCAGCGATATACTGTCTTGGCCAAAATGACACTGCAAGTGCAATATCCTTTTGCCTCGCACATCCCCCAGCAGCTCCAGCTCAGGTGCATTCAGCGTATTCTTACCCTGCCTGAAACCCTCCATGTCATAAAACGCCGATGCCACATGGTGATTGGTCTTCTCATTCCACAGCGCTCTGTTGATGGCTATATATTGGTCTTCCATTTGTTTATAGGTTTCTTTCTGTTGTTATTCAGGCACGTTATAGTGCACTCCTTTCTCTTTTAGGTAGGCAGCTATATCCATATAGGCCACATGGTGCTCATCATCGGCCTCACTTAGCAGCAGCATAGCACTGTACCCCTCACTTGCCGTCATAGCTAGTGCCGCTTCCGCATCCTTGCTTTCCATATACTGCTCAAAAAACAAACGGCGTTCTTCCTCGCCATAGGGGCAAACAAGAACACCGTCTATCAACCACAATATATCATCGTGCTGCAGCTCCGTATCTATCAGGTCTTCAAAATCTTCGCATACCTCCACGGCCTGCGCCATTGTTAGTGGTCCCATACTTTATACCGCAAATGAGCTACCACATCCACAACTGCTGCTAGCATTCGGATTGTTAAACACAAAGCCTCTCGCATTCAGTCCATCGCTATAGTCCACCTGCATACCCAGCAAGTATATACCATGTGCATCCTTCATCACCACCGGTATGCCCTCTATCTCATATTCCGTATCATCAGTTTCCTTTTGGTCAAAGCCCAGCACATAGCTCAGCCCACTGCATCCGCCACCCTTCACCCCTACTCTCAGGTATTGTCCTGCCTCAAAGCCTGGCTCATTCATCAGTCTTTTCACCTCTGCCACCGCAGCAGCACTTAGCTTCACAGGTGCACTTACTATAGTTTCCATTTCTTATATCCGTTTATTACTACAAAATTACATACCCCAGCCCCTACCACCAAATACATTAGCTCTATACCCCTACTGCATATTCTATTTTATAGATTCTTTGGGGCGTCACCGTCCCGTCCTCCACCCATCACCAGTGGCGTTGGCACCGTTCGGGCTACAGATATCTATCAGGCTTTTCCCTCAATATCACTCAAACATATATAAAACATCCTAATTCAAAAACAGAAGCGCCAACGATTTTTACTATCGTTGGCGCTTCTGTCTATATATTATATGCCTATGGCAGATACACAATACTTACACGGTGCTCCACCCCATCAGCAGCCGTATATATACCCATATACATACCGCTCGCTATTCCTTTCGGCAGCTCACACGCAGTTATCTGTTTATCTATATCATACACAGCTATTTCCTTACCATCTAGGCTCAGCACTTTCAGCACACCCGGTGTTGACACCCGTATGCTGAATTGACCATTATTCGGGTTAGGATACACCAGCGGCTCCAATGGCGCCACTACTCCACTGGTCTCTGTGCCTCTCATAGCACCTATGGTTATTGCCTTTGTCACCGCACAGCCGTTAGGCAATGTATAGCCAATAGTTGGCCCAGCCCCTGCCGTCAATACGGTCATACTTCCCGTTGTTGCACCTATTACAGCCCTCAGCGGGTTGCTACTTGTCCATGTGCCACCTGTTGGCGCACTACTATACACTGCCGTTCCTCCTACGGGCACAGTTTCCGGCCCAGCTATTGCCGTCGGGCTCACCTGCACGGTCACAGTCCTCGTCACCACGCATCCCACTATAGTATAAGATATGGTTGCCACACCTACTCCTACTCCACTCACTAGCCCACTGGCAGCATTTATAGTAGCTATCCCTGTGTTCGAGCTGCTCCATGCGCCACCAGTCGCAGTGCTTATCCAGCTGGCAGTGCCACCATTGCACAGTGTCTGGCTACCATGTAGTGTAGCTGGCACACTGGTCACATTTATAGTGCCTGTATATACACAGCTTCCTCCCACAGTGTAGCTCACCACAGTAGTGCCCACACTCACACCCGTCACCAATCCTGTGCTGGCATTTATTGTAGCTCTGGCCACATTAGCCGCTGTCCACGCTCCGCCACCCACTGGTGCTGCTATTGTAGCAGTGTTGCCCAGGCACACATTAGTCATGCCCAGCACTCCTGCAAAGGTTGTATTCACTGTCACCACAGCTACCTTATAGCAAGTGCTCCCAGCCGCTGTGTAGCTTATTGCAGCAGTGCCGCTACTAGCACCTGTCACCACTCCTGTAGTTGCATGCACACTTGCCACACCAGCATTACTGCTGCTCCATGTGCCTCCTGCTGCAAGTCCTGTCAATGCTACTGTGCCACCTAAGCACACATTTCTAGATCCCACTATCGTATCTGGCATAGCATTCACGCTAGCCACCAGCGTGCGCGCACATCCATTTGTAGCCGTATAGCTCACTGTTGTAGTGCCTACCGATACACTACGCAATATTGCCATTGCATTTATAGTAGCCACACCTGTGTTGCTACTAGCCCAGGTGCCACCACTAGGCACACCACTCATCACTTGCGTGCTACCATTACATATATGCACAGGCGCAGGACTCACCGCTGGAGTAGGCAACACCGTCACCACGCGCTGCACGCTGCAGCCAGTGGGCAAGGTATAGCTCACCATGCCTGTGCCCGCACTTAGTCCGGTCACCACGCCGCCTGTGCTTATACTCATCAACATTGGGTTGCTCACAGTCCATGCTCCGCCACTAGTCAGTGACGATAGCGCTATACTTCGCTCCGTGCATACTGTCCCAGCCCCTACTATCGTCTCTGGTGTTGCATTTACTGTTATAGTATGTGTTCTGTAGCATATACTACTAGTTGCATAGGTTATCACAGCTACGCCTGCACTTCGTGCCGTCACCACTCCACCAGTCACACCTGCTACTATACTACTACTACTCCATGCACCTCCACTTGGCAATACCCCAAGTGTTGCTGTTGCACCTACACACATAGTCGTTGGTCCGCTTATTGCGCTTGGCATAGCATTCACTGTCACTACCATCACCCTATCGCACGCACCGCCTGTAGTGTACGTTATAAGGGCCGTTCCAGCACTTACACCAGTCAATGTGCCATCAGCAGCCACACTCGCCACACCATCCCTATCACTAATCCACATGCCGCCACTAGGTGTCCCTGTCAGCATTGTCGATGCACCTACACATACCGATAATACCGATGGACTAACTACAGGCAATGGATTCACGGTTATAGTCTTCGTGCTCATACATGTTGGCCCACCACCATAAGTAGAAGACACAGAATAATAACCACTATAAGTCAACGTTACTACACCTGCACTTATCCCTACTACAATTCCGCTATCTCTATTTATAGTCAGTATCATCGGCGAACTAGTATGCCAATAAGAACTACCAGACAAACTAGACGCACATGTATACACACTACTATCTCCCACACACATCACACTATCCCCCACTATTGGGGCTAAAGCAGGGTGCACAGCAATATTTCTTGATGTGCTGCAACCATTGGGCAGCGTATACCTCACCAGAGAAAACAAACCGGTTGTCACGCCACGCATCACACCAAGGCTATCCACACTTATACCCCCTATTGCCGACCATGTACCACCCGGTATATCTACCACCGAATAAAATATACCTCCTTCACATATGCCACCAGTCATCCCTCTAAAGGTAGGACTTGGATTTACTGTTACCTGCCTTGTCAATACACAACCTGCGTCACTCGTAAAGCTTATGGTGGCTACACCTGCAGAAGCAATGTGTGGTACACCGTATAATGATGTAGTTGATAGCGACAATACAGCAGGATTGCTGCTTATCCATACACCTACCTCACCAGTACTATAAGCTACAAAACCATTCGTACACACCACACTATCCCCCGTTATAGCTGCAGGCATTGCGCCTACAGTCACCACTCTGCTCACATAGCAACCCGCACTCATAGCATAGGTTATAGTCGCAGTTCCTGCTGCCACACTCGTCACCACACCACTTGCCGATGTTGTTGCCACCAGCTCATCACTACTGCTCCATGTGCCCCCACTAGGCCCTGCAGTTAGTGTCATGCTGCCTCCCACACACACCGCTCCTGCTCCGCCTATTGCGGTTGGCATCCTATCCACCCTCACACTCATCACTTGCCTGCATCCACCTGGCATCGTATAACTCACATTCGTCACACCTGCATTCACAGCCGTTATCATACCTCCACTCACTGTCGCCACACCTATCACACTACTCGTCCACACCCCGCCAGTTGGCGTCGCCGCTATAGCTACAGTCTGCCCGGTACACATAGTTGCTGGCACACTCATGCTGCGCACCATAGGTAGCACAGTCACTATCACCACGCTTCTGCACATCCCTGCTATTGTATAGCTGATGCTGATTGTCCCTGCATTTACTCCCGTCACCAGCCCCATACTATCCACTGTCGCTATCCGCGTATCACCACTACTCCACACACCGCCTCCTGGCGCACAGCTCAGCACTCGGCTAGCACCCTCACATACTGGTGCATTCCCACTTATAGCACCCGGCGTAGCATTCACTGTTATGGTCTTGGTGCTTATACATACTGCACCCCCACCTTCTCTGCGCGATGTTAAACTATTACCATAAGTCAATGTAACAACACCTGCACTTATACCTCTCAATAAACCGAAACTGTATGAAGCTATCGCTGAAGAACTTACATACCAGCTATAACTTCCCAACAAACCCGTAGCTATGGTATAAGGCCTACTATCCCCTACACACAGCACACTATCCCCTACTATTGGTTCCAATGCTGGATGTACTACAATTACCCTGGATGCAAAACAACCTGTACTTAATGTATAAAATACACTAGAAGTAACGCCTGCTGTCACCCCCCTCATTATTCCACTACTATCTATCGTCAATCCTCCCCTTACCGACCAGCTACCACCAGGTATATCTACTGCCGAATACCAAAATCCACCAACACATATACCAGCTGTCATACCTGAAAATGTCGGATTAGGATTTACAGTCACCTGCTTTGTCACTACACACCCACCTACACTTGTAAAGCTTATCACTGCCACCCCTGCTACCCTTGGCAATAATACCCCAATAGCCCCCATAGAGGTAACCGATACTACTGCCGGATTACTACTAGTCCACGCTCCCGACTCACTACTATACATTGTATCAAGCCTATGCACACACATCGTACTATCACCCGTTATCGCAGCTGGCATTGCGCCTACTGTCACCACTCTGCTCACATAGCAGCCCGCACTCATAGCATAGGTTATAGTCGCAGTTCCAGCTGCCACACTCGTCACCACTCCACTTGCCGATGTTGTTGCCACCAGCTCATCACTACTGCTCCATGTGCCTCCACTAGGCCCTGCAGTTAGTGTCATGCTGCCTCCCACACATACCACTCCTGCTCCACTTATTGCGGTTGGCATTGGGGCCACTACCACACTCGCTATACTCCTGCACCCTCCTGCTAGTGTATAGGTTACTCTTGCTGTCCCTACACCCATTCCAGTCAGTGCTCCACTAGCAGCTATACTACCTATTGTAGCAGGGCTGCTACTCCAGCTACCACCAGCAGGCAAGGCACTCATTATCACTGTTTCACCCATACACACACTACTTGCACCTGCCACCTCACTTGGGCTCACATTTATAGTCAGGCTTTTGGTTCGGCTACAGCCACTCGGCATTGTATAGCTTATCACCACTATGCCACCACTCACCCCTGTCACAGTTCCATCACCACCCACAGTTGCCAGCGCAGCATCACTACTGCTCCAGCTACCACCCACTGTGGTGGTGGTCATTGTTGTGCTGGCTCCTGCACATATCGCACCTGCACCCACCACTGTAGCAGGAGTTCTGTTTACAGTCATTGTTGTTATGCTGCGGCACCCACCAGCCAGTGTATAACTTATGTTTACCACACCATCATTTAGCCCATTCACCACTCCACCAGCCACTGTAGCTATGCTCGTGTTACTGCTCGTCCATGTGCCACCACTAGGGCTCACCGTTATAGTTGTTGGCGCTCCTGTGCATACTGCCGCTGCTCCCACTAGCTCCGTTGGGGTAGGCATCACGGTCACCACCACTGCTCGTCCACACCCTCCACTTAGCTTATAGCTCACCACTGTCGTTCCAGCGGCTATACCTGTCAGCACGCCTCCAGCACTTATGCTACCCACAGCTGCTGTCCCCACTTCCCATATACCTCCTGTCGGCAAACTACTCATTGTTATTGTCCTACCTTCACACACCATACTACCTCCGGTTATACCCGATGGTGTTGGCAATACCGTCACTGTCCTGCTGGCTATGCAGGTGCTACCTAGCGTATAAGTCACATTCACCACGCCCGATACCAATCCAGTGATAGAACCACTATGTCGGTCTATACTCGCTACAGATGGTATGTTCACACTCCACGTCCCTCCGCTTCCTCCACTCATCATCGTTGCACTACTACCCACACACAGCGTGCTGGGCCCTCCTATTTCTCCACCCAATGCCGATACCGTTACCACTTTAGTAACCACACATCCCATTGGCGAAGTATATACTATTGTAGCACTCCCTGCCGATACTCCCGTCACCACGCCTGCACTACTCACCGTTGCCACACTTGCATTACTACTCGCCCACGCACCTCCACTGGGCGTTGCGCTATAGCTGGTTGTTGCACCCACACACAGTGTCGTTGCCCCAGCCAATACCGGCACATCTCCCATCATATATAGTGCCACAGGCGGTGTCGTTTGTGCATAGTCCGTGTTGGTAGTGTTTAGCTTACACCTATACCATTTGGTAGCGGTCACAGTTGCAGTATAGGTAGCACTGCTCGCTCCTGCCACATCTGCCCAGCTAGTCATATCCACCGACTCTTGCCATTGATACACCATCACCGGTCCCGATATATTCAGCGACAGGGTCGATGTGTAGGCACTACAGCTACTACCACTCGTAGCGCTAGCTCTGGTTATCAGTCCACGCACAGGCTCGCGCAGCGCACCCCTCACCACCATATTAGCGCCCACACTCGAGTCCGATCGCAGATACAATTCATTACCCGCATATACAGTCCCGCTATCCAGTCGCGCCGTCCCATATACCGATACCGTACTGCTCACCCTGCTCGTTTCATTATTCCCTATCACCAGGTCTTTTACCATCGTGTTGCCACCACCGCCCACATCCACACCACCAGCCAGCTTCAGCGTCCCGGCCAGCTGCTTATATATACCCTCATTGGCCAGGCGGCCACTATCCAGCACCACCTGTGCGGGGCCACTCACCTGCACCTCCGTCCCTGCGCCTATGCGCACTATCACCTGTGCCTGCACACTCAGTGCCACGCACATCGCCACTATATATAGTATTATACTTCTCACCTTGCTATTTTTTTACAGACCTACTAAAACATTATTGCTTACTCATCCCCACAGTCGCTTGCGCTCCTGTCTTCATCCTCCTCGTCGCTACATTGCATTTTGGCATCATGCAGCTGCATTCCTACTGCTTGGTCAGCTTACGCTCCGCTTTCAGCATAGTTTCTATAGCATCTATCTTTCCCGCCATCAGTTCCAGTTGTTGTTTACCCTCGGCCCTTAGTGAAGCATTCTCAGCTTCCAGTCTCTTTATCCGCTCTTCCTGTGCTACCGTCCTCCGTTCCAGTGCTTGCACCAGCACAAAGGTCACACCATCCATATCCGCTTGGTTGATGGTAGTATCATTACCCACCACACCCACACCATCATTACCAAATGCCGCAAAAAAATCTTGCGCCATTGGGCCATAATGCCTGTTTAGCTTTGGGTCCTGACCTTTGTAGTTCCAGCTATGCAGCTCCATCGCCGATAGCTTTTCAAGCATCTTCACACCATCCACACTGTGCAGATGTTCCTTTCTGCGCCTGTCACTTATCGTACTCCACGCACTAGCTCCGGGGGCCAACTGTGCTCCTATACTCAGCCCCGAATCACTATACAATTTATACCCACCCGCAAAACGCATCATCATCTGATTGGCAGCATCACTATTATGCACAGGCGTTAGTGGCCCCGACAGCTCACCAGTCCCATCACCTATCACCACACTTCCTATGTGCGTCCCCGTACCTATATTATTACCCAGCGCCATTGAAAAACTACTGCTAGCACACGCTCCTCCTCCTATTGCCCTGGCACCAAATCCATTGGCATAGCCACCCCCCAGTGCCAATGTGTTATGCCCAAATGCCAAACCATTTATACCCACAGCCTGCTCTCCCTCTGCATTACCTGCACCCAGTGCCACCGCATATTGTCCACTTGCAGTTCCGCCTCCCAGTGCCACAGACCTATTGCCTGTAGCCATGGGGTAATACCCCAGCGCCACAGCGCCATCTCCATACGCCTCAGCTCCATACCCGCCCGATACCGATGCCATACCCTGCGCCACAGTCTCATAGCCTAGCGCACTCGCATACTGCCCCCTCGCCTTCACATTATAGCCCAGCGCACTAGAGTAGTTGCCCACACTATCTTTATTCCACACATCCCCACTCACATAGCCCGCCCTAAAGGCCGCCTTATCTGCATACCACATCATCCTTCTTCCTGCACCCGTTGCTGGTGGCGCGCCCGCTGTGCCCGGTATCCCGCTACCACCGCCAAACAATACACTACTATCTGCCACATGCAGCCGCGCCGCAGGCACGCTAGTCCCCACACCTACACGGCCGCTATTGTTGTTATATATATTACTGCCCGCTATTGTCCAGTTGCTGCTACCACCACTTCCACCACCACTACTACCGCCTGCTATCGGCCTCCACGCACTGTCTGCGTAGTAATAAAAACCCGATGTTCCATCTGTCTGATATATCAGCAATCCCTCAGCAGGCGCAGCTATCCCATCACGCTCACTCATACGCATTCTTGGCACCAGCACACCCTTATCCGTAGCAGTCACATCCAGCATTGCCGATGCATGTGCCGTTGCTCCACTAGTATTGATGGCCATCCCCTGGCCATACGCAGCTCCACACATCACCACACCCGCCATTATAGCAGCCAACTGTATCAGTTTCATATAGTTTACATTTATTTCAACTACGAAACTAACTACTTCCTATACCCTTATGCCCACCACTTTACAAAAACCCCTTCCGCATTTACAAAAACCCGCTCCCAATTGCTGTAGCCCCTCATCCTCATAGCAAGGCACACTTCGCCACAACCTATTCTTTGGGGCGTCACCGTCCCGTCCTCCACCCATCACCAGTGGCGTTGGCACCGTTCATCTATGGCAATACTATTTAGCTTTTCCCATCCGCCAACACCAAAACAATCTAGCACAAACCTCTTCAGCCTATTCCATACACCCCTACCTTCATCATGCTACCTATTCCCATACGCTATCCGCTACACCATTTATTTGTTCACTTCCCGTGAACAAACCATTTTTTTGAACACACTCTTTGCCTAAACCAACTTGTTCACTATATTTGCATGTCCACGTTACGTGTACAGCCATATATTATGAAACGAATTGAACAAATAATAGAAGAAGCTTTTGCTCAATTGAAGTTACACACGGGCATTAATGCAGATTGGAATTACCGACCAACTGATATAGATGGGGACGCAAACCTTTTTATAGAGGGGTACCAGTTTCATATGAACATAGAAGTAAAACGTGAATTAAGGCTATATCAGCTTGATAAATTATTGAATCAAGCTCAACAGTATCAGCCCTTTATGGTTATCGCCGAACATATTTTCCCAACTATAAAAGAACGATTGCGGGCCGAAAAAATCGCATACCTCGATGCTGCTGGGAATATATTCATCAACTCAAACGGCATTTATTTATGGATCGATAGACACAAATCACCCCCAAAAACTAAAATTGCACCCAATAGGGCATTCACTAAAGCAGGTCTTAAAACCGTTTTCTGCTTGCTTGCAAACCCCCATGCCATTAATATGACCTATCGTCAACTAGCAGAAAATGCAGACGTAGCGCTCGGAAATATTCAGAATGTTTTTGAGGGCTTAAAAGAAAGTGGCTATATCTTACAGAAGAATAAAAAAGATAGGTTACTTCTAAACAAGAAGCAATTGCTAAGAAGGTGGATAGACGGATACAATGAAACCCTAAAACCTGCACTCCATATCGGTAATTATAAATTCTGGGATAAAGACAAAATCAATAATTGGCGACAATTACCTATACCACAGCATGCAAATGCAGTATGGGGAGGTGAAGGTGCCGCCGAAGAAATGACTGCTTACTTAAAGTCAGCTCAGCTGACATTATATACTGAGAATAAGAACGCACTGCTAAGTGCCTGGGCGCTCATCCCAGATATAAACGGCTCTGTACATCTTTACGAAAAATTTTGGCAAGATAGCCGCCCTACAGTAGAACGACTAGCTCCGCCAATATTAGTTTATGCCGACCTAATCCTCTCCAATGACCCTAGATGTATCGAAACCGCAGAAATAATATATAACAAGTACCTAAAAGATGAATTTGAAAATGATTGACATAGATGAAATCAAGCCAATTCTAGTAGTATTGGAGGAGGCATTTGCAGCTGTGAGATAGACTACTATCTGATAGGAGCATTTGCTCGTGATATATGGTACGCAAGAGCAGATAAAAATTTCAGAACAACGAAAGATGTAGAATTTGCTATACTGGTAGGCAGCATGGAGCAATACCAACAAATTCGCACCTACCTCGAAGAAAAGAAGGGATACCAGCCTTCAAAAAACAACACATTCGTTGTTTTTGCTCCTGACGGTACAGCCATTGACCTGCTCCCATTTGGAGCCATCGAAATCGACTTTGGAGTACATCTTGAAAGTAAGGGGCTAACAAATATTAAGGTGAATGGCTTCATGGAAGTTTACAGAGAAGGAACAGAGCTTGTCGAGGTATTGAAGGGACTTAGCTTCGAAGTGGCTACGCTTACAGCTATCGTTCTCTTAAAATTTATTGCCTATGACGATAGGCCTGAAAAGCGCATTAAGGATGCTCGTGATATTGCCAATATCCTGATGAACTATTTCGAACTGGAAGCCCCTATGATTTATCAATATCATAACGACCTGTTTGCCGAAGACAAACCCGAATGTGAACTAGAAGAAATAGCATCTATCGTTGTAGGTCGCAAGCTGAAAAAGCTCCTTAACAGTAACCACGCACTTTTACAGCGTACCTTCCACATTATAGAATCCTTTACAGAGAAAAAAGAAAAAAGCGAATTTGTGCGACAGATGGCGCAAGAAACAAATACCGATACAGATAAAATGACCGTTTTGCTCAATTGTATACTTATAGGATTAAAAGAAAACAGCGAGCATGAATAAAAGTTCAAAAATCCACCTCCCCCCTAGTTAATACCTACTGCTGTTACAATAGCCGATTCCCTGCTGCCCCCATACCAAGCAGCATCCTTACTTGTCTCATATGGTCATGGTGTTGTTTATTCTATTATTATTGTTTCGCTCATGGTTGCTCCATCCACCCTCACCTGCAGCACATACACACCCTTTACTTTCGTAGGCAGTGTTATCTGGCTAGCCACGTTGCTCGGCACACTACACCTATGCACCACACGCCCATTCACATCCACCACCTCAGCCCTAGCCATATCTTCAATTCCTTTTATATACACCTTTATATGTCCCTTGCTTGGGTTAGGGTACACCCTCATTCGTCCTGTCGATGTGTTTACATCTTCTATCCCCACCCAATTATTGGTTATTTTACGTACTAGGCAATTAGATTTATCAGAATAATACAATTCTCCTTTTTGATTAAAGGCCACACTTGTTGGGCTAGCCATTTTTGCACTGCTGGCAGCTGTCCCATTGGGCGAATTACCCCATTCTCCTGTTCCAACTATAGCATTAATCATCCCATCACTAGTGATGCGTCTAATTCTTATTCCCTCCCCCCCTTCAGCAAGTATCAAATTGCCTACAGAATCCAACACCATTCCATTGGTTGATACTGCTGCATTGGTAGCAGGCCCACCATCTCCTGTGCAGGTATAGCTGCCATCTCCCGCCAGGGTGCTCATCAGCCCTGTTGCCTGATCTATTTTTCTAATGCGGTGTTTATCTTTTAGTATCAAATTCCCATCTCGGTCTATAAGTATAGCAAACGGCTCTTCCAGTTTGCTGGTATCAGCTATGGCACCATCTGGTGTATAGCCCGCCACTCCTGTGCCTGCTATAGTATGTATCAGCCCACTACTTTTATCTATCTTCCTCAGTCTGTAGTTCATCCTGTCGCATACATATATATTACCACTATCATCTAGTGCTATCCCATTTACTCTATTAAGTTGTGCATCCGTTGCAGGTATATTATCGCCATTATAGCCCAGCGTGCCAGTGCCAGCCACTGTATGTATGATCCCATCTGTTGTTACTTTCCTAATCACGCCGTCAGATGGACAGGAAAAATAAATCACACCTGTTGTATCAGTAACTATAGAGTAAACTGCTGATATTCTTGCATCAGTAGCAGGTCCTCCATCGCAGCAATAGCCATATATGCCATTACCAGCAATGGTTCTTATAATTCCGAATGTATCTACTTGTCTCAGTCTGGCACTTACCTCGCCTCCAATATACAGGTTGCCTTTTTTATCAAAGGCTATGGCTACGGGTTCACCTAGAGCGGCACTAGTTGCGGGCACTCCTTCACCATCATCATGCCTTCCCCCTCTTCCGGCCACGGTCACTACCACCTGTGCTTGGCTGCTTACGGCATGTAGCACTAGTAGCAGCAGCATTGTCAGTTGTTTCATATTGTTTAGTTTTTGGTTGTTTATTGTATTTGTAAGCGCACATACACATTTCGCCCTGGTGCATTTATACCACTGGCATCCTTAAAGAACAATAACAACATTTTTTACTTATAAAAACCAAATACAAACTAAACACATAAAACCACACCTGCAAATATTTGTGGTCAAATCAAATCACCCTTCAACCGTTAGTTAA
This sequence comes from Asaia bogorensis, assembly GCA_943367855.1. GTDB lineage: Bacteria > Bacteroidota > Bacteroidia > Chitinophagales > Chitinophagaceae > Nemorincola. The sequence continues at coordinate 3,153 of CALRKH020000074.1, read as the reverse complement.
TACCCTTCCACTAAAACACCCATCATCTAGTCCTGGCATGCTTACCCACACTCATCACACACCTATCACACCCTCAAATTTTACCTAATACATACCTCCCCATCACTTCCAGTAACTGTTCAGCAGCAATTGTTCAGCTTACTACACTCACAGCACATAAGAACTAGTCTACATAACTCAATCCCAGCCTGCATTCCCACACATTCCACCTCACAAAAACACCCACAAAACTGTAGTGACATACTACACCTATCTGTATAGTCCTGCACAGATAAGTGTACTAAGCTACACAGATAAGTGTACCATCCTCAAAACACAATTTCAGACCATAAAAATCCCACCTTACATTCGCACGCTCACCCAACCTCCACACCAGCTACCTCACACAAACCACCATAAACACTAGCAACAGAGACTATCCCAAACCTCACCAAACCCCACCACAAAAACCATGCAGCACAGTTCACACACATTAGCCAACATAGCCATCTATACACACAATATCTACTGCACCCCACCCACACACACAACAAAAAACCAATGCGCAAAACACACCTTCAGCCTCCATTGCTACCTGCGCAAAATGTTGCAACCACGGCGAGCAAAAAGTGCGCAAAAACACACCTCCACACACCCACAATCCATTGATTATCAACCACTTATCCCAAACCCTCAAAAAAACAAAAATGCGCAAAAACACCACACCTTACCTCACCTCTATTTACAACCATTAGTTAAACAATTTCCTTTACCCAAAAAATCTATTTAACTTCAACGGTTAATTGATTAAAAACATTGATAGCAATGCGAAAGCTGATATTCCCACTGTCTCTTACCATCCTGGCTCTTGCCTGTACCAAAGAACCCGAAGTACCTGCCAATCGCGAAAACCTACTCCGCGACGGACGCTGGAAAATAGCTAGTAGCAGCACCTTCACCGTAAAAAAACCAGATGGCAAAGACACTTCACTCCGCTACCTGGACTATATTGACTCTTGCGCTCAAGACGACTTCCTAACTTTCGATTCCCTCAACTTCGGTTACCTCAACCTCGGCGATATCCGCTGCGATGCTGGCGAAGGCCCTCGCCGCCCACTCATGTGGCGCCTCTACAACAACGACAATAATCTCGATCTGTACAATGGCATCAATATGATATTCGGCGCTGTTGGCACCGTTCGCCCTTACCGCTTCGATACCCTGGTAAAATCACCCCTCCGCCTCGATACCATCATCGGTCGCCTCGATACCATTCCAGGCTTCATCAAAAACTTCATCGAGCTAGATACTATCCGCGACCTTTACTATAGCCGCTACAAAGTTCCCGGCTTCGATATCTATGGTGGCACCATCACCAACTTTTCCGAGTCATCTTTCACCCTCAACTTCTCAGTCTATAGCACCCGCCTCGATACCACCAAAAAACGCTCCGGCTTCCCCAACCCCGAGCCAGTCACAGTCCCAGACACTGTCGAATACAAAATCAACTTCACTAAATAAAAAAACTGGGGCTGCATCTACACCGATACAGCCCCAGCCATTTCAACTATTTTATTACTATGGTCTAGCCCTCTTAAAAATATACCTCGTTATAAACAATCCCCCCGAGCTACTCCCCCCCGAGCTCTGCTGATTCGTAGCACTAGTCACCTGGGCCAGCTCCCATCCCTGCCCCGACAGTTCATTGATTCTGTCTACTATCACCCGGTCGTTATTAGCTATATTCTCAAAATTGATCCCCACCATACTATAAAAATTCCTCAACTCTTTTTCCATCATTTGCCCGTAGTCATCAGTAGTTAGCAGCCTGCTTCTCCCTAGTCCACCAGGCACCACACTCTCCACAGCTGTTATCTGTTTATATTCATAAACCTTAGGTTTAGCATCTTGCTCACCCGGCGCAAAAGAAAAAATCCCCATAGTACCCAGTGCAGCTCCAGCAGCCACAGCTGCCGTCCTCAAAAAATGTGTCATAGATATGTGTTTTTGGTTTTCGCTACACTATCCAAATTCCATGCCGACCCACACCCCACAACTCCTTTTTAGCAATCCTTTAGCAACTCTACCTAACCATGTATCACAGTTATCGCCCTTATCAGTTCATCCAGTTCCTCGGTTGTCGTGTACACATTAGGTGTCACACGCACCCCTCTCACACCCGCAGCAGCATTATCTATGGCCACAGTATATATGTTATATTTATTCAGCAATACCTTAGCCAGCTCACTTGGCTCCATACCCTTTATACCCACATTAGCTATAGCGCATGCACGGTGGCTTTGTTCAGGCGTGTTTACCATTACATGCGGCAGATGCCTCACTTTAGATGTCCAGTATTCTTGCAGATACCTCAGTCTAGCTTCCTTTCGTTCTGCACCCATCTTTTCATAGTAGGCTATTGCATCTACTATGGTCAGGTCAGTAGCTGTTGGGTAGGTACCGGTATGGTTCAGTCTATTCACATCACTAGCACTCAGTCCCTCTTCAGCAAACAGTGGCCATATATTAGGAATATGGTCGCGTTTCACATACAGCATTCCCGCTCCCAATGGCGCACTCAGCCACTTGTGCAGACTGCATCCGTAATAGTCACAATTAAGCTCTTTAATCTTAAAGTTAAGTTGAGCAAATGCATGTGCGCCATCCACCAGCACTTGTATCCCTCTAGCATGTGCCATGTCACATATCTTACGTACAGGCAGCACCTGTCCAGTAATATTTATCATGTGGCACACCATTATCATTCTTGTATTAGGTGTAATAGCTTGTTCATACACACGCACTACCTCTTCATCACTCATTGGGTTAGCTGGCACCGATACTATCTTATTCACCACACCATGCCTTCTTGCCACTTGCTTAAACATGTCCAGCATCGCTCCATAATCTTGATGAGCCATTATTGCTTCATCCCCAGCCTTCCACCCAAAACCACTTATCACCATATCCAGCGACTCTGTAGTATTTCTCGTTATAATAAGCTCATCTGCATCACATCCAGCAAGGTTAGCCAGTTGCTTTGCTACTGCCAACTTATTATCCTTTTGCATGTTGCGCATGTAGTAGGCGCCAAGCATATTTACTTCATGTATATGCTGTTCATACTTCTTGCGCACTTCACTTGGCATTATACAGTAAAACCCATTCTCCAAA
>CALRKH020000073.1:0-17343 GCA_943367855.1 Asaia bogorensis | reverse complement strand
CATGGAGTATCACAAGTAGTCTTGTTTGCTCAGCCTCCATTTGATAAATGCACCAACACCCACTAATTTTGCATACTAAACACTAATTGTAGTTATGGCTCACTCCAGCACCAGCACTTCCCTGCTCGATACCCGCTCTATAGCACACCTCACTGCACCACGTGTAGCCATAGTATACACCGAGTGGAACGATGCCATAGTAAGTGCGCTCAATGAGGGCTGCATGCGTGTGTTGCAGCGCTATGGCACACTTACCGCTCACTTCCCCGTGCCAGGCGCATTCGAGTTGCCGCATGCCTGCAAGCAGGTTTGGCAGCGTTTTGCCAACGACCCTGGCGCACCAGAGGCCATCATTGCTTTTGGCGCAGTCATCAGGGGCGGCACGCCTCACTTCGATTATGTGTGCCAGGCCGCTACAGAGGGTATTACCCAGCTCAATCTCACACTGCCTATACCAGTTATATTTGGTGTGCTCACCCTCGATACTGATGCTCAGGCATGGGAGCGACTAGGCGGCACACACGGCCACAAAGGAGAGGAAGCAGCACTAACTGCCCTCAAAATGATAGCCTTCAACAGAGGTCTTTTTGCCGATAAAGCCTAAAACAAACTAGGCTGATAATGCTGCTGGCTGTGCCGGGCTTCTAGCTCCAGCAGCAGTTTTTTGCGTTCCAGTCCACCACCATAGCCTGTCAGGCTGCCATCTGTGCCTATCACCCGGTGGCAGGGCAGCAGCAGGGCCACACAGTTATTACCATTAGCATTGGCCACCGCTCTTATAGCTAGTCGGTCGCCTAGCTGCTCACTTAGCTGCAGGTAGCTGGTGGTGCTGCCATAGGCTATGCCCCGCAGCGCACGCCACACCCGCTGCTGAAAATCAGTACCCACAGCAGCCACAGGCACGCTAAAGCTATGCCGCACCCCACTATAATACTCATGCAGTTCTGCTTCCAGTTGCGCAAGCAGTGGTGCCTCAGCAGGCAGCAGTTTTTCACCCACGGCAGCATACACCTTTTGGCATAGTTTATCTATATGTTTTCGGTCGCTAAAGTCGCACAGGCACACACCAGCAGGTGTAGCAGCGGCTATCATTACTCCCAGTGGTGTGGTTATGGTTCTTAGTGGCATCATCTTGCTGCAAATCTATTGCTCCGCTCCCTCTTTCACCACTTTTACTCTCTTTTATATTGCTGTTTACTAACTACCGATTAATAAATGAGTAATAAATTTCTTGCATTATTTTGTTATTCGTACTCAATTGTTTTAACTTTATAGGTGTAGAAATGCATTGTTTGATAAAATTTTATGCAAGTCGTGCAATTTGTCAAGTTTGTATAAGCTACATTATCCTATTAAAATGCTGCAGCTACAAGCATCTGCCCTTTTCAAACACAAGCAATGAGAACCATTATATTAATACTCATATTGATGATGGCATCATCAGCCAATGCGCAAATCATCTCTACCTACGCAGGTAATGGCACTTGTGGTAATAGTGGAGATTGGGGACCTGCTACAGCAGCAGAAATATTTGCCGAAGCTTCATATAGAGGAATTGCAGTAGATTTATTTGGTGATGTATATATAGCTAGCGGACCTACAGTTAGGAAAATAAATAATATTACTGGAGAGATAACACGAATAGCAGGCATATCAGATACTGGATATTTTGGAGATGGAGGGTTTGCAGTAGTTGCCAAACTAAGCGGCTTTATTTCACATTTGGCTGTAAGTCGAGATGGTACTTTATATATTAACTATAGGCTTAATAATCGTATACGCAAAATAGACGCATCGGGCATTATCTCTACCTATGCTGGCAATGGCACAACCGTATATACTGGCGATGGTGTTCCAGCTACAGCCACTGGTATAGTTGGTGCTATTTGCCTAGACACTGCCGATAGATTAATTATTGCTACACAAGGCTATATTATCAGGGTAGAACCAAGCGGAATTTTAACACGAATTGCAGGAAACGGAAGCTCATATACGACTGGAGACTCAGTATTAGCAGATACTGCTGCAATCCCAATTATTTCACAAATAGTGTCAGATAGGTTTGGCAATTTATATTACACCAATTTATCTGATTCACGTGTCTGCAAGCTCGATGTCAATGGATATATTACTACTGTGGTCTACAATGCGGCACCACCTGGATATATTCCTAATGATGGCGATGGTGGCCCAGCAAGTGCTGCTAGAGTTTATGGTATATCGGGTGTGGCAGTAGATAGCTGTGGTAATGTGTTTTTTTCTGAGAGAACAAACCATAAAATACGTGTAGTTACGCCATCGGGCTACATTTATGGCTTTGCAGGTGTTAGGCAGATACTTTCGCCGGGTCTTGAGCCAGGTAAGGCAGGCTATGAAGGCGATGGAGGATTATCATATGAAGCTTCCATTAGTTATCCCAATATATTGTCATTAGGAGTTAACAATAAATTATATTTCTTTAATAAACTTGCTTCTGGATCCTTAGATTGTAGGCTGCGCAAAATAGCCATGCCTCGCTGCGATAGTTTAGTGTTTCCTACTCAGGCGCCAGCTATTGCCACTCCCACCGCCCCTGGCCTATATCTATGGCCCAATCCCACTACCACACAGCTATTCTGTGCTCAGGCAGGTAGCTACCTCATTACCGATATGCTGGGCAGGCAGGTGATGCAGGGTAGCCTAGCTACTAAATCAGCAGCCATAGATGTCAGCAGTCTTCCTCCCTCAGTCTATAGTTTCAGCCTCAGCAATGGGGCTACAGTGCAGCATACATTGTTTGTAAAGCAATAAGCAAGCATTACCTAGTACGGTAAGGCATTACAACAAGACACAAAGCTGGTCAGTAGCTGATAATTATAATACACCTTGGGCTGGTAGCTTATACTATGCCTCTGGCGTATTCCCTTTTATGGCCTTGCGGAAAGTGCCAATCAGGTCAGAACTTACTATTTTAGAAGATACCTCTATCATATTGCGGAATGCAAGTGCATGAGAGATACCATGACCTATTAGCACCGGGCTATTCACACCTAGTATCGGTGTGCCACCATACACCTCAAAGTCGAACGTGTTGAGGAATGGGTCGTCTATGCCCTTTTGCACCTTAAAGATGTCATGAAAAGATTCGGCCATTTTGATAATCACATTACCCACAAAACCCTCACACACTATTACATCGGCTCTACCCAAAAATATATCACGACCCTCTATATTACCCAGAAAGTCTATGCCTTGCTGTTCTTTCAGCAGCGGATAGGTGGCTTGTGCCAGCAGGTTACCCTTACCTTCCTCTTCGCCTATGTTCAGCAAGCCTACTTTGGGGCTATCTATACCCAATATATGCTGGGCATACAGCGAGCCTAGTTGGGCAAACTGTACCAAGTGTTCGGGCTTACAGTCGGCATTAATGCCCACATCCAGCATACAGCTGAATTTGCCCTGCACCGTAGGTACAGGTGTGGCGATAGTAGGCCTTAGTACGCCTTCTATCGCCTTCACCGAATACATTGCGCCTACCAGCATGGCACCCGTGTTGCCTGCGCTTATAAAGGCATCTACCATGCCCTTTTGGAGCATACCAAAGCCTATAGCTATGCTGCTAGCCGGTTTTTCTTTCAATGCTTTTGTAGGATGCTCATGCATACCTATCACCTCTGTCGCTTCCACTATAGTGTAGCGATGGCGGTAGGGGGCTATGAGATTCAGATACGGCTCTGCAGCTGCACTACTGCCTATGAGTATCAGATGCACCTGTGTATCAGGCATCTGCTCAAAGTACATTTGTACACCTTTTATCGCTTCCAGAGGGGCGTAGTCGCCACCCATGATGTCGAGACCTACCTTCATCATACCGTCAAAGCAGGTTTTATTCGTTTGGTTCGCCCTCAGTTGCAGCAGTCGATGCTGGAGATACTGGAGTTTTGTCCACTACTAGCTTACCGCGATAGTAGAGCTTTCCTTCTACCCAGTGAGCGCGATGACGCAAGTGGCTTTCACCGGTAGTTTGATCTATGCTCCAGGTTTCAGCTGTTGCTTTGTAATGCGTCCTGCGTTTTGCGCCACGCTGCTGCGAGTGTCGTCTTTTAGGATTAGGCATTTTGCTTTATTTATTGTAGTTAATGTTACTTTTTCTTGTTTTTTGTTTCCAGATTCTTCAGCGCTTCCAGTGCTTTCCACATCGGCAGCTCTCCTTCATCTGTTTCATTTGGTGCCACTTCTGGCTCCGATAGTTTATCTAGCAGGCTCAGTGCATGCTCGTTACATCCCGGCGTTCCGTCTTCGTGGTCTGGGTGTATCCTTTGCAGGGGCACACTCAGCATCACAAACTCATATAGCCAGTCTCTCACGTCCAGCACTGTTTCGCTTCTCGGTATAAAGACTACATCATCTTCCTCTTCAGGTATGTCTTCGTCTTCTCCACCTGTCAGCTTCACCAGCAGGTCAAACTCGTCCCAAAGCCTTAGCTCAAAGTCATCTCCACAGCGGTCGCAGGGCACCGTCACCTTACCATCTATGTCAAACTTCAGCATGAAAAAATTCTCATGCTTGTCAAACGTAAATGATACGCGCACATCCCAGTTACTAAGATCCGCCGGCACCTCACGCTCTTCCATAAACCTACTGTCTATGTTATATATAGAGTGGTGTGGTCCAGGCTTCAATCCCTGCCAGGCTATCTCATATTCCCGGTTGTGCTTCATACCCTGTTTTTCCCGTCTGTTTTTTCCTTCTGCAAGGCACCTCATCGCAACACCCAATTAGGAGTCTTGATAAACGGGCTGCAAATGTAGAAAAAAAATGGGTATTTACATCATTTTATTTCGCTTTATCAGAAATGCGTGCAATACTTCCTCCACAGGCTTGCTCAGGTCCACCTGCACCATGTCTATCTGATACTGCTGGCACCGCACAGCAACACTTTGCCTGAAGGCATTCATTTTCTGCACATATTCCTCTTTTATTTGCTCTGGTTGCAGTTTAACACGCTCGCCCGTCTCTAGGTCCACAAACTCATATGGCCTGTTCTCAAACGCAAAATTTACTTCTTGCTCCCCATCCACCACATGAAAAACCACTACCTCATGTTTATTATACTTCAGGTGTTGCAGGGCTGCAAACAGCTCTTCTACATTATCGCCATCATCCATCATATCACTAAAAACTATCACCAGAGATCGTCTGTGCATCAGCTCCGCCACCTCATGCAGTGCTTTGGCAGCTTTGGTTGGCTTGTTTTCTGTTTCCAGTTGCAGCAGCTTTTGCAGCTCCGTGGTCAGCATTCTGTAGTGGCTCTGTGCCGATCGGCATTCCGACCGGTAATGCACCCCATCATCAAACAGGCACAATGCCGATGCATCAAGCTGGCGCTTCATCAGTTGCAGCAGGCTTGCCGCCGCCACACAGCTATATTGTAGCTTATTCACCCTTTCTGTCTCTCGCGGATATTGCATAGACGATGATGTGTCTAGCACCAGGCAGCAGCGCAGGTTGGTCTCTTCTTCAAACCGCTTCACAAACAGTTTCTCTGTCCGCCCATATACCCGCCAGTCTATATGCCGCAGCGGGTCGCCTTGGTTATACAGCCGGTGTTCGGCAAACTCTACCGAGAAGCCATGAAAAGGACTCTTGTGCAGACCTATTATAAAACCCTCCACTACTTGGCGGGCTATCAGTTCCAGATGCTCGTTTAACGGTTGTTGCAGCAGCAAGATTGTAGTTTTTTTGGGGTACGTTTATAGCCAGTCAGTAGGTAGCTCACCTGCCTGCCCGGTGCGTAAAGTTAAGGTAAAATTGACCTGAAAACCTTTTCTTATTTCGCTCCATGCGGATTCACGAATCCCATTATCACCCACCACCTGAAACGCTCCAGCATCACAAATTTGCTCCATTGCCCCTTCAGCAAGAAGCCCATGCCATACACCACCGCATAGCCCCATTTAGCCACATACTCGGCCAGTTTCAGACTCAGTGCACCTGTCTGGCCCTTTAGTCGCAGGCGTTCGCCTCCGCCTATGCCCATACTGTGCCTGCGCACATAGTTTTTGTCAAATTTGTTGGCCTCCACATTGTGCAGCACCCACACATAGGGTAGGTAGTGCACCTCGTGCCCTGCTGCCAATATACGTAGGTATATATCTTTTTCTTCATTAGCCAGCAGTCCGGTTCCCTTTCTGCCCAGGTCCGTATTAAAATACCCTATCTCTTCAAATACCCGCTTCCTGAAAGCCATATTGGCACCACACGGATACCGGGCCCCCGTCATTCGCTTCACCACCGGGCCTTGGTCAAAGTTGCCCACCAACCCAAAGAAATATTTAGAATACCAATCCGGTACACCCGTCAGAAAGTGGGGCACTATCTTGCCCCCTACCGACCACGTAGCCGGGTGCTCGTCAAAGAATGCTGCTATGCCAGCCAGCCAGCCAGCTTGTGCAGTAGAGTCATCATCCAGATACGCTATTATCTCTCCTTTGGCTTCTTTGGCGCATCGGGTGCGTGTATAAGCCACTCCCTGATTCGTTTCCACATAATAGCTGAAGTTATATTGCGGATGTTGCTGTTTGTATTGCTCCAGCAGTGCCACCGTATTATCAGTACTATTATTATCCACCACTATTACCTCATATAGCTGATGGTCATATCCTTGATCAAACAGGCTTTCTACAGCCGCTATGATAAAGCGAGCCCTGTTATAAGAACATATTACTGCCGAAACCTTATAGGGATAACTCATTGGATGTGCAAAATTACGACATGTAAGCCAAACAATTAGCCCACCCACCATTGCAGGCATGGGTCTGAATACTATTTTTGCACCCATGACGCCAGAAAGAACAGCTAGAATAAACCATGTGCTCAACCACCGTCAGGGTGGGCTAGTAGTAATTATGGAAAACGTTCACGACCCGCATAACATCTCGGCCGTGTTGCGCACCTGCGATGCCGTGGGCGTTCAGCATGTTTTTGTGCTCAACAATTCTATCCCTCCTCACAAAAAATTTGCCAAGTCCAGTTCAGCCAGTGCATTGGGGTGGCTCACTGTCCGTCAGTTTACACACACTGCTGCCTGCATGGCTGCTGTGCGCCAGCTGTGCGATAAAGTTTATGCTACCCATCTGGGTGTGCAGTCTTCATCCCTCTACGAGCTCAACCTCACAGAGCGAGTGGCACTTGTATTTGGCAATGAGCGCGAGGGGGTCACTGCCGAATGTCTGGCACATTGCGATGGCAATTTTATCATTCCACAAGTAGGTATGGTGCGCTCGCTCAATATCTCAGTAGCCTGTGCCATTACCCTATACGAGGCTTTCCGCCAGCGGCAGCAGGCCGGCTTCTACAATGGTTCGCCTCAGCTACCCACCCATCAGTGGGAAGCGCTAGCCACCAAGTGGGGCCTCACCGCCGAGGAAGAGTAGATGGTGTTTTTGTATTAATGTAGTATCGACATTTATTCACACCCCTTCACCAAAGGTGAGTAGATTACTATCTGGGTCTAGTAGTGCAAATTCTTTCTGCCCCCATGGGCGCACACCAAGCTTACCGTAGGGGTGTATAGCTACACCCCTTGCTTGCAGTTCGTTGTATAATTCTTCTATGTCGGTCACTCTTATGTACACCTGCACATAGTTGTCTTCGGGCTGCAGTTGGTTATGGGCAAAAAAATGAAGTTCCACTCCATCTTTTTGCACCATCAGGTAGCCATCATAGTCCACCTCGCTCACAGGGGCAAACCCCAGCATATCTATATAATAATGGCGGGTAGCAGCTTTGTCGCGCATGGGCAGTTTGGGCACAGCTAGTTGTAACATACCCAATAATACAATACTTTTTGGTAGCTACTACAAAAAGAAACCCGGCAAACTATTCATTTGCCGGGCTCCGATAATCAATATAACTGCAAGTGCCTATGCACCCATCAGTTTCTGTATTTTTTTGTCAAAAACACCTTTTGGTGCCAAACCCAATTGTTTGTCTACCACCTTGCCATCTTTTATAAACAGCACACATGGTATGCTGGTTACGCCGTAGTTGATGCTCAGGTTCGGATTTTCATCCACATTCACCTTGCCTACGTTTACTTTGCCTTCGTGCTCTTTGGCCAGTGCATCTATTGTTGGGCCTAGTGCCAAACAAGGACCACACCATGGAGCCCAAAAGTCGATAATTGATAATTTGTCTGCGTTCAGAACTTCAGCTTCAAAGTTCGAATCAGTGTATACTGCTGCCATTGTTAGGTTGTTTACTTATTTTTTTGAGACACCAAAGATAACTCAATATTCCAACCTGTAGGATAGATACCCGGAATACCAATATAGACTATCCACATACCGCGCACATATTTTATATCGTCATTAACATCACTTCTACTACCTACACCTCCTTGCTGCTACTTTGGCACGATTTTTTCTTTATTTATTATACAGACGCTTTTATCTGCAACCCTTCAAAAAAAATGTGTTATGGCTGGCGTGGTTTTGCTTTTTGCTGTCACCGTATCTATTATAGGTGCCCTTTTCCAGAAACTCCTCAACCCTCATTCGCACAAAGCCCAAGATCCTCCTCGCAGTTCGGCCACCCACCGCACACATTAGCCAGCGCACCTGCCTCATGCCTGTAATAGTGTTTAGTAAAAGTCTAATACACAGTTGGTAGTGTATTGTCCATGTGCCTCCTGTGCTACACCTATCGAGTTATATCTACTATCCAGGCATATTTGCCGGTGCCCCAGGCTAGGTACATCCTCGTCTATGAGCAGTTGCAACACCACCCCCAGGGCTGCCTCTGTACCATATGCGCAGCACTCTCCCATTAGGTGTTGTTGCCGTTCACACTCCTTTGTTTGCCTCGTGTGTCCTGTATAAGACTTTGCCCCCGACGTTAACGCATGACAACGAGCGCTCACAGTGCATAGAGAGTCGGGCAGTAGTGCTTTCATTGCCTTAGCCTGTAGCAGCTCTTTTACCAGGCTCTTGTAGTAGCGTGCAGAGTTCATGTCCACATTTGGCAATATTTCTTTGGCTTTGGGCAGCACCGTTTCGGCAAACAGTTTAGGGTTCATCCGCACCAGATTCAGCACATGTATCACTTCCTTTTCGTTCGCACTCATATACCCTGCTTTAGCAGCAGTGTTGGCGGTTTCATATTTAGCCTCATTCCACTCAGCGCTATAGCCGGCCAGTGGGCTGGTATATTGCGCCTGCGTGGCATGTGTCATACCTAGCAGGCAGCACAGGGCCACTGCTAGTTGGGTTATTTTTTTCATCTCTACTATTGGTTGGTTATTTTCATTTCATTCAGCAGCCAGCCAGCACCACCAAATTTCTCTATCACAAACAGGGTATAACGTATGTCTACAGATATATTGCGGCATCTTTTAGGGTCAAAGTAGTAGTCGCTCATTGTGCCCTCATAGGCCCTATCAAAGTTGGTGCCTATCAGTTGCCCCTTGGCATTCAGCACCGGGCTGCCTGAGTTGCCTCCCGATGTGTGGTTGGATGCCACAAATGCCACTGGCACTGTGCCATTCACTGCCCATCTGCCATAGTCTTTTGTTTTGTGTAGCTCTTTCAGTTTTGCGGGCACTTTAAATACCTCTACGTTTGGGTTGTCGTGTGCCACCACATCATCCAGTGTGGTTTGGTAGCTATAGCCTGCTGGCCCATCAGGGTCTAGACCGTCTATTTTGCCATAGGTCAGGCGCAGCGTCAGGTTAGCATCACGGTAAAAGATGCGCTCACTTTGGTGGGCCATTTGTGCTTTCATATACAGTCTTTCCAGGTAGCGCATGCTTGCATTATACTTAGTTAGGGCTGGTGCTATCGTTTTTTTACGGTTGGTCATCACCGCATCATTCATCATATAAGCAGGGTCGCTCAGCAGCATATTGCTATCTGCCAGTTCTGCCCACTTTTGCAGTTTATCCATTCCGGCAAATATCGATGTGCCGTACACCGCTTCTGCCCATGCCCCCACATTGCCATAGCCACTAGCCTTCAGTCGGTAATATTCTGGAGCACTAGCAGCGCACTTTTCCAGATACAGTTTTATCAATACCTTAAACACATCTTTATCGGTTGCAGCATCGTAGTTTTTATAAAAACCTTCTTGTGCCTGCACCAACTTCTTCACAGAGTCTTTAGCTTGGTCACTAGGGTATTTGCGTAGGTAGTTCATTAGTTTGTCTGCCAGTGCCCCCTGCTGCACCAGCTCCACTCCCAGTGCTGCTTCATTTATATACCTTTCCTGATATACTAAGTCATCTGCACTTTCGGCAGCTTTTTTCATGTCAGGTATTAGGTTGTCTGCCCAGGGCATGCTGTTATCTTTTTTGGCCCATTTGGCAAAGCTTTTTTCATATTGCTCTTTCTTTTTGGTGGCATTGTTCAGCTTCAAACCCAGCACCTCGCCTTGCCATTTTTTCCATCCATTGGCCACACCTGCTCTTTTAGAGGTGTATTTTATGAATATATCCCTGTCGGCATCCATATGTTTGGTCCACTCGTTCAGGCGCAGTGTGCGTGCTTCTATAGCTATCGGGTCCGATATAGAGTACACATGTTTTAAGGCAAAAGATGATATATACTCATTTGTAGTGCCCGGAAAACCATATACCATCGTGAAGTCGCCCTCTTTGTAGCCACCAGTATTCAGCTCAAAGTATTGTTCTGTTTGGTATGGTTTATTGTTGGCAGCATATTCAGCAGGTTTATTGTCGGGGCCAGCATAAACTCTGAATATGCTGAAGTCGCCCGTATGCCTCGGCCACATCCAGTTTTCCTCATCACCGCCAAAAGCTCCTATGCCATTTGGGGGGAATCCCACAAACCTTATATCTTTAAATGTTTCAGATATAGCTGCCCAAAATTCATTTCCTTTAAAGTAGGCTTTTATCGTAGCATCCATATTGTGGGTAGTGCTCAGTGCTTTTTCTGCCGCCTCTATGCGCACTTTCACTATGCTATCTCTTTTGGTGTCGTTCATGGTGTCGGCCACACCAGCTAGTATCTGGTCAGTTACGTTTATTATTTTTCTAATGAAGGTCACTGTCAGTCCCTTACACGGCAATTCTTCTTCATGGTTCTTCGCCCAATATCCGTTGGCAAAGTAGTCTTTCTCTGGGCTGCTGAGTGCCTGCGCACTTCCATATCCACAGTGGTGGTTGGTTAGTATTAGGCCTTTGTTAGATATTACTTCTCCTGTGCAGCCTCTGCCAAATAGTACTATAGCATTATTCAGCCCGGAGCCTGTTTCATTATATATCTTGTCTATGGCTATTTGCAGCCCCATAGCACGCATCTCTCTTTCCTGTGTTTTTAGGGTAGGGGGCAGCCACATTCCCTCTTTTGCAGCTACTGTCACACTTGCCCCAATCGTTGCAATTAATGCTAAACTCTTAATAATACGTGAACTACTTAGTCGTTTGCCAGTCATTTATGTTTTGATTTGCGGAAATAAATATACACCTTTGTCGTTAAAGTTTTCCCGCAATAGCTTATATTAGCGGAATATTAAGGGTATATCTAAAAGGGACTATGAGAAAATGCTTGTTACTCCTGCTGATATTAATTGTATCGCAGTTCAATAAACTGGCGGCGCAAACACTGTTCAATGCTCCGGACACTGTCTGCGTCAACCAGAAAGTTACCCTATCCAGCAATGTCTTCAACGGCAAATCCTACTACTGGGGTTTCTGTTCGGGCTATTTGTTCAATGCGCCTACTGGTACCAACATGGGCGATAATTTCAACTTTAGCATTCCAACCGGCATTGAAATAGCGCGCGATAGTTTTGGCTTCTATGGTTTTGTTATCAACTCAAATACCAATGAGCTACTACGTCTCAATTTCGGTGCTACTATGAGCAATACGCCTACGATCACAAATCTTGGCAATCTCACTATGGGCCTACCCGAAAATCCTACTACTCTTTACCTCACACAAGATACCATCTCTCGCAAGTGGTTTCTTTTTGTAGCAGGTGGTTTCACCACGGCTACTTCCGAGTTAGGTCGTGTTGATTTTGGTACCAGACTAGGCAATCCTTTCCCTAATGTTGCCAATTTTGGTAACCCAGGGTTGTTGCTCGATCATCCCAAAGGGCTTTTTGTAGCCAAAGATGCCGATGAAGTATGGTATGGCTATATGGTCAACTATAATACCAGCGAACTCATCCAACTCAATTTCTCTTTCAACGTATCAAACACCCCACTGGCCAAAACTTTCAACAATCCAGATGGTTCTTTGAATTTCCCTTCAGACCTGGCGGCTGTTTACGACAACAATGCTTGGCATTTATTCATTACCAACTTTGGCAACAATTCTCTGTCTCGCATAGACCTTGGTGCCACCCTCAATCCTGCTACTCCAGTTGGTACCAATCTTGGCGATTTCAACTCTCGTATCCTTCGTCCATCTTCTGTTTCTATCGTTCGCGACTGTAACTACCTGCACGCTTACATCACCGATAGTACCACTAGCCAGCTAGTAGAGGTGCGCATGCCTACAGCACTTGGCGCCTATACTGGTATCACTTATAGCGTAATAGGTGGCATGAATTTCCCTACAGCTATTTCGGGCTTCCTGCGCGATAAGGATACTGTCTATGCGTTCATCACCAATGCTGCTGATAGCTCATTAACAAAAATCACTTTCAATCAGTGCAGCAATTCCACTATTCCTTCTTTCACAGAGGTGGCACCTCCTACTTATTCATACAATGCTCCTGGCGTGTATAATGTTTATTATGTAGTTGACGAAGGTTTACCTACTCAGCGCACAGACTGTCAGGATATCACTGTTTTGGCACCTCCTACATTATATCGTCCCAACGATACTGTTATCTGTAAGGGAGATACATTACGCCTCTATGCAGTATCTACTTTGGCCGACTCTATCCGTTGGTCTGCTGGTCACAACATAGACACTACCAATGTATTTACCGATTCAGTTCGTGTATATCCCAACTATTCTACCACTTACCAATACACACTTTACTATCCATTTGGTTGTATAGTAGATACGGTTTTCAAGGTAGATGTAGTTAAGGTAGTAGCCGATGCTGGTCCCGATCGCACAATACGCGATGGTGCTACCACTATTCTGGGTGGCCCTTACACCACTATGGGAGAATATACCTACAAGTGGCAGCCATACCAATACATTAGCGATACTAACGCTTCCAATCCATATGCTTTCCCGCCAAACGATTTCACTTACGTGCTCACAGTATCAGTGAGGGGCGATGGTTTTGTATGTGCCGATAGAGATACAGTTACTGTCCGTGTCGATTGTGCTTCTGGGTTCAATTTGCCTAACGCATTCGTGCCAGGCAGTGGCAATCCAGGTTCCAATCGCTTTGGTATACTCAACAACGATTTGGCTAGGCTCAACTATTTCCGCATATTCGACCGCTATGGTCAGCTAGTATTCCAAACTACCGATCCTACCCAACGTTGGGATGGTACTTTCAATGGCAAGTTGGCTGAAGAAGGTGTATATGTTTGGACGGTAGATGGTACTTGCGCTGGTGGTCAATTGATCAAAAAGCAAGGCAACGTTACCCTGTTTAGATAGCAGAGTTTCGCTTGCTATTACGAATACCCAAATATTGCTACTATGTCGGCATATTTATTTCAGTTCGAGTTGGGTGAATTCACCGAGGAATTGGTAGCAACTATCCCTGCACACAGGCAGCGTATCAATACGTTACTTATCGATGGTAAATTGCTCTCTTATTCTGTGTCTCAGTCACGCACACTCATTTGGTGTGTCATCACTGCCGACGATCAGCAAGAGGCTATGGAGCTGGTGCTCACCTTTCCGCTCTATCGCTATTTTACCGATGTGTTGTGCCATCCGCTACTGTTTCACCACGCTATGCCTATGGTGTTGCCTGGCATCTCGCTCAATTAGTTTTGGGCTTCGCAGCTACAACACTGCATAATTATACTTTGCCCAAATTGTAATATTCTATTGGGTGATTGCGAACCACAATGATCGCAATCACCCATTTTTATTTCTACTTACCGATATTTGCATTCCAAAAAAACAAGAACAATAAAACAGTAAAAGAAATGGCAAACAATTTTGTAACAGTAGGTATGAGCTTTCCTCAGTTCAGCAAGAAAGCTACCGTATCAATCGAAAAAGGTAAAGAGTTCAAAGAAGTAAGCAACAAAGATTTCGAAGGCAAGTGGGCAGTAATGTTCTGGTGGCCTAAAGATTTCACGTTTATCTGCCCTACAGAAATAGCAGAGTTCAACAAAAACTTCAGCAACTTTACAGACCGCGACACTGTTCTTTTGGGCGCATCTACTGATAGCGAGTATGTTCACCACGCGTGGCGCGTGGCGCACAACGATCTCCGCGATCTTCGTTTCCCTATGATTGCTGATACGTCTAAAAGCCTGGCCGAAGAATTGGGTATCCTTTCTGCCGACGAAAAAGTAGCATACCGTGCCACTTTCATTATCGATCCAGATGGTATCGTTCGTTGGGTTAATATCAACGACCTTAGCGTTGGTCGCAATGTGTCTGAAGTACTACGTGTACTAGACGCTTTACAAACTGACGAACTTTGCCCTTGCAACTGGACTAAAGGAGAAGAAACACTTACTCCGGCAGTAGGCTAGTAGTTGTTCATGTACATATTAGCGTCCCGCAATTGCGGGACGTTTTTTTAATCCCTTTTCAAAATAATTACACGATGATAGCAAACGAAACAATTCAGAATCTTCTGGCAGACCTCGGTATAGAGTCATCTTATACCAGCACTGGTTTAGAGCAGTTAGCTGCCGTAAATCACAAATACATTCGCGACCTCAAACTCAATGTTAGCAGTGTATTAGGCAGTCAGCAGCTCACCCGTCGCGAGGCATATTTATTGGCACTGGCCACAGCTGTCAATGAGAAACACACTGTGCTCATCAATGCATTTACAGCCCTCGCTACCAAAGAAGGTGCCACTGCCGAAGAAATTGCTGAAACACACGGCATCACCTCGCTTATGAATGTCAATAATGTATTTTATCGGTTCAGGCACTACCTACACCAAAACGAGTTCTATAATAAAACACCTGCCGGCCTCCGCATGAGCATCATGATGACCCCAGCTATGGGCAAAGAACTGTTCGAGTTGGTTAGTCTTGCCGTATCGGCCCTCAACGGTTGCGAGCAGTGTGTGGCATCCCACGAGCAGTCTGTCAAACAACATGGTGCATCAGAGCCGCGTATATACGATGCTATACGCCTGGTGTCTGTCATTAAAAGTCTCTGTATTACGTTCTAGTTTATTTTGCCGCAGGCAAGGTTATTGTGAAAGTGCTTCCTTTTCCGGGGGCACTTTCCACTTTTATACGGCCATCATGCGCATCCACTATCGCCTTCACATAGCTGAGCCCCAGCCCAAAGCCCTTCACATTGTGTATGTTGCCAGTATGGGCTCGGTAAAACTTCTCAAATATCCTCGCTTGTGTTTCCCTATCCATACCTATGCCATTGTCTTTCACCTTTATGGTAAACATGCCATTGCCATGCTTCAGAGTTTCCACTATTATCTTTGGCTCATTGCTCGAGTATTTCATCGCATTATCCAGCAGGTTGAAGATGATGTTCGAGAAATGCACCTCATCGGCCTCTATCCTTGGGTCGGTAGCAGCCAGCATTAAGTTGATGCTGCCATTCTTCTCTTGTATCTGTAAGGCCATATTCTGTGCCACCTTATTGATTATTTGGTGTGCATCCAGTTCTTGCAAGTTTAGTTTTATCTCTTCTTTTTCTAGGCGCGCTGCTTGTAGTATTTTCTCCACTTGCTTATTCATGCGCTTATTTTCTTCCTTTATCATGCCACTGTATATCTTTATCTTTTCAGTGTCATGTATCACTTTTTCATTGGTCAGGGCATCTATAGCTAGCGATATGGTGGCCAATGGTGTCTTCAGCTCATGGGTCATGTTATTAATAAAGTCCGACTTGATCTCTGATAGCTTCTTCTGATTGAACAATGTGCGAACCGTTACTGCAAATGCCAGTACTATGATGGTAGTAAACACTATTGAGGCCATAATCATCCAGCCCATTTCGCGTATCACAGCATTCTTATCCTCATGTATATATAGATATAGGGTCTCTCTAGCCCTGTAAGAGTCATCTGGCGATAGCTCTATCCTGAATGCCGATTCCTGCTCATCCGTCACAAATCCGTCCGATTTGATGATGAAATTCTTGTAAATATTAGTAACACCAAACTCAAAAGACTGCTTAATGTTTCTGTTCTTCAGCTCCTTTCTTATTAGGTCTTCTATCTCTTGCTTATCAAATTCTCGCTCTACAGTAAAGTGGTTCCGCAGATAGTATTTCTTAGACTCTTCATTGGGTATATAGTTGCCTTGTTTATACAGAAACTTACTATGCACATTTTCCTTCGTCTGCTTCATCACATCCTCTATCGCCTTCTGAAATTCCTCATGTTTCAGCTTTATGGCATTGTTTATCCAAGACATCTGGATGAACAATATGCCCACTACCGAAAGTGTGATCAAAACAACGATGAGCGGATAGATTTTTTTCATGCTACAACAAAAGTACTATCGCTTTTTGTTAGGTAATGTTTAAAAGAAATAATATTTACCGCTATTTCAGTTTTTCTATCAGTTCAGCCCCTGTTTTACAAAAAAGTAAACAGCCACCCCGCCCGATGTTAGCCCCATTATCAGTAGGGCTGTGGCTAGTATCACCATGTTCACCTTCTTGCGTTTTATACCTATAATCATACCAGCTATAAACAGCATGAAAAATATTGCTGCTATTTCTAGCCATACTATAACAGTGTGTGTCATATCGCTTTTGCGGTCATATCCGCCGCTTGTCTACTGCCAAAGTAATCAATTATATGCAATTGTCACACTATCCAACACTACAATTAGCTACCTTAGCACCTCAAATAAGTTCTGTTTTGTCGAGAAAGAAAAAGAAACAAGCCCCACTATCGGGTCTTACCATAGAGGCTTATGCAGCCGAGGGCAAAAGCATTGCCAAGCTCGAGGATGGTAAAGTCATTTTTGTAGAAAACGTAGTTCCTGGCGATATAGTTGATGCCGTAATAATAAAAGATAAAAAAAGCTGGGCTCAGGCACGTGCCACCAGGTTGGTTACCCCATCGCCCATGCGTGTGCAGCCTTTCTGCTCACACTTCGGTGTTTGTGGTGGGTGCAAGTGGCAAATGTTGCCCTACAGCCAGCAGCTTGCATACAAGCAACAGCAGGTAGCCGACCAGCTTTCACGCATTGGTCATGTAGACTTACCTCCCATTATGCCCATACTCGGCAGCGAAAACGAGCGCTATTAT
>CALRKH020000072.1:0-17788 GCA_943367855.1 Asaia bogorensis | reverse complement strand
ATTGCTCGATAGTCTTAAAAACAGTTACAACAAGCTTCCGGCACTTGTCCCCGCCATGACCTGGCTCGATAGTGTGGAGCCTCAGGCACCCACACTACGCATAAAAGGTGCCGATTTGCAGTGGGATACCGAAAACCCCGATAACGAACCGCTCAGATTCGTAGTTTACAGATTCTCTGCCAAAGAGCCAATCGACCTCGAGCGCACAGATAGAATAATTGCAATCCAAAACGAAAACAACTACCGCGAACAAGATGCTCGTAAGCACAAAAACAGTGTTTATGTTGTCACAGCGCTCGATCGTACTTGGAACGAAAGCAAGCCTAGCAACACCGTACAGGCGCAGTAGTTTTTTATGGTTTGGTTGTAGTCTTTTTGCCCATCAGCTTGTCCGTCCATTTGCTGTCCATAAAGGGGCGCTCTATATAGTAGTAAAACACTGCCGATACCAGCATGGCTGGCACAGTTAGCAGCACTAGCTGCACAGCCATGTTCAGCAGGTAGCCATCTGTTATGCGCAGCTGTTGCGTGTAGCGGCCCACTGCCGATATAACGGTGTAGTGAAGCAGATATACTGAATAGCACATACCGCCCGTTACTGCCAGAAACGGTACGCTAAACATCTTTTTCACTACCCCATTCATCAGCACAGTGTAGTAAAAAAGTAATATCAAAAACGGGAATATCAATTTGTAGGTCACAGCAGGCACTATTGTAGCAGATTCATTGCTATGCCCCAGTGGCAGATACACTACAGCTATCAGTGCTGCTAGCCCTGTCACTATCATTCCCTTGTGCTGCATTGCAGCCTCTTTGGTGCGGCACACATATAGGTCTGCCAGTAGTATGCCTGCCAAAAAATATTGCACAAACCCATATAGGCTCAGAAATCCCTCTCTGGCTGGGTACATATTTTGTAGCACCACCATAGCGCCTATTGCGCCCACTAGCACACTGCGGCGCACTGCTAAAGGCAGCTTTAAGGTGGCAAACAGTAGCGGAGCCAACACATAAAACTGTATCTCTATTTCCAGCGACCAGGCTACAACCGTTAGCAAGGGCGTGTGCCCATAAATAAGGCCATGGCTATACACTAGCGAGGCTAGCCAGCTGGGCACTAGCACATGTGCTGGATGTGTGTGCATCAGTAGATTCAGCACCAGCAGACCCGTCATTGCTAGTATGTATGGGGGCTCTAGTCGCGTCACTCTGCGTAGGTAATACTTTTTTAGCTCCACAGCCGGTTTGCCTTGTATATAGTGCCGTGCAAAGGGCAGGCAAAGTATAAAACCACTTAATACAAAAAACAACTCCACACCCCTATCTCCATTTTGTAGCAGCTGTGTCAGCAACGGATACTCTGTCGCTCCGCCAGCACCCAGCATAGGGGCCGTTTTCTGAGAAAAATAGCCAAAAGCATGAAACAGTACCACCAGCATTATGGCTACAAAACGTATACCGTCTATTTCGGGGTAATACGCTTTATTGCTCGTTATGCGTTGTAGTCGGGTCAGTAAGCCGCTCATGCTTTCAGTTTCGTTCAGCGCAAAAGTACTATTATCAATATGTTTTTATAGCCCGTATTTTATGCTGGCAATTCCGTTCTATTATTGTTCCTCTGCTACTCACACCATTATACTGTGGGCTAAGGTTCATCCCATACACATCTCTTCAGCACCATTCATTATTATAATCAGTATAATGTAGCCCACATCACTACTCTGTTGTAGTTTTGCAACCTCATGCAGCAAGAAAAAATATTAGCCGAGGTAGTAGATATTATAGTACCAAACCATTCACTACATACCAGATGGCTCAATAGTCTATCGATGATGGAGAATACAGGAGCAAGAAAAATCTCTCGTTACGAAGACCCAGTGCATACAGGCATCATTGTGCTTAAGCATGCAGCCGAAGAAGCTCGGCATGCATATTACCTCAAAAAATTGATAGGCAAGTTAGACCCCGATGCCTGTCCCGACTATACTTACCCCCACCTCCTTGCACCTATAGAGAGTCATCATTACCTCAATATGCTCGATACCGAGTGTAGCCGCTACCTACGTCAGCAGTTAGGCCTTTCTGGTCGCGCACTCAAGCACGGTGCCTATCTTCTGGTTACCTATTCCATAGAGGTTCGTGCCGATATGCTCTACGGCATTTATCAGGAAGCACTCACACGCCATAGCAGCAAAGTCAATGTAAAATCTATCATTGCCGAAGAAGAAGGCCATCTCGAAGAAATGCAAAAAATGCTCGTAGACTTCCACCCCAACTGGCAGCAATTCGCAGCAGACGCTTGCGCCATCGAAGATCGCCTTTTCACCACTTGGATATCTGCAGTCCACGCAGCAGTCGCTCCAGTAGCCGTTGTTTAAGCAACACTACTACTGCTTAATAAAGGGCACATGTAGTTACAGGGCCTCTTATACCACTCGGCAATTTGTATTTATATTATAACTACATGCTGCTTGGGTTTTATTTTTGTATCACACTAAAGAGGCTTTGGGCAGTATTTCAAATACACATCGCTGGGCTTATTACCACCATATTGCAGAATAAAATACCTAAAACCCCTAACGGACAATCTGTTCGTTTGGCCATTTTAGGCACGGTTTTTGTGGTATGTTATATCCCTATTCTATCCACCTGTCACCATGTCACACGCTGCCATTGCTGCTTCGTCAGTTCGTTCCATTCCTTGTTCATATAGTAATGCACAAGCTCTTATTTCCTTCAGCTTACGTCAGCATTATCACCACACATTACAAATATCACATGCGCAAAATCAAGCACTCATAAGTGCGCAAAAAGTGCGCAATTTTCCACCTCGCCGGCACCACAAACCATTGATTATCAACTACTTATCACCCAAACTCCAAAAATCAAAAATGCGCAAAAAAACCAACCATTCCCCACACCCTTCATCCACATCACAGCAGCACATTGACCGCATATTCGGTAACTTGCACCCTGTAAGCAATAGCAAAGGGGGGGCGCCTGCACCATACGGTGAGGGTCGAGCCCTAATATTCATTACCTTTACAGACTGTCTATGTCACGCAATGTTACAATACTAGGAGCTGGCCTCGTTGGCTCGCTGCTATCCATCATACTCCGGAAAAAGGGCTACGAAGTGTCTATATATGAGCGCCGGCCCGATATGCGTTTAACCTCCACCTATGCTGGTAGGTCCATCAATTTGGCCATGAGTGCCCGCGGCTGGAAAGCCCTCGAGCAGGCAGGGCTCAGGCAGGCTCTAGAGCCTATTGCCATACCCATGTATGGTCGCTACCTCCACCAGCCCGATGGCCAAACAGCTTTTCAGCCATACAGCCGTCACAATGAGGCCATCTACTCTGTTAGCCGTGGCGAGCTCAATCGTAAACTCATGACAATGGCCGAGGAGTCAGGTGTTGCTATCCACTTCAATCATAAATGCCAGCATGTAGATGTCCAAAACAATACCCTCACACTACAGCACAACGGCCTAGACAAAACCATTCAGGCCGATTTACTCTTCGGTGCCGATGGCGCATTCTCTGCACTCCGCTCTAGCTACACCCATATGGATCGGGTCAGCAGCAGCCAGCAATACCTCGAGTATGGCTACAAAGAGTTAGCAATTTTGCCTGGCCCAAATGGTGAATGGCTCATGGAGAAAGAAGCATTGCACATTTGGCCTCGTGGCAAGTACATGATGATAGCATTGCCAAATACCGATGGCACTTTCACTTGCACCCTATTCATGCCATTCGAGGGAGACGTTTCTTTTGCTAAGCTCCAAACCGAAGCCGATGTTCATCAACTATTCGATACTCAGTTTGCTGATGCCAAAGCACAGATGCCAGGGCTCATACAAGACTTCTTCGCCAATCCTACTTCTTCCCTCATCACTACACACGTATTCCCTTGGCACTACCGTGGTCAGAGTGCCCTCATCGGCGATGCCGCTCATGCTATAGTGCCATTTTATGGTCAGGGCATGAATGCCGGCTTCGAAGATTGTACGGTCCTTAGCAGTATTATAGATGCACATCACAACGCCACTGGCGGCAATATTGATTGGAGCAACCTACTTGCCGAGTACGAGCTACGCCGCAAACCCAACGGTGATGCTGTAGCCAACCTCGCCCTCAACAATTTTGTGGAAATGCGCGACAAAGTGGCTGACCCACTCTTTTTAGAGCGTAAGAAAATAGAAAAAGAGTTAGGCAACCGATACCCCGAACAGTTTATTTCTGTTTACGAAATGGTATCCTTTAGCCACATACCCTACAACACGGCCCTACAGTGCATCAAAGCCCAAGACCATTTGCTAGAGGCTATCATGTCTAAAGGCAACTTCTTCGAAAATCTGCAACAAGCAGCATTCACTGACGAACTCAATAACATGGTAGCCCGCTATCACGAAGCGGTTCAACAATTGGATTTTGGAAAATGAGGCCCGAAAAAAGGTGGACTTTAAAACATGCCGACGATGAGGTAGTAGACACCCTGTATCAACAGCTACAGGTGCAGCCCGCTATATGCAGGCTATTGGCTACTCGCGGCATCACCAATTTCGACAGTGCTCGCCTGTTCTTCCGTCCAGAGCTCACTCACCTCCACGACCCATTCCTCATGAAGGGAATGAAGAAGGCAGTAGAACGCATCAAAGAAGCTATGGAGTGGCACGAGCGCATTCTGGTTTATGGCGACTATGATGTAGATGGTACCACTGCTGTTGCAGTAGTATTTAGCTATTTACGTAGCATCTACAATGGCGAACTATGTTATTACATACCTCACCGTTACAGAGAAGGTTATGGCATCTCTCGCCAGGGCATAGACTATGCGCACCGCAATGGTTATACACTCATGATTACGCTCGACTGTGGTATTAAATCTGTTGAAATGATAACCTATGCACAGTCGCTCGGCATAGATGTTATCGTTTGCGATCACCACTTGCCAGATGCTTCACTGCCCCCAGCTCATGCCATCCTCAATCCAAAACAGAAAGACTGCACATATCCTTATAAAGAATTAAGTGGTTGTGGCATTGGTTTTAAGCTTATTTCTGCTTTGGCTATCTACAACAAGAAACCAATGGATACTGTTTACAAGTATCTAGATCTTGTGGCCACTAGCATTGCCGCCGATATTGTTCCTATAGATGGTGAGAATAGAGTATTGGCACACTTTGGTGTCAAACAGATTAACGAGTGTCCATGTTTAGCTATAGCTACTTTAAAAGAATTGGGAGGTGTTCAACGGTCACTTTCTATATCAGATCTTGTTTTTGTTATTGGCCCACGAGTTAACGCTGCGGGCCGTATGGACGATGCTAAAAAAGCTGTAGAATTTTTTATTGAGCACAACTGTGATCGTATTCAAGAATTAGCAGCTATACTTCACTCCGACAATGATGATCGTAAAGAGGTCGACAAAAACATTACTGAAGAAGCCCTTTCCATTCTTCAAAACGATACTGATAGTATTTGTAGAAAGTCTACAGTCCTTTTCAGGCCGCATTGGCACAAAGGTGTAGTGGGCATTGTAGCCTCTCGTCTTATAGATCATTACTACAGACCTACTATAGTACTCACTTCAGCCAATGGTAAGGCTACAGGTTCTGCTCGCTCTGTTTCAGGTTTTAATATTTATGAGGCAATTCACGAATGCCGAGATCTTCTTGAGAACTATGGTGGTCACTTCTTTGCTGCCGGTATGACACTTGATGAACGAAAAGTAGACGAGTTCATAGAGCGGTTCGAAGCTACTGTAGCTGCACGTATCACAGAAGCACAACAAGTACCAGAGATAGAAATAGATGCAGAGATTCCTCTCTCATTAGTTAAGCCAGCATTTTATAATCTTATTCGCCAGTTCGAGCCATTTGGCCCTGCCAATATGAAACCAACGTTCCTCACTCGTAACCTGCTTGATTATCAAGGATCTTCAATTGTTGTAAAAGACCAGCATCTACGGTTGGTTGCCCGTCAAACAAACGGCGCTATAGTAGAGGGTATAGGTTTTGGTTTAGCAGATAAATATGAAATTGTGCAGTCTGGTTATTTCGATATGGTCTATAACATTGAAGAAAATGAATACAACGGTAATACTCGTTTACAAGTTAAAGTGGTAGATATTAAGCGCAGCAAACTAAAGCATTTTTCATAATAAATTAAGCCGGAACTACTAGCTCCGGCTTAATTTTAAAATACTATAGTTATTGTCTATACCAGCCTCTGTGGCTATGTGGTCTATATCCCGATCTTCCTCTACCTCTTGCTTCTCGGCGAGGCCAATAGTTTTTACGAGCACCAAAGTGGCGTTTTACATCTTGATGAGGTTTGTCATATATTTTATAAGGGGTACCAGAGGGATAGCGCATAGAGCAACTTTCCGTACCAATCAAAAATATTATACCTAAAAGCAACAGTAGTAAAACTCTCTTCATCTACAAACATTTAAAATGCCCTCTAAAGATATAAAAGAACTAGTCTAAAATACAATTTCAAGAATATCAACAAGTTATTCTTCCGTTTTCTTTTTACGTGTTGCCTTTTTTACAGTTTTATCTTCACTATCTACCTCAGCTTCAGATTCCGCTGTTTCTGTTTTCTTTTTTTTAGTAGACGCTTTTTTAGGTTTTTCTTCTTCAGTTTGAGGTGTTTCTATAGCTACTTCTACCTCCTGTTCAATCTCTTCTGGTTTTAATAAGTCATTTGCTTTCAATATTTCAAACCATTTTAACATTTTCTTCATGTCACTCACATATACCCTGTCTTCGTCAAAGTCTGGTAACACTGTTTTGAAGTAACCCTTAATAGCGTTGTTGTCAGCTTTTTTGATGTCTACTAGAGGATGAGATTCTTGTATTTCCAACATCTTCATAAATACAAAGTGTAGACGTACATTATCTCCTGTAGTATACACTTCAATACTATCCAGCGGAGTTACATGATGTTGGCGTGCCGATATAAATTTAGTTGTCTTGTCGGCTATGCTACGCACAATAGCACCATCGCTCTTAGTGGTTACTAGTTGATACAAACCACTTAAACCTGTAACTGCTACTATTTCTCTATATTCCATAATATATTTTGAAGGGTGGCAAAAATATCATTTTTAACGATAATGCGGTCAACCACTATCAAAAAAGTTGACCATACACCCCACAGAGGTACCATATTATTATATATTTGCCCTATGATTCTTTCTGACGCCCGAATTCTCGAAGAAATTGAAAAGCAAACAATTGTTATAGAACCATTTGACCGTAAAAATCTCGGATCGAATTCTTATGATGTTCATCTAGGTAAAACATTGGCACTATATGATGATGTGGTGCTTGATGCAAAGAAACATAACACTATAACACATTTCGAAATTCCAGAAGAAGGGTATGTATTACAACCGGGTCAGCTTTATCTTGGGGTCACATTGGAGTATACAGAAACACATGCGCATGTGCCTTTTCTAGAGGGAAAATCTTCAACTGGCAGGTTGGGAATAGATATACACGCTACTGCTGGTAAAGGTGACGTTGGCTTTTGTAATGCTTGGACGCTGGAAATATCTTGTGTAAAACCTGTACGTATATATGCCGGTATGCCGATAGGCCAACTAATCTATTTCCCAGTAGAGGGTGCCGTACTAAATGCATATAACCGAAAAGACAATGCTAAATATACAGGTCGTACACACTTGCCTGTTGAAAGCATGATGTGGAAAAACAAATTCTAAGCGCAAGTATTTATATAATAATTGATTATGGCACTCAATCTGCCTACTTTTTACAAGCGCACAAGTAGTGCAATAGTTTTTGGAGCTATAATGCTATCTGCCCTATTTTGGCAAAACAATCTCGGCTTTCTTTTATTAGTGGTAATAATAAATGTATTATGCTTACGAGAGTTTTTTCAATTACTAAAGAAAATTGATAAGTCTGCCTACTGGCCTCAATGGTTGCCAGCAGTAGTTACTATAGTAGCTAGTTGGATATTGTTATCGTTTACCACTGGCAATATAGCTTCAGGTACTTTAATAACAAAGATTCTATGGTCTGGTATGACGATAATGCCAGTTGTGGTTGCAATGTGTTTTCTTTTAGCTTCTTTGTTCCCTAAAAGTGGTATTGTAGCTTTTCTCCAATCAACAGGTGGTCTTTTGTATATAACATTACCAATGATTCAGTTGTTTTTGCTGAGAGAAAGGGATGCTATATTGCCTGTAGCATTAATTGTTTTGATTTGGGTAAATGATACTATGGCGTATTTGGTTGGTTCGTTCATTGGTAAGACTCCATTTTCACCCATATCTCCAAAAAAAACCTGGGAAGGCACTGGAGGAGGAATGTTGCTAACTATTGTAGCTGCTGTTGTTTATGGATTTACATCGGGTCAATACAGAATAATTGATTGGGTGATGTTATCTTGTATAGTTGCAGTAATGGGTACTTTAGGAGACCTTTTAGAATCAAAAATGAAACGTATTGCAGAAGTAAAAGATTCGGGCAACATGATGCCTGGCCATGGGGGAGCATTAGATCGTTTCGATTCGTTATTACTAGCTACACCAGTTGTATATGTTTATGTGTCTATGTTTATGTGATAAAACTACTCATCCCCATTTACAAATCTTCGTCTATTGGCCTTTTTGTCACTAAGGCGTTTCTTATGTTGAATACGTGAATTTTGTGCATTTAAAGACGGCTTGGTTGCTGTTCTTACTTTTGGCTCAATGAGTGCCATGATTACTAACTGCTCTAATTTTTTTAGCGCCGCCTGTTTATTTTCCAACTGTGAACGAAACTGTGAACAACGTACTGCTAGAATACCTTCTGAGTTTATACGGGATTCCAACTTTTCCAGAATGCGAATTACTTGGGAGTGAGATAGCGTTCTAGATGCAGAAGGAGACCATAACACTTCAACCATCGTTTCGACTTTGTTAACATTTTGACCACCTTTGCCACCGCTTCTTGTTGTGCGATATGTTACTTCTGATGATAGGTTCATAGTGATTAAAAATTGTGTATTTTGTAAACAAGAGTATAATTTCTGTTGTAAAAGTTGAACAAAATAATAGCCATTCAAAACATCACTTTCAAAGCATAAACACAACCTATATACTTAAAAGGAGTGCTGCAACTGTAAAATAGATAACTAGTCCGGTTACGTCTACTAATGTGGCAACAAATGGAGCTGATGATGTAGCGGGGTCTAGCTTGAAGCGCTTGAGTACCATAGGTATCATAGAGCCAGATAGTGTGCCCCAAAGCACTACGCCTATAACAGATATGGAAACGGTAAGTGCCACAGAAACCCAGCTATATTGATCGCCATAATTGTACCAACCCAAGTATTGCCATATGGAAATACGTATGAAACCTATAACACTCAGTATGAGCCCTAATGTGAGCCCGGACAGAACCTCTCTTCGCATAACATACCACCAGTCTTTGTAAGAGAGCTCCTTGAGTGCCATGGCGCGAATGATAAGTGTGGCGGCTTGAGAGCCACTGTTGCCACCGCTAGATATGATGAGCGGTATGAATAACTGTAGCACTATTGCCTTTGCCAACTCTTTTTCGAAGAAGGCCATGGCGGTGGCGGTGAACAACTCTCCGAGAAAGAGGATAATGAGCCAGCCAGCACGCTTTTGTATCATGGTGAAAAAGCCGGTTTTGACATAGGGGAGGTCTAGAGACTCTACACCACCGAATTGCTGCATGTCTTTAGTGTCCTTTTCTTCGGCCTCGTCCATCACATCGTCTACGGTAACAAACCCGAGTACTACATTGTTGCTGTTGGTGACGGGGATGGCTACCCTGTCGTATTCTTTAAATTTTTGGATGGCGTCTTCGATGCTGTCTTGTATATCGAGCTTGACGTAGAAGCCGTCCATGATATCTTCTATTTTTTTGGCGGGGTCGTTGAGTACTAGTTTGCGGATGTGGAGGTCGTCAACTAGTTTTCCGTTATTGTCTACTACAAATATCACATTGGCTGCTGGTGTATCTGTGTAGAAGCGGCGGATGTGCTCAACTGCCTGACCAAGAGTCCACTCTTTGCGAACGGTGGTGAAGCGTGTGTTGATAAGGCGAGCCACGCTTTGCTCTGGGTAGCCAAGCAGATCGTAGGTGGCGAGTCTGTTTTTGTCGTTGAGTAGGTTGAGGTACTCTGTGACTTCCATACCGTCGAGCCCATCGAAGAATGCTATGAGGTCATTAGACTCGAGGCTATTGAGTATGGTGGATTTTTGAGGTTTGGGTAGCTCATCCATAATGGCTGTTTGGAGCACATTATCGAAGAAGGGGAAAGTTTTTATTTGTAAAAACTCGGGCAATGCCAAATAGGCGGTAGTAGCTTCGTCGTTGGGGAGGGGCTGTAATAGCATAGCTACCTCAGCCGGATAGTCTTCGTCTCCGCTATGGTCTTGCCAATCGGTGAGGCTGCCCTCCAGAATTTTCTCCCTCAGTTCCTGTGCCAGCATTGCCGATCATGTTTTTATCAGTTTTGGTAACCAGAGGACATAATGTAATGGTACATATGACACCCCTTAAAAAGCATGCAAAGTTACTTCTAATTCTGAACAGGGTGTGTATTAAATTTCTGTGCATAGGGGTAGTGAATTTGGGATAAAGGATGGCGAATGGTGAAGCTGCCTGGTGCAAGATGATGGTGAGGTTTTTGCGCATTTTTGATTTTTGCAGGGTGAGTGATAAGTAGTTGATAATCAATGGGTTGTGGGTGTGAGGGGGTGGAAAATTGCGCACTTTTTGCGCAGCTGGGCGGGGTGTTTTTGCGCAGGTGAAAAATTTAATGTGTGCAGGTGAGGGCAGAAAACGGAGGCGTAAATTGTGTGCCCAATGCCCGTGTGTGGTGCTGGTGAGTGCGGGCTGAGCGTAAAAGAAGGGTGCAAATGTGGCAGTAGCTGACATGGTGATGTGTGGATAGGATAGGGATAGAATATACCGCAAAAACCGTGCCTAAAATGGTGTAAATGGCAAGATGGCGGGAAATATGGTAATGATATACTTTAGTGTACCAAAACTAATTGACATAAATATTTTTTAAGATACTTAATTGTGCCAAAATAGGTAGTGATATTTCTGTTGTAATAGGTAGCAACATGAACAGAGAATTTACTTCTTTCGCCGCAATGCTCACCGCTTTACCTGACGATAAAGCATGTCGTGAATATTTGGAGTTGAAGCGTTGGAATGGCACGCCAGTATGCCCTCATTGCGGTGTACAGGACGAAAAGCACTACCGTCTTAACGTGATGGGTGAGTTTAAAAGCATGTACAAATGCCGCGAGTGCAAAGAGCGTTTTACCGTTACTGTTGGCACTATGTTTGAAGGCTTAACAATCGGCCTTCGCAAATGGTTCATTGCTGCTTACATCTTTTCAGCACATAATAAGGGTATCAGTTCTCACCAGTTGGCGCGTGACCTTGACCTGACACAAAAAACAGCGCGGTTCATGCTGCACTGTCTGCATCTTGCTTTCAGCGATTCAAATAATAGCCAGGTGGGTGGTGAGGGCGTTGTTGTTGAGGCTGACACTACACTGGTGGGAGGTAAGGCTAAGAACATAAGCATGAAGAAGCTTAACCGTACATTCAACAAGGCTAAGAGCGGTTCGGGTCTTGGTAACAAAACCGTTGTTGCTGCTTAAGTTGAGCGTGGCGGTAAGGTTCGTTTTGACGTGGTAAAACCAAACGAAAGTGAGATTGAACAGTTGAAGCAGAACGTTTGCACTTCGAGCGCGTTAATGACTGACAAAGCAGCGTCTATGCGCAAGATAGGCCGCGAATATGCTTTCCACGGTGTTGTTGACCATGAGAAGGCTGAGTATGTAAAGGATGGTATTATACATAAAACACAGTTGAGGGCGTTTTTAGTCTGTTTGACCGCATGGTAATGGGTATCTACCAGAATATAACTAAGAAGCACATGTAGGCTTATTGCAACGAAAGTGCTTTCAGGTACAACGAACGCAAGATAATAGATAAGGCACGTTTTGATTTGGCTTTGATTAAAACAAACGGGGCTAAATTGAAGTATACTACACTGATAAGCAAGTAATTACATACCTTTATAAATTCGAAACATCATCTTGCCGGATGGTGTTTCAAATATTTTAGTTTAATCGTAGCGGATTAATCAAACTGCTTTGCAACGACAATAAAAAAGTTATGTAACTTTTAAATTATCGCAAAATGATAGTCTTCTTAATTTTGTACGTACTACTATTTATATCAGGAGTAGGATGCATAATATCAATAATTAAAAATGCAAACAGGAGGGCGCAGCAAGAAGGGAGTCAAAATTCCGCAATTCTGGAGCAATCTAACCATAGCCGATAAGCTTGCCATATGGGGCCTTGCACTAACACTTGTCTTCGGTGCATTCGGCGGTTGGACGGGGTACAGGCAATTGGCTTTGGCGCGAAAAAACGATTCTACTTCTGTTAGTATTGATACGTTCAAATCCCTACTGCTTAAAACAGACGTATTAATAAATCAACAAAGGGATGAACTTGATTATTATAAAAAAGAATTGTCAGAGTTGCGGGCTTTGGTGGAAAAAACAGATACGGTAATTGGTGTTTCTAACCGACAATTAATTTTAAGCGAGAGGCAACAAAAAATAGCAAATCAAAACTATGCAGCTACGCAAATTGGCGAAATGAATAAGCTGTATGGCAAAGCTCGCACTGTTAATTCGATGACTTTTAAACGTGTATGGACTGAGTCTGGGCTAAAGATTCCGATAAATGCTTCTTTGCTTGACAGCATTAGAGTGTTAATGTTGGCTGAGATGGGAAACTCATACTTAAATTCACATACTGATTTGAATCGCAAATGGAGGGACGGATACGAAGCAGTAGATAGGCTTATTTTCATGTTGCAGCAAATTGAAATAGGAATCCCCGAGGATGAAAAGGAAGTGAATCGGTACAAGTTTAGTGCAACCACAACCGTTAGTGGCGCTGCAATTGCAGTTATGGAATCTATAGACAAGGAAAGGCTTAAAATGGGCCTTGATTATAATTTTAATGCAGGCGATTGGGCTAAAGTATCACATTCTATGCATAAATATCCAACGGTTGTATATAAGGTACTAAAACCCGGTAAAGAGGGGTTTATATTTGTGAGGATAAGCAAAGACTCATACCCCAATATGTCTGATACATTAGATAGCTATTACCCTTGGATGGTAAAAGTCAAAAAATATTAATTCCGTACCTTTACACTATGCCTAAGAAGACCACAATTAGGAAAGAGAAGCGGGTAATGCTTAATGATGCTGAACTGGCGGCAAAGTACGAAGCGGGCGCACAGCCTGTTTCTGAAATAATCGGTTCGCTGTTATCTAAGCCAAGCCCCAACGCACCTACCAAGGTGGTAAAGCGTCCTTAGTTCATTTCTGAAAGGACACATCGGGTCTTACATTCTTACTGGTACATTTCAGTATATCGTTACCAGAATTGGGGTTAATAATCATTTTTCATTCGTGGATAACATTGGAATTTGAGTATCTAAAACAGTATTAATACCTTTGAGGTAATAGTACTCGCCACGCCTCTTGACAATGCGCACCCGGGCGGGTCTTTTTATTTTATTAAGGCAGCTGTGCATTAGAACATTGCATTGGCCGCAATAGCCTATCTACTTACCAACATAGTGCCTAACTCTACTTACAATAAACGTCTTGAGCAGCTTATTTCTGAATATCCCAATATCCCTATAGATTATATGGGTTTTCCCCAGGAATGGAAGGATGATCCATTCTGGAAACTTTCGGTGTGAGGTTTACCCACCCCCCACTGCCAATGTGGACAATAAGGTGTTATTTTGCTGCTTTAGTAGGGCTATATGTTTGCTGATGTCATTCTTCCGCTGAATCTGCCGCAGGTGCTGACGTATGGGGTGCCTGTGGAGCTGCAGGACCATATAAGGCCTGGTATGCGGGTGGAGGTGCAGCTGGGTAAGAATAAACAGTATAGTGGTATAGTGGAGCGGCTGCATGAGCACCGACCAGAGACGTATGTGGTGAAGCCGATAAGGGGGCTGATAGATGAGGAGCCTGTGGTGACGCAGCAGCAGCTAGACTACTGGCGCTGGATAGCGGGCTACTATATGGCGGCACCTGGCGAGGTGATGCAGGCGGCACTGCCGGCACACCTGAAGCTGATGGGCGAAACAAGGCTGCAATGGGTGGGTGATGATAATGTGTATTATGCCTGGAGCACAGATGCGCAACGGGTGGTGGATGCGCTGCGGAACCGGGCGGAGGTGACGCTGACGGAGGTGCGGGCGATGGTGGGCGCGGGGCGCATGGCGGTGGTGCTGAATGAGCTGATAGAACAGGAGGCTGTGCTGATAAATGAGGCGCTGGAGCAGGCGTATAAACCAAAGAAGGAAAAGGTGGTGGTGCTGGGTGAACGCTATGTGGCGGAGCCTGCACTGAGGGAATTGTTTGACAAGCTGGGGCGTGCACCCAAGCAGCTGCAACTGCTAATGGGGTATATGGAGCTAACGAAGCGCAATAAGGTGGTGCGGCAGACGGAGCTGCTGGAGCGAGTGCAGGCAACGGCGGCGCAACTGACGGTGATGGTGGAGAAGGGCATCTTTGCACTGACGGAGCAGGTGTCGGACAGGCTGGCCTATAGTGGGCCTGAGGAGATACAAAAAGAACCGGCACTAACGGAGGCGCAGCTAGCTGCGCTGCAAGCTATAACAGAGGGACACGAAAAGGGCAAGGTGGTGCTGCTGCACGGGGTGACGGGCAGCGGCAAAACACTGCTGTATATACATAAGATAAAAGAATGCCTGGCTGCGGGCAAGCAGGCACTGCTGCTGCTACCAGAGATAGCGCTGACGACGCACCTGGTGAGCCGGCTGATGGCGTGGTTTGGCGAGGAGCTGGGGGTGTATCACTCTCACTTTAGCAATAATGAGCGGGTGGAGATATGGGAGAAGGTGCGTAAGGGTGCATATAAGGTAATAGTGGGGCCACGCTCGGCTATGTGGCTGCCGTATAGGGATATGGGGCTGATAATAGTGGATGAGGAGCATGATTCATCCTTCAAACAGAAGGACCCTGCGCCGAGGTTTCATGCGCGAGATGCTGCTGTGTATATGGCCGGTATGTATGGTGCGCATGTGGTGCTGGGCTCGGCCACCCCATCGGTAGAGAGCCTGTGGCAGGTGCAGCGAGGGCGGTATGCGTATGCGGCACTGCGGGAGCGGTATCAGGGAGTGAACTTGCCGAGCATTACGATAGTGGATGCAAAATCGCTATCGGTGAGCCGGAGCAGTGGTGTGCGGCTGCTGACACCTGAGCTACAGACGGCCATAACAGGGGCGCTGCAGCAGAGGCGGCAGGTGATATTGTTTCAGAACAGGCGGGGTTATGTGCCTTTTCTGCTGTGCACCTCTTGCGGGTGGACACCACGCTGCAAGAATTGTGATGTGACGCTGACCTACCACAAGAGTACGGACAAGATGCAGTGCCACTATTGTGGTTTTAAGGCTGCTGTGCAGCTGGCCTGCCCACAGTGTGGCAGCAGGGCACTGGCGGGCAAAAGCTTTGGTACGGAGAAGATAGAAGAGGAGGTGCAGCAGCTGTATCCGGAGGCGCGTGTGGCGCGTATGGATGTGGATAGTATGCGGAGCCGGAATAGTGTGCACGAACTGTTTGCAAGGCTGCAAAAGCGGAAGGTGGATATACTGGCAGGCACGCAGATGGTGGTGAAGGGGCTGGACTTTGATGGGGTGTCGCTGGTGGGCATTATAAGTGCAGATAGTTTGTTGTCTTTTCCAGACTTTAGGGTGAATGAGCGAGCGTTTCAGCTAATGGAGCAGGTGAGTGGGCGAGCAGGGCGAGCCGATGGTGAGGGGCAGGTGCTGATACAGGCCTATAACACCAAACATATGGTGCTGCAATGGGTGCTGAATCATGATGTGCGTGCGTTTTATAAACATGAGATAGCGTTTAGGGAGCAGTTTTTTTATCCGCCGTTCAGCAAGATCATTCGCATCATCTTCAGGCATCATGAGGAGGCAAAGGTGGCAGCTGCGGCGCAACTGATGGCTGACAATCTGCAACAGGTGCAGGGTGTGCATGTGCAGGGGCCTGGGGCGGCACTGGTGCCGAGGGTGCGCAACCAGTATATAAAAGAGATACAGATAAAGTGCCCGAGGAATAATGAGCTGATAGTGGGGCTAAAGCAGCACCTGCAAGAGCAGCGGCTGTATGTGCTGGCACAGCGAGGCAATAGTAATGTGCAAATAGTGTTTGACGTGGACCCGGCATAGTATGTTTTATAACATATTCCTAAGCGTATTAAGTGTAATTTTGGCCACTCGTAAATGAAAAGAATAGGACGTTTACTCAGATATATATCGGAATACAAGGGCAAGGTGGCGTTGTATTTCTTGTCTAATTTATTGGGCATTTTCTTTGGTTTGCTAACGGTGGTGATGGTGGGGCCTGTGCTGAATGTGCTGTTTGAGGCTAATAGTGCACCACCCAAGCCGGGCGTGAAGTTTGGCTTGCAGCAGCAGTTTACCAACTACATCAATGAGCAGATAGCCCAGCTGGATAAGCTAACCGCACTGGCCTATGTTTGTGTGGCTATAGTGGCCTTTACGGTGCTGAAGAATCTTTTTCTGTACATATCGCTCTATATACTGAACCCACTGCGGAATGCTGTGCTGCGCCGCCTGCGCAATGAGTTGTTTTCGAAGACGTTATCGCTACCGATTGGTTTTTTTACGGAGGAGCGCAAGGGAGATCTGGTATCGCGGATGACGAATGATATAAATGAGGTGGAGCTATCTATCATGAGTGTGCTGGAAGTGTTTGTGCGGGAGCCTATAACCATCATTATGTACATTACCTATATGGTGGTGACCAACTATCAGCTTACTTTATTTCTGTTGTTGTTTCTGCCAGTGGCAGGCCTTATAATAGGAAGAATCAGTAAGTCGCTTCGCAAATCATCGAACCTGGCACAAGAGCAGCTAGGTGCTATGATGGAGGTGATAGACGAAAGCCTGGTAGGTATGCGCGTGATCAAAGCATTTAATGCAGAGACGCACCAGAAGTTGCGGTTTATGAAGCTGAACAATCTGTTGTTCAGAACACGCAATTTTATCTCTGCCCGCAGAGAGTTGGCCTCTCCACTATCTGAAACGATGGGCATAATAGTGGCTAGTGTGATACTGTGGTATGGTGGTAAGATTGTTTTTTCGGGCGAGGGATTTACGGGGCCTGCATTTATCTCTTACCTGGCATCATTCTTTATGATCATAGCACCGTTCAAGAATCTATCATCGGCCTTCTCTAACGTGCAGCGAGGATCGGCAGCGCTGGATAGAATAGAGCATCTGCTGGCGGTGGAGAATACGATAACGGAGCAACCTAATGCGCAAGCGATAAAGAATTTTGAGCACGAAATAGAACTAAGAGGTGTACAGTTTGCCTATGGCAATAAGCAGATATTGCATGATGTGTCTTTTAAAGTGCCTAAGGGTAAGACGGTGGCACTGGTAGGCTCGTCGGGCGCAGGAAAGAGTACGCTGGTGGACCTGGTGCCGAGGTTTCATGATGTGACGGGTGGTGAGCTACTGATAGATGGCAAGAACATAAAGGACTACAAAATAGATGACCTGCGCCGCCTGATAGGTGTGGTGAGCCAAGACCCAATACTGTTTAACGACACACTGTATAACAACATAACCCTGGGCACTGGCGGCGCTACTATGCAAGATGTGGAAGAT
>CALRKH020000071.1:0-18241 GCA_943367855.1 Asaia bogorensis | reverse complement strand
CTGTTATCCATGTTCCATCTTGCCCAGGTCGTGCAGTCTTTTGGCAGTGGCCTATCACCTCCGCAAAACACTTGTTCATACTAAAGCTGAACTTGCCCGACCTTAACACCTGTTGCATACTCTTGCTTACCTTCAGTTCATCCACATATAGCACAAACCTGGGGTTAGGGCTCCACCACAGTGGCGGCTCTTCTTCATTATACCACGGAAATATACCCGATCTATATGCCAGCTCCAGCCTGGCCACACTCAGGTCGCCACCCACAGCCAGCAGTCCATCCGCATCAGCTTCCTCCACCGGCGGAAACCACAATGTTTCATTTAGTACGCTTATTCCCATTAGCATTCATTACCATGCACAAAGTTCACTTAATAGTGCCAATTGTAGTAATTACCTTTTCTGTCTAGCCAGCACTTACCCTTTACCTCCACTCTTACACTCTGGCATATACCAGCACATGTGTCAATATCACCCTTTATTTAACGTATAGCAGCTTTTTGATTATACATTTATTAACACCATTTCAGCTACATTTGTTACCATATAGCGTCGATAAGATTATGTTGCAATTCATGAAGAACAAGATTTTGATTCCGTTGTTGGTGTTGGGAGCGTTAGCTGCGTTCTTCTCTTTTAAATACGTTAATTCCGGAGCCCGATCATCACAAGAGCGTAGAGTCATGCTGCTCGAAACAGTAATGCGTACCATTCAGGCAGGTCACTATTCGCCCCGCCCGCTCGATGATACTTTATCCGCCAGAGTGTTTAGGCAAATGGTTAAGTCTTTTGATAGCGAAAAGCTATACTTCACCAAAGACGACTATAAAATGCTCAAGCAGTATGAGTTTTCTATAGACGATCAGATTCGCCTCGGCTCTACAGAGTTTTTCGACTCTTTCGAGGCGGTTTATCTCCGCCGATTAGATGCTTCTGTCAATACGTTCGAGACCATTCTCAAAACGCCTTTCTCCTTCAAATCCGATGAAACACTGCAGCTCAATGCAGACAAGGCTGATTTTACAGCAAACGAAAAAGAACAAACCGAGCGTTGGCGCCAATTCCTCAAGTATCGTGTGCTTATCAAGTATGTAGACCTCAAAACAGAACAGGATAAAAAGAAGGAAAATAAAGACTCTGCCAATGTAGTCCTCAAGTCCGATACTGAACTTGAAATAAAAGCACGAGAAGACATACTCAAAAGCAATCAGCGTTACATCAAAAGACTTCGTAAGGTCAAACCCGATGAGCGGTTCACTTTTTATGTCAATAAAATACTCGAAGCCGAAGACCCGCATACCAACTACTTCCCTCCTTTAGAGAAAAGTGCTTTCGACGAAAAAATGAGCGGAAGCTTTGTAGGTATTGGTGCAAAGCTCAATCAGATAGATGATAAAACTACCATCGCTTCAGTTATAGTCGGCAGCCCTTCTTGGAAGCAAGGCGAGCTAAAAGCTAACGACGAAATACTCAAAGTGGCTCAGGGCGACAAAGAACCAGTAGATATCTCTGGTTACGAGTTAGATGAGGTGGTTAAGCTCATCCGTGGCGAAAAAGGCACAGAAGTTAGGCTCACGGTTAAGCGCGAGGACGGCTCTGTTAAGGTAATCCCTATCACAAGAGGTGTGGTTGAGATCGAAGAAACCTTTGCAAAGTCTGCTATCATTCAAAGCAAAGAAGGACCAATTGGTTTCATCTATTTGCCAGAGTTCTATGCCGACTTCAACCACACTAGTGGGCGCACTTCCAGCAAAGATGTGGCTAAGGAGGTCATCAAACTTAAGAACGCAGGGGTCAAGGGTATCATCTTCGATCTTCGTTACAATGGTGGTGGTTCTCTGGGCGATGTTGTCGATATGGCTGGTATATTCTTGGGCAAAGGCCCTGTTGTTCAGGTCAAAAGTGGTCGTTCCACTCCTTCTGTGCTCAGATCCACTTCATACGATACGGCAATCTATACCGGTCCTTTAGCGGTCATCATCAATCAGGGTAGCGCATCAGCTTCCGAAATCCTTGCCGGTGTCCTCCAAGACCATAATCGTGCTATCATCGTAGGTTCCACTTCTTTTGGCAAGGGCACAGTTCAAAAAATGGTCTCGCTCGACGATATGCTCAATCCAATGGACAGACTACACCTCATGAACGATACTATTGGTGGCAAGTCTGGTTCTCTCGGTGCATTAAAGCTTACGATGGAAAAGTTCTATCGCGTCAACGGTCGCTCCACTCAGCTCAAAGGTATTGTACCACACATAGACATGCCCGATCCTTACGATGGTTTTGATGAAGAAGACCTTGGCGAGCGTCACAACAAGTCTGCACTCCCTTGGGACGAGGTGCCTGCAGCCAACTTCAAGCCCACCAACAGTATCACCAATGTCGACCAATTGGCGGCACTTAGCAAATCGCGTATTGCTTCAAATGAAACCTTTAAACTCATTAGCGAAAATGCTCATTTGGTCAAGAAGCGTCGCGATGACAATAAAGTTTCCCTCAACGAAGAAAAGTTTAAGAAAGAACAGGAAGAAATTAACGCTATCTCAAAAAAGCTAGAGGAGTTACAGAAAAACGCAACCCTGCTCGATATGACAAACCCAGAGGAAGACTTAGTTAAAATCAATGCCGATACTGCATCAGTATCCAAAAACAAAGATTGGCTCAAATCCCTAGGCAAGGATATTTACATTGCCGAAACAGTCAACATCCTCCACGATATCCGCAAAAGCGAAATGAAAGTTGGGGTAGGCCGCAAGAAGTAATACTCTTTTATTGATTTTTATTCCTTCGGGGGCTGACCAAAAAATCAAAATGACTTTTGGTCAGCCCCAACATTTATCATATGTAGATATTGTTTTACCCCTACCATACTCCCAATGAAATCGTCCTTAATAACACACCACATGCCAACTTCATTATTTTGTTACAGGCTACCGCATGTCCATTCTGCGTTTATTGTACCAAAGTTTAAACCTACACTTATTAGCAACAGTGTATTTTAGCATCCCGTAAACTAGGTATTTCAATTGGACAAGGTTATAGCTAAGTTATATCAATGGTCAGCCAATGCTAAGTTAATGGAGCGTATACTCGTGGTGATAGTGTTAATAGTTTTTGCTGGCACTTTCACCCATGGTTTTGTGCTCGATGACTATGCTGTTATTGTAGCCAACAAGTATGTGCAGCAGGGTGTCAGCGGCATGGCCGATATCCTGGCTCATCCATCGCTTTCTGGTTTCATACAGCGCCCCCAATACAATGGCGAACCTATCAACGATTATTACCGTCCAGTTGCATTGCTCATGTTTGCTTTCGAACATTCACTTCACGCAGGCCCAGCCATAGGTCATGTAGTCAATGTAGTTATTTATGCGCTTTGTGTTTTGGTAGGCTATCGTTTATTACTCAGGCTTTCTGCTTCACCTTTTTTAGCATTCCTTAGTGCACTCTTATTTGCACTTCACCCGCTTCATACAGAGGTTGTTGCCAACATCAAAAGCAGAGATGAGCTTATGGCTACTTTATTGGGATTCACAGCTTTTCTATTTGCTTTAAAGTACACCCAAACCCAAACACTCAAAACCTTAGGCTACATAGCCATTTGTGCCCTTTTGGCTCTTTGTTCCAAAGAGAGTGCTTTGGTTTTGTTGATACTCATACCTCTAGCTATGTTGTTGCGGCTGAGTCCTCGTCCGCAGTTACTATTTGTTTCTGCTTCGCTTTCAGTTGCGGTTATTAGCTACCTCGTCGTTCGTCAGTATATACTCATTACGCACAACGCATATCACCCCGAGCTGGTTGGCTTTACCGAAAATCAGTTGGTAGCAGCACCCAGTAAGCTGGTTGCTTTTGCCACATCTTTAGCTGTTATCTTTCGTTACTTCATGCTCCTGCTATTTCCCTATCCGCTTTCCGCCGACTACTCATTCAATAGCATACACTTCTATTCTTTTACCGACTATCAAGTTTACTTAGCATTGTTTATTGTTCTTGGTCTCATTCTGTTAGCTGTTACTATCTATCGCAAGCAAAGAGATGTAGTCCCTGTTTTAGGTGTCGCCTTGTTACTATTGCCTACACTACTATTGTCCAATATCTTTTTCGTTACGGGTACCATCATGGCAGAGCGATTTATGTTTGTTCCAGTTGCCGGCTTTGCTATGCTACTTGCATGGTTGGTTGTCAATGCCCCTTCGGTTACTCGTCGCTGGGCTGTAGGTGCAGTTTTGACGCTGCTTCCCATTTATACTTTTGCTACTATTCACCGCAATGCCGCTTGGGCTTCTAATCTCACCCTTTGCACTACAGATGTGCAGCACTATTCCCTCAATGCTCGTTTATGGCAGGGTATTGGTAGTGAGTATAATCTTATTGCTGCCAATGCTACAAGTGATATGGAGAAACGAGAGGCATATAGCCAGGCTGCTTATGCTTTCACACAGTCACTCTCCATATTTGATGCGCAAGGTAAGGTTCATGCAGACCTCGCTCAGATTCATTTAGCTTTAGGCAACATCGATTCTGCCAAATTTCACTTTCGTCGGTCGTTAGATATTGTGCCTGGTGAGCCAGCTTTTCTCAGTGCCTATGGTGGTCTGTTCTTTTCCCTCCAGCAATACGACAGCACTATTCAGTTGTGTAGGCAGGCATTAATTAGGGCAAAAGCTAACACAGCGCTTTTAGCTAACATTGGTATGTGCTACATACAGCTTCAGCAATACAAGCAAGCATTAGCTATTGCCGATAGTGTTTTGCAACTCGATCCCGAACATGCTGTTGGCTTACTGGTGCGCAAAGCCAGTCTCAATGCAATGGACACATCATCAAAACAAC
Organism: Asaia bogorensis; assembly: GCA_943367855.1. GTDB lineage: Bacteria > Bacteroidota > Bacteroidia > Chitinophagales > Chitinophagaceae > Nemorincola. Next base: position 13,413 of record CALRKH020000071.1, on the reverse strand, counting down.
CACTACCAGTCAATCCCTAACTTTGTGCTCTATGCTACATACCTCCCCTTCTGGCAATCCTTCAGGTGTATATTTACACATCCCCTTCTGCAAAATGGCTTGTATTTATTGCAATTTCCATTTCTCTACTTCACTTCAGCACAAAGACGATGTACTAGAGGCCATGCACAAGGAGATAGCCACAATGTCGGGTTACTTATCTGGCACACTTATAGAAACAGTGTATTTTGGTGGTGGCACCCCTTCTTTGCTTACTGCCAGCGAGCTCAATCGACTGTTCGATTCGGTTATCCAGCACCACACCCCCGGACAGCTGAAAGAGGTCACTCTGGAAGCTAACCCTGATGACCTCAATAAGCAGTTTCTTTTGTCTTTGAAGCATACGCCAGTTACACGTCTCAGCATTGGTGTGCAGTCTTTTCGAGATGCAGATTTGCAATATATGAAGCGTGCCCACAATGCACAGCAGGCCGAAGGGGCAATAAAGCTAGCTCAGGATATGGGTTTTGAAAATCTTACCATCGACCTCATTTATGGTACTCCCGGTCTTTCAGATTCCCATTGGAAGTCTAATCTTCAAATGGTCAAGACTTTAGGTGTACCGCATTTCTCGGCTTATGCACTCACTGTCGAGGAGCGTACAGCTTTACACCATGCTATCAAGCATCAGGTATCTAAGCCTGTCGACCCTGCTCAGGCAGCAGCTCAGTTTATTATACTTTCCGATGTAGCTCAACAAATGGGTTACGAGCATTATGAAATTTCCAATCTTGCCTTGCCGGGCAGTTATGCCGTTCACAATTCTAATTATTGGCGTGGGCATCCTTATCTAGGTATAGGCCCTTCTGCACATTCTTTCGATGGTCATAGAGAGCGTCGCTGGAATGTGGCCAACAATGCACTTTACACCAAGTCATTGTTAACAGGCGATATTCAATGGTTTGATAAAGAGCAGTTATCATCACTCGACAATCTCAACGAATATCTCATGACTTCTCTACGCACACAGTGGGGTTGCGATTTAGCTTATATAGCTCACCATTGGGACGATACTACGGTGGCGCTAATTGCAAAAGAGGCACAAACATATATAGATAGAGGCTGGATGATGCAAAACGATTCAATGCTCACACTCTCACAAGAGGGTAGGCTCTATGCCGATAGAATAGCTTCAGATTTGTTTGTGATGGAAAATGACTTTAAGTAGTTGACTGTTTTTAACAGACATTCTTATGGCTATTGAATATATTTGTTGTTTATATCTTAATTCGTAAGCGAATAGTACATAGTTTCGCAGCTGGAAATGCAATTTATATGGCAGAAATCAGACATAACTGGACAAGAGAGCAAATTCAAGAAGTGTTCAACAGGCCTTTGTTGCAGCTCGTTATAGATGCAGCAGAAGTTCATCGTCAGTATCATGTTTTTGGTGAAGTTCAGATAAGTAGTTTGCTTTCTATCAAAACTGGTGGTTGCTCCGAAGATTGTGCTTATTGCCCTCAGGCAGCTCGTTTTCATACAGATGTAAAAGTTCAGGCACTGATGAAGGTAGACGAGGTAGTTAATGCTGCCAAAAACGCCAAAGAAGGAGGCGCCACTCGTTTTTGTATGGGTGCGGCTTGGAGAGAGGTTAGAGATAATCGCGACTTTGATAGAGTAATAGATATGGTGAAAGAGGTGAATAAGCTGGATATGGAAGTATGCTGCACATTAGGCATGCTTTCAGAGCATCAAGCCGAAAGACTAGCTGAAGCCGGACTTTATGCATACAATCACAATATAGATACATCAGAAGAACATTATTCCGAAATAATCACTACCCGCACCTACGACGATCGTTTGAATACTTTGGGCAACGTTCGTAAGGCTGGCATCACTGTTTGCAGTGGAGGTATCATCGGCCTTGGCGAAACGGATACAGATAGAATTGGTATGTTACATACATTAGCCAATTTGCCTCAGCATCCAGAGTCGGTACCTATCAACTCCTTAGTACCAGTTGCAGGTACGCCTTTAGCAGAGAATGCTAAAGTGCCTTTCGACGAAATGGTGCGTATGGTCGCTACGGCTCGTATCGTGTTGCCAAAATCAGCAGTGCGTTTGTCGGCAGGTCGCTTGGAGATGTCTGTGTCTGAGCAGGCTATGTGCTTCATGGCTGGAGCTAATTCTATCTTCGCTGGAGACAAATTGCTTACAACCGCCAATCCTGAGTACAACGCTGACATGGAAATGTTCCGCATATTGGGCCTCAAACCAAAAGCAGCTTTTGCCGATGGAAGACCTAAAGCGCATAACACAGTGTTAAGCAATGAAGTCGGCTGAGGACTTCTTGAAGCGTAAGCTTCAAGACCGTGCTAATAAAGGTAATCTTCGTTCATTGTCAGTTGCCCCAACACATGGCATTGACTTTCGCTCCAACGATTATCTTGGTTTGGTGCACTACAATCTCTTGCAGCCACCCATTGATAGCAGTGGCTCCACTGGTTCAAGACTTATTTCTGGCAATTCAGATGAGATTGTGCAACTTGAAGATAGAATAGCTTCGTTTCACAATGCTGAGGCGGGACTGATTTTCAATTCTGGTTACGATGCCAACGTAGGTTTGCTGTCGTCATTAGGCGCCCGCAATACGGTCTTTGTTTACGATGAGTTGTGCCATGCCAGTATAATAGATGGTATACGTCTTGCTATCTGTGTTGATAGGGTATCTTTCGCTCACAATAATGTGGAGGATCTTCATAATCAGCTGCAAAAGCATCTTGGTCGACAGATTTTTGTTATCACTGAGTCTGTTTTCTCAATGGATGGTGATATAGCTCCATTGATTGAGATTGTTAACCTATGTCAACTCTTTGGCGCAGCATTAATAGTTGACGAAGCTCATGCCACTGGCGTTATGGGTGTTCGGGGTCAGGGCTTGGTTGCCTATTTAGGCTTGTCTGAGCACTGTTTTGCTCGTGTCCACACCTTTGGCAAGGCGCTAGGTTGTCACGGTGCTATAGTGCTTGGTAGTAGTTCGCTCAGGGCATATTTGGTCAATTTTGCACGGTCGTTTATTTATACTACCGCTTTGTCGCCACATGCTATAGCCACTATTGGTGCTGCTTACAATTATGTATCGCAGCCGGGCTTTAGTACCACGCCGCTCCACCATCTTATTAGCTACTTTCGCAATCGGGTATCTGGCAAGTTAAATGGTTATATAACAAGTAGCAGCCCTATTCAGGCAATTGTTATAGGTGGCAATGATGCTACAAAGCGCCTCGCCTATCAGATGCACTCAGTTGGTTTGCTTGTCAATGCTATTTTACACCCTACTGTACCTCTAGGTAGCGAGCGTCTCAGGATTTGTATACATAAACACAATACAGAGCAAGAAATAGATTTGTTGATAAAATACCTTTTAGATGAGCATAAAACCAATTAAGAAAATCGCAATTGTAGGTATTCATACAGGTGTAGGCAAAACAGTTGCCTCAGCTATAATAGCAGAGGCACTTGGTGCCGACTATTGGAAGCCTGTGCAAAGCGGAGCAGATGAAAGAGATACTACGCTTGTTTGGCAGCTTCTGTCAAACGGTCACCAGCGTGTGCATCCCGAGGCTGTTCTGCTCAAAGAGCCAATATCGCCACATGCAGCAGCAGCTTTAGAAGGGGTCGAGGTAGATTTTACAAAGTTCCAATGGCCTCAAACAGATAAGTTATTGATAGTAGAAACTGCAGGTGGAGTTTTATCACCTATCAACTCTCATCAAACCATGCTCGACTTTGTAGCTTATGCTGATATGCCTGTAATTTTAGTGGTGAAACATTACCTTGGTAGCATCACACACACACTTACGGCTGTTGAGGTCTTAAAATCCAGAAATATCCCTCTTCTAGGTATGGTGGTTAGTGGAGATACTTTGGAAAGTTCAGAATCCTTTATCGAACAATATACTAATCTCAATTTCTCAGCTAGAATTCCACAGATAATCGAAATTACTCCTGAATATATTCGTGTTTTAGCAAAACAGTTGTCAGAGGATATTAATAAATCTCTCATTCTCAATTCTATTGACTAAAAGCATAAGACTGCATTCATGTTTTTGTATTAAACGCAACCTTTTAAATACACACTGTTGTATATTTATGTTGTTATATAGTGATTGCATATTGTCGTTTTTGACCCGTCAAAATGACTTTATTATACAGCATTATAATTTACTAGTAGCATCATCTTTGCATTACAATTACTTAATAGTATGTCATCAAATACTCCTATAACAGTTTCAGTTGCTATCAATCTTCCAAAAGCAAAAGTTTGGGAGTTATACACCAATCCAACTCACATAATAGCTTGGAATGCAGCATCGCCAGATTGGCATTGTCCTAAGGCAGACAATGACCTTAAAGTAGGAGGTCGTTTCTCATTTACTATGGCTTCTAAAGACGGTTGTTATAGCTTCGATTTCGGTGGTATTTATACTGCCTTGACTATTCTAGATAATTACAGTTACAAGCTCGACGACGATAGATTGGTTTCAGTAGCTTTCTCAGAAGAGGACGGACTCACTAAGATAGTAGTCATTTTCGACCCAGAGCAAATGAATCCTGAATCTATGCAAAAAGCTGGTTGGCAAGCTATCTTAGATAATTTCAAGAATTACGCACTCACACAATAGCTGTTTTATGATTACTTTTTTATGGATGATAGCAACACTTACTGGCTTATTCTTACTTGTTGCTATCCTAACCAGCCGCCAGATGCATATTGAAAATACTATCGAAATTGATGTAGCCCCAGAGAAGGTTTTCGATTTTGTTAAGTATCTCAAAAATCATGACACATTTAGTGTGTGGGCAATGGCAGATCCTGAGATGAAAAAGGTTTACTCTGGTCAGGATGGAACTGTAGGTTTCGTTTATGCTTGGGATAGCAAAAAGCGTAATGTTGGAGCTGGTGAACAACAAATTGTTGCTATAGCAAATGGCAATACACTTGAGTATGAGTTGAGGTTCATCAGGCCAATGCAAGATGTGGCAAAATCAGTAATGAAGGTGATACCTGCAGATAAAAAAACAAAAGTTCAATGGGGATTTTATAGTACAATGAAGTTTCCTATGAATGCTATGAAACCTATAATGAAAGCAATGTTAGGTAAGTCTATGGATACAGGTCTATCTAACCTTAAAAGAGTATTAGAAGCCAAGTAATTAACTGTCCAATCAACATAATTAGCTAGAATAAGAAGAAGACTAAAATTCTTTATTGGGTATTTACGGTATTGTTTGCAGGCTTTATGCTCTTCTCTGCCATCCCCGATGCTATGATGGATCCTAGAGCAGTAGAATTTGTAAAAGGACATTTAGGTTATCCTGAATACTTTATAATATTCATTGGCATTGCTAAAATTCTGGGGTCTGTTGTATTATTGATACCAGGGTTCAATAGGTTAAAAGAATGGGCTTATGCGGGTTTATTCTTCGATTTAGTAGCAGCTACATATTCTATTATTGCCGTAGATGGTTTCGAGTTGTCCATCCTTTTTATTCTTTTGCCAATTGCAGTATTGTTTCTTTCCTATAGCTTTCATCATAGGTTATTGCTCTTACGCCAAAATATGTAGAATTGAAAAAGCTTTCTTTTAAAACTGTAGATGAATACATAGCATTAATGCCCGAACAGCTCAGACCTGTTTTGGAGCAAATGCGTGCAGTAATAAAGGAAACTGTACCAGATGCTGAAGAATCAATAGCTTATCAAATGCCTGCTTACAAGTATAATGGTCCTTTAGTCTATTTTGCTGCATACAGTAAACATATTGGCTTTTATCCAACTGGATCTGGAATATCTCAATTTGCTCATAAATTCGTAGGTCTTAAGTATTCCAAAGGAGCTGTTCAATTTCCGATAGATGTGCCGCTGCCTATAGATTTAATAAGGGAAATTACAGCCTTTCGTTTTAACGAGAACAAACTAAAAGCTTACAGCAAGTCTACTGCTAAAATCAAATAGAACTATTTATGGTCTCTGCAAAATTAGTGTAGCATTATCTACGTTTATAGTGCTTGTGCGCATTTGTATGATTAAATAAAAGTGTATTGTGTGGTGTATTTTAGCTAGTCTGTTATAATATTGCCAAATCGAACAGCGGTCTCATTCTGTTTTTGTTATTTTGCACATATTTCATCCTCTATGTCTATTTCAAAAGAAGTGCGGATTGGGCTTTTAGTTTCATCAGCACTTGTAATATTTTTCTCAGGCTTTTACTTTCTTAAAGGCTCCGATCTGTTTTCTAAAGAGAAGGAATATTATGTGTATTACCCCACAGTAGATGGTTTGCAGAAGTCATCAATGGTCCAAATTAAAGGTATTAATGTAGGTCAGGTTACTAATTTGGAGTTAGCTGCAGAAAAAGGGGTGAAGGTCACAATGTCTATTCACCAAGATATTAATTTAACAGAGGGTACAGTTGCTAGTCTCGCTCAGTCAGACTTGTTAGGTACAAAAGTTATCAATCTACAATTGGGAGCTAGCACTAATCTTATTAAGGAAAAAGCTGAAATTGTTGGTGAAAAGAGCGGTGGTGTGGTCGATAAAATTACTGATGAATTAACACCAAGACTAAATGAATTAAAAGGCACAATCAGCTCATTTAATACTACTCTGGAGAATGTAAATTCACTGGTAGGAGAGGAGAATCAAAAGGCGATATCGCTTGCAGTGCAATCGTTGAAAACAACAGCAGAAAATTTATCACAACTCTCAAGTGCCATAAATAAGGAGAGTGCACAGATATCTGGTATCATCAGAAATACAAATAGTATTACCGGTAATTTGGCTAAGAGCAACGATACAGTGCAAAGAATTTTAAGCAATGTAAACCGTATCTCTGCACAACTTGCCAACGCACCTATTCAAAAAACAATAGCCGACCTGCAAAAGACTACAGCTGAGCTTCAGTCTATGATGGAGAAAATAAATAGCAATAAAGGTTCTCTTGGTATGCTTGTTAACGATAAGGAGCTTTACAACAACATGAATAAGTCTGTCAAATCGCTTACAAATCTTACCGATGACTTAAAAGCTCATCCTGGTAGATATATAAACATTAGCGTATTTGGAGGCAAACAGAAAAAATAAGATGTTAGCCTCAGTAAGCAGTTTATCTACTCGAAAATTCATTTTGTTTCTTGCGACTCTATTCGTTTCAACTATTAGTGCAATTGCACAAGCTCCGAAGGTTGATACGGCCGATAAATTAACTATAGTAATTGCTAATACGGGAGTTATAGAGCATTTTCAAACAGATTCAGGTTCCTTAAACAAGTTTGTTACAGACGTAATAGTTTATCAAGGTACAGATACATTGTATTGTGACAGTTTGTTTCAGTATGTTGAAAAAAAAATGCTTGAAGCATTTGGTAGTGTGCGCATAGCTCAGGCAGGAGGCACAGAAGCTACTTGTGATTATTTGCGCTACACAGCCGATAAAAAGTTAGCCTACATGACTGGTAATGTTAGTATTACTGATGGTAAAAACAACTTGTGGGGAGAGGAAATAACCTATGACTTAGGATCCAAAATCGGAACATATAACAATAAAGGAACATTGCAGAGTGACAGTACTATATTAACTAGTGAAGCGGGGGTATATTATGTCAATACGCATGATGCCCGATTTACTGGCAATGTTGTGGTTGTGGATCCTAAATATAAGGTTAGATCAAAGGATCTTGGTTATAATACAGAAACAAAGGTTGAGACATTCTATGATTACTCTGTGGTTACCAGCGACAGTGGTAAGTCTATTCTAACCACCTACAAAGGCACATATGATAGCAAAAACGTAGTCGCTTTATTCTCTGGTCATTCTTCTATCTGGAATGATGGGCAATACATAGAGGCGGACTCTATGCATTATGATAAAGCTTCTGGCTACGGCTATGCATTAGGCAATGTAATATCAATAGATACAGCCCAGCGTAGCACCCTGTTTTGTGGTCGTGCAGATTATTTTAGAAAAAAGAGAGTTTTGTGGGCAATTATAAATCCAGTTCTACAATACGCTAATGGTAAGGATACCTTCTACATGAGAGCAGATACCTTTTATTCAGCACCAATGCTAAAGATGCCAGGCACCGCATTTAAAATGCCTGTAGATAGCTCAACGATGAAGTTTATAACTAAAGATACTGCAACAAATAAAATAACTGACATCAATAAGCAAGGTAAGCAACTATCAAATGATACATTGGCTAAAAGTGCCAATATCATAAATGTTGTAGACAGTACTTGGGTGATACCTGAACATAAATACGGGTTGACTCAGTATATACTTGATACATCATTAAGTAGAGCTACACATAAGCTAATTGATTCCGTAATGCACAAAAAGAAAAGGCATAAAAAAATACCTGCTCAGTTAGCTTTGGCTGATACGACTGATGCAGATACTACTGCGCCAGTATTTTTTGTAGGATATCACAATGCTATACTATTCTCAGACTCTATGCAGGCCAAATGTGATAGTATAACCATTACAAGGTCAGACACGATTCTTCGAATGTATGGTGCGCCTGTAGCATGGACAAGGAAAAGCCAAATATCTGGCGATACTATTTTGGTTCAACTAGATACTGCTGGCATTCGCAGTATCTACATTCCTAAGGCATCAATTATGATAGCTCAATCTGGGCCAGACCAAGCAGGCTTGTACGACCAAGTGCAAGGAATATCACTTACTGGATTCATGAAAAATAATAGTCTTACCAAGATGATTGTAAAGCCTGAAGCTCAAAGCATATATTACACCAAAGATGATGCTGGAGCTTATCTAGGTGTGGAAGAAGCATCAGGAGAAACTATGCGGATTTTCTTTGGGGAGGAGAAAATAAGTCGTATCAAATATGAGCATGAGGTGAAGCAAACCCTGACTCCGATGGAGCAGGCTGATTTTGAAAAGCTGAAACTGAGCAGATTTAAATGGCGCACTAGTGAACGCCCTTATAGCAAAGAACAGATATTTACTAAATAAAAATGGCGAGCAACAAAAGCTCGCCATTTTTATTACTTATCTGCTTTTCTTTCCTTTATATCCTCCGCCTCCTTTGTAGCCACCACTATCCGCACGTCCATAACTACCTCTTTGGTCACTATTGGCAAATTTTCCTCCTGGTCTGTCGCCACTTCTGCTTTTGAAAGGCTTGTCAGATCCACCTTCACGTCCACCTCTGCTTTGTTCTGCTTCTTCCAAACGAACTTTGCGTCCTTTAAACTTTTTAGATGATAGATGCTCTACAATATATTCGGCAGCGTCTGTAGGTACATTGAAGAAGCTACTAAGGTCTCTTACAGTTACTCTTTCTATAACATTGCTATCAACGTCAGTAGACTCCGTTATAAACTGAACAAGTTTTTGTGCATTTAGCCCATCTTTTTCGCCAAGATTGATGAATAAACGAGTGAAGCGACCTCCGCGACTTGATTGTTTCTCTTTCTTGTCATAGCCAGCGTTTAGGTCGTCAGCGTCTTGGTAGGCATCAATAGTTTCTCTAAGTTGCAGCCATATTAGTTTGCGTATCAACTCGTCTTTGTCTACATCTTCAAACTGCTCATGTATAAAGTCGCGCCAAAGCGTAGCAAAATCTGCTTGCGGCTGGGCATTAGCTATTTGTTCCACATAGAAGAATAGTTTTTTACGAATCACTTCAGCACCATCTGGAATGTCGCTTTTGTGGAATTTCTGTTTAACCATCTTTTCTATCTGGCGAATATTTGAAATCTGTTTTGGAGATACAATTGACATACAAATGCCAGATTTGCCAGCTCTTGCAGTACGTCCACTACGGTGCGTGTATACTTCTGGATCGTCGGGAAGCTCGTAATTGATGACGTGGGTAATGTCGCTTACATCTATACCTCGTGCAGCAACGTCTGTAGCTACTATGCATTGCAGTGACTTATTGCGAAAGCGCTCCATTACTTTACTGCGCATTTTTTGGTCCATGTCTCCATGAAGAGGACTAACATGGTAGCCCATTTTCATTAGCTTTTCGGACACTTCTTGTGCATCTTGTTTAGTACGGGTAAAGATGACACCATAAATACCAGGAGTAAAGTCTAATAAGCGACGAAGTGTTTCGAACCTGTTATGATGTTGTGCAACATAATATTGGTGGTCTATGTTTTCATTAGTAGCATTTGCTGCGGCTACAGAAAACTCTTTCCAGTCTTTCATGAAACGCTTAGCAATACCCCGCACATCATTGCTCATGGTGGCACTAAAAAGCCAAGTGTGTTCTCTGGAAGTTGTGTTCTTCAATATTAGGTCAATATCCTCTCTGAAGCCCATGTTCAACATTTCATCAGCTTCATCTAGTACCACATATTTTACACTGTCTAGTGATATTGCTTTGCGTTCTAGCAAGTCAATAAGTCGACCAGGTGTAGCTACTACTACTTGAGGATTAGCCTTCAAATCGCGTATTTGACCACCTATAGGCACACCGCCATACACGGCCGTAATACGGAGGCCGCGCATATATGCGCCATATTTGCCCAATTCGTCTTGTATTTGCATACAAAGCTCGCGCGTGGGGCTCAACACTAGACATTGAACTTGCTTTTCGGCTATATCTACATGGTGTAATAGAGGTAGCCCAAAAGCAGCAGTTTTGCCTGTTCCGGTTTGCGCAAGCCCAATAATATCTATGGGTTCTGAAAGAAGGGTTGGAATTACTTTTTGTTGGATCGGGGTGGGAGTTTCGAAGCCCAGGTCAGAGATAGCCTGCGTCAGTTCTTCCCTTAGGGAGAACGAAGAAAATAACATCATTAAAAGAACTTTAAAATAAAATACAGCAGTTCGTGAATCGAAATGCGGCGCAAAGGTATGAATAAATTAGCACTTTTGGTATACATTTTTTAAATTATTCCCAGATGCTAATGTAAAGCTTGTAAACTTCCTGTTGTTGCTCTTAATTCACCATCACAATACTGTATTTTTAATCTCTTATTACACCTATTTATGGCTGCCAAAAACAAGGTTTCATTTATACTGCCATTTTATGCTAAGGCCGCACTAATTCTTATATCAATAGTCTTGCTCTTTATCATATTGCAGGCGGCTTCAGGTTTATTAATACCTATGCTATTTGCCGTGTTAGTAGCCATATTGCTGCTGCAGCCAGCTACTTATATGGAGCGTAACCTCAAGATGGGACGTTTCTTAAGTTCTTTGCTGAGTGTAATTTGCTTTCTAGCCATTTTAGGTGGTTTTTTACATTTTTTGGCTCTTCAGCTCACTATTTTTATTAATGACTTACCTCAGTTGCAAACCAGGTTCTTAGCTATTTTTGAGGATGTACAAAAGTGGGTTTCTAGAAAGCTACATATCACTACTTCGCAGCAGTCTGAGTATATTTCTGGCTACTTTGATAAGTTACTAGAGCATGCAGGAGGTGCAGCTAAAACAGTTTTTTTCTCTTTGTCTGGTGCTCTATTGTCGCTAGTTATAGTTTTCCTTTTCTCGTTTTTTATATTGTATTATCGTAGGCTATTGATGAGGTTTGTAACTCATCTTTTTAGTGTAGACAACAGAACTCAAGTGAGCGAAGTAGTAGGTGAGACAAGAACCATGATCAATGCATATGTTGCTGGTTTAGTAATAGAAATGCTGATTGTTGGTTTGGTAACCGCTATTACATTTATGATTATGGATGTGCACTATGCTATGCTACTGGCTATATTGATAGCAGTACTTAATGTTATCCCTTATTTTGGTTTTTATTCTGCATTAGCCTTGGCTATGTTGGTGTCTTTTGCCAACAATGCTTTGGGTGGTGCTATTGAAGTAGCAATTGCAGCATTTACCATTCACTTACTCGACTCAAATGTTTTGTATCCCAGACTGATAGGAGGGCGAGTGAAAATGAATCCATTTGTTACGGTGCTAGCTGTTGTTTTGGGGCAGTATGTATGGGGAGTAGCGGGTATGTTTTTGGCGGTGCCAATTGTTAGTGTGCTCAAGATGGTGTGCGACAGGGTGGAAAGATTACAAGCCTGGAGTATACTAATGAGTAGTGGTGATGACTAGTTGTAAATAACATAAATGACGAAGCCCAGCATGCCTGGGCTTCGTCATTAGCAGTCTACTAATTAGCATTAGTTTATTTTAGTCACTCGTTCAGTTTTAATTACTGTGCCATCTGTGCTAGCAACTATTAATAAGTAAGCTCCATTTGATAATGAACTTAGATCAACGGTATTAGTTACAGATGCAGGAATAACTATTCTTCCGTCGCTAGAAGTTACAGTAATAGTTACAGGCTTTACTGCTACAACATATACCATAGATTGAGTAGGGTTGGGGAAAATGGATACATCCAATATTTGTGTGGTAGTTGCTACTGCCGTAGTGGCAACAGTGTAGGTGGCAGATGTATCTGTACATCCGGTTTGGTTAGCTACTACTACATAATAGCTACCTGCTATTGGGCTAGTATATACACTAGAAGTTGCACCAGCTACTGCTATACCATTTCTATACCATTGATAGCTAGAGAATGTGCCCGTGAATAGGTAGTTGCCTGTAGTGTTATAATTGATAGTAGCTACAGGGTCTGCCAGTACTGTTTTTGATATTGACCATGAGCATGAGTTATAGTTGATATTTACTCTATAGTTTCCTGCTAGTGAAGCAGTATATGTGTTAGAAGTTGCTCCTACTATATCCGTACTGCCATTTTGCCATTGGTAACTTGCTCCCATAAATGATGTTGCTATCAGGTTAGCATCATTCCCATTACATAGCGTTATGTGTGTGCCGCTAGGCAGTATACTAGATGAGGGTATTGCTGTTACTGTATCGCCCGTTGTTGCTATTCCAATACAACCCAAAATGTCAGTTACAGAATAGGTAATAATAGTAGAGCCGGCACTTATTGCGTTTACTAAACCAGTAGTAGCATTTATTGTTGCAATAGCGGAAGAGGCACTCGACCAAGAGCCCCCTGCTGTTGCGTTGCCAAGTGTTGTGCTGTTACCTACACAAAGTGTTGTAGTGCCGGTAATAGGAGCAACAACAGGCAATGGATTTACGATGATGATAGCGCTGTCAGCCATTTGATTTTGACAGCCAGTAGCAGTGTCTGTAGCTATCACATCATAGATGCCTGCGGTATTGAATATACCAAAGTTGATGGGCATACCTGTTCCAAAAATAGAACTGCCTGTAGGTGTGGCGCCATTAAAAAGCTGGTAGCTAATGCCAGTTGCCGAACCTGCCATCATAATGGCGCTACCAGTATCGCCAGCGCAAATGGTGTTATCTCCCATTATCATAAAGCTTGTAGGTAGTGGGTTAATTCCCACTAAAACACTACCAGACATTGTGTCTGTGCAGCTACTACTCGTATTTGTACCTATTACAT
>CALRKH020000070.1:0-18377 GCA_943367855.1 Asaia bogorensis | reverse complement strand
CTTCATAATGTCTTATCTCATTAATGCTCCGTTGTTTTGAATTTGTACACCTGGCTTCAATCCTCGCTTTCTATAGTTACGCATACTCACCTGATACCCAGTTTTAAATTCATTATCCTCGTCTATATAAAATGATATACATGCCCCCTGTCCCCCCATTTGTGCGCGCTCTGTTATTATTAGTATTGGCAGCCCCGCTGTCATAGCACTTATCTCCTTCACCTTTCCCCATGCGCGCTCAGCTACTATTATTACATCTGCCTGTCTGCATTCATCCACACTTATCCTGCTTACCTCATATGCTACATCTCCTGCTTTTTTCTTGCTATATAGATTGCTCAATGTTTGCTCTAGTGGTGTCTCCCCTATTATGCCAATCTTTATTTTCGTCTTCTTTTGTGGCCAATTGGTATATTTTATAAAGTTGAAGGCATATATCGAGTTCTCTTCATAGTCATAACTTTGGGCTATTGCTTGTTTACCACAGCAACCCATCAAGAAAACCAGTATAGCAGATAGCCACTTCAATGTCAATAGGAATACGCTTCATTGATATGAAGAAGAACAAAAATAGAATAATCTAGCAGCTTCAATGCACCTATAACTATTTATTCACCCACACTTTTCACCTCCCTACCCTTATTCTATTTCAGGCCATCCCATTTTTATCCTATTTTCATGTTCCACTTTTTATTCAAGGCTCATTTATGTCTATTTCTTTCCCCGCACGCCACAGCGCTTCTGGCACCACCATTTTCACTGTCATGAGCCAGCTGGCGCAGCAGCACAATGCTATCAATCTATCTCAGGGATTCCCCGATTTCCCAATTAGCGAAAACCTATCTGAGGCACTAGCTTATGCCGCCACCAATGGATACAATCAGTATGCACCCATGCCCGGCCTTCCTGCACTTAGGCAAGCCATAGCTACCGATTTTCAGCATCGATATCAGGTTGCAGTTAACCCCGACTCCGAAATCACCATCACTCCGGGCGCCACCTATGCTATCTATACCGCCTTCACAGCTTTGCTTCAGCCAGGCGATGAAGCTATCGTCTTAGAACCAGCATATGACAGCTATATTCCCAATATAGAAATGAACGGTGCGCGTGCCGTTACAGTACCTTTATCCAGTCCCTCGTTTACGGTCAACTGGCAATTGGTCAAAGATGCCATATCTCCCAAAACCAAAGCAATTATTATCAATACTCCCCATAACCCTTCTGGTGCCATTTGGACTCAGCAAGACTGGGACACGCTAGCAGATCTGGTTAGAGATACCAACATTGCCATATTATCAGACGAGGTCTACGAACAACTCATTTTCGATGGGCACAAACATATCAGTGTTTTGCAGCACCCAGAGCTGCGCCAGCGTAGTTTTGCTCTATTTTCTTTTGGCAAGGTCTACAACAATACGGGGTGGAAGATTGGCTACTGCATTGCCCCTCCACACTTCACCAATGCTTTCCGTCGCATTCACCAATACCTCTGCTTCACCGTCAATACACCTGCTCAGTATGCTATCGCTCAGGCCATCAGCCAGCCATCTGGCACCCCTGTTGGCGTTGCTATGCAGGCCAAACGCGACTATTTCCTAACGCTCCTGGCCACAACACCTTTCCATATCATCAGCCCGGCTGGTGGCAGCTATTTTCAGCTAGCTAGCTACAGTGCCATTAGCTCACTACCCGATAAAGAATTTGCAGAGTGGCTCACTCGTCATCATGGCGTTGCCACCATACCTGTTAGTGCTTTCTACAGCAATGGTAAAGACGACAAGCTGATTCGCTTCTGCTTTGCCAAAAAAGAAGAAACGCTACTCGCTGCTATAGAGCGCCTACAAAAATTATAGGGGTGGCACTGCCACCCCTACACTATACTTTTCTGCAATGTTTATTTATTTCTTGCCTACCACTAGCTCCACCTTACTAAATGCCGAAGCGGCATTATACACCTTTGCAAACCTGTCATACTCATAAAGCGGATAGTGTAGTTGGTCATACCTTTCCTTCACTTCTATCACCATCCTATCTCCATTCTTAGCATCCTTCACCAGTTTATAGCCTGCTTTAAAGCTTATGAGTTCATCCAGTTCTCCATTCACATAGTCAGCAGTTACATTCACTACATTAGGGTTCAGCACCTTGTAACCTTTAGGCAGTTGTAGGGTTATAGTATGCTTTTTAGAACTAGGATACCTAATATCCAGCGGCAATACACGCCCCTCAGCGCCTGGCAATGTTTGTTGCTTAACTATCAGTGCTCCTATACGCACTTTATAGGTTTTCTTATCCTTAGTCACCAGGCCAGGTACACTAGCTGTCACATACAAGCTTAGTGGCTTACCAGTATACACAGCCTCTGGGCTATTGTTGCTATAGGCACATTCATTTATCTCATTTGCTGCTCCATCTAGTCCTGTTTGCCCTATCGCATACTTCTTCACACGCTCATCTTCTTGTTGGGTCAGTTGCTCACGTTGTGCCACTTGCTCATAGCCATACCACTCGTGCACCATGTTCAGCCCTGCATTCATTGCTTTGTCTAGCGTCAGCTTTGCACTTATGTCGTGCCTATTGTCAGCAGCTGTTAACGTCGCTATTTTTCTTATGCTATAGTTCACACCTGCTATAGGAGCCCTTTTCGGCACACTGCAAAACACACCCTTTCCGGTCATCACCTCTAGCGGCACCAGCGGATACCGCAGTTGGGCACTATATGGACTCATATACTTCTGTTGTTTCGGCAAGTATATCAATGCATAGTCTAGCCCCAGCCAGCTCTCAAATGCTGCATCTATCACCTGCTGAGCTGGGTCCCAGGCCATACCCACCTCATGCGCCACACCTGCCTGGCTTAGGCAGGCAGCATACAGCCGAATATAGGCTTTGCGGCTGGTACGTCTTGTACGCAGCACATCTTCCAGTTGATGTTCTGCCTCTTTATAGCCCACCGCATATACCGACATTGATTGCTGGCCCGCAGCACGCACCTCATTTTTTTGTTCGTTTTGTGCTGGCTCAGGCAGCAGCTTCACCAGCGTCTTTATTCCTTGCTCTATCTTGCGCACATTTTGCACTTCATTGCCATTAGGCTTCACACCTAGCTCTGTCAAAAAGCTATTTACCGCGCGCAACTCTGCCTTTGTATACCCATAGTTATCGGCATACATCCTATTGGCCAGCATCTGGTAAGTATTTAGTTGCTCCCGTCCTTTATTAGTATTCTCTACATAGCTCACTTTATAGGCTATTGCTGCCCTATACCTGTTATAGTAGGTCATGGGTTCCATCTGCAGTGCATCTATGTCTTTCACTTCTACCTTATGCACTTTTCTGTTTCCCTCTATGGTAGTAGTCATAGCTGTAAAGCCCGCATAACTCTTGGTCTCCACCACCAGGTCTTTCGGGTAGCTGATTCTGAATCTGCTATGCGCCACCACTTCCTCGCCCTGCATATACTGTAGCCCAAAGTAGCCGCCTAGTTGCACCTGCTTTACCAGATATTCTATTTCATTATTAGGCTCCAAACCATCTACTGTTATTTTCACCTTGCCGCTCCCATCATCATTCCGCACCACACTTATTTGCTTGCGGTCTATCAACCGTATACCTCCTTTTGCTGTTACTATACGGGCGCGCACCTCTGCCACCTGTGCACCCTTGGCCACTGGCACCTCTATTGTGCTATACCTTTTTATACCACTTGCTTGCAGCACTTTCACCACTTGGTGGTCGGCTGTGTGTTTCGCCAGCTTACCACCCTCTCTTCTATAATCCACGGCTACATCACTCAGCACTATTATAGCTGGTTGTGCAGCGTAGGCAGGCTCCACAGGGCGCACATAGGGGTTCGTTTGCCACTCCTCCCATACTGGGTGTTGCTGCATGTAAAACTTCTTCTGTGCACTAGCGGCTAGTGCTGTTGCCGTCAGTAATAATACTACTGTCGATGCTCTTTTCATCTCAACCTTGTTTTGTGTGGTTACTTCACCGCCAGCATATATCACTTCCTAGCACAATACACCTTCGGTAAACAGCTATAAATATAATGATTATGCGCACAGTATCAATACCGCCCATACGCAAAACAGCCAGCACTTTTCAGTACTGGCTGTTTCTATATCCATTTGCCATTTACTATGGCAGCTGTTGGCTATATTTTATTTCAGCTCTTTATTATTAAGAACCTACTGCTATACGGTTGAAAGACACTACTGTCAATCCTGCGCTTACGCTCTTCAGGTATTCACCTACAGTCTTACCATTGTCTTTCACAAATGCTTGTGGCAACAATGTATTGTCTTTGAAGAACTTGTTCATTTTACCAGCAGCTATTTTCTCAGCCATATCAGCAGCCTTACCTTCAGCTACTATTTGCTCCACAGCTATCGCTTTTTCACGCGCCACCACTTCGGCAGGCACATTATCAGCGTCTACTGCCAGTGGGTTCATTGCAGCTATCTGCATAGCTACGTCTTTGCCAGCTGTCACTATAGCATCAGTTGCTGCTTCGTTCATACCTACTAGCACACCTATACGGTAGCCAGAGTGTATGTATGGCACCACTGCTGCTGCGCTCACTTGCTCAAAACGAGATACATCTATTTTCTCACCTATCTTAGCTACAGTCTCCATTAGTCTTTCGCCTATAGTAGCTCCACCTAGGTCAGCAGCTTTCAGCTCATCTATGGTAGTAACTTTTGTGCTCAGTGCCACATCAGCTATTTGTTGTGCAAATTCTATAAACTCTGCATTCTTAGCTACGAAGTCTGTTTCAGATGTTAGGTTCAGCACTATGCCATATGTATAGTCAGCGTTAGCCTTTGCTATCACCACACCTTCTTTTGCATCACGGTCGCTACGGTTTGCAGCCACCTTCTGTCCTTTTTTGCGCAGATAATCTATTGCGGCTTCAAAATCGCCATTGCTCTCTATCAACGCTTTGCGGCAATCCATCATGCCCGCGCCTGTCTGCTGACGCAATTTGTTCACGTCTGCTGCAGATACTGTTACTGTGCTCATATCGTTAGTTTATTAATTAGTTTGCTTGTTCGAGGTGCAAAATTCGTATTTTATTATTAAAGCCCCAAATACGGGGCTTTAATAACATGCATCTCATTGTTAATTTTATTGCACTAGCTATTATACTAGTTTCTTGGCGCGCCTGTGCGTGCACCGCCACCACCACCTGGGCGACCAGCACCACCACCAGGACGACCAGCACCGCCACGGGCACCACCGCCAGCACCACCACGGCCAGCACCTGCACCGCCACCAGAGCGACCAGCACCTGCACCACGGCCAGCACCACGACCACGACGACCACCTTCTTCTTCCTCACCTACTTCTAAGTTACGGCTACGGCTATCTACTTCGTCTTCGTTAGTTTCTTCATCATCCTTCACTTGCGCACGCTCTTGCAAGCCTTCCATTATCGCAGCTGTCAAATACTGAGTAATGATAGCTATCGATTTTGTAGCATCGTCATTCGCTGGCACAGCATAGTCTACCTTAGTAGGGTCGCTGTTCGTATCCACCATCGCAAACGTAGTGATACCCAAACGCTTTGCTTCTGCTAGTGCTATATGCTCGTGGCTGATGTCTACCATGAAGATAGCTGCTGGTACACGGCTCATCTGAGAGATACCGCCCAACACTTTCTCCATCTTATCCTTGCTACGTGTCAATGTCAAACGCTCCTTCTTAGTTACGCTATCCATTGTACCGTCAGCAAGCATCTTTTCTATGCTCTGCATCTTCTTCACACTCTTACGTATAGTGCTGAAGTTGGTAAGCATACCACCCAACCAACGCTCAGTTACAAATGGCATGTTCACGCGGGCAGCAGCCTCAGCCACTATCTCCTTCGCTTGCTTCTTTGTAGCTACAAACATGATTTTTTTACCGCTCTTCGCTATCGACTTTAACGCCGCAGCACACTCCTCAAGACCTTCTACTGTCTTGTTAAGATCTATGATATGTATACCATTCTTTTCAGCAAAGATGTATGGGAGCATCTTCGGATTCCACTTCTTCTTCAGGTGACCAAAGTGAACGCCTGCCTCAAGTAGCTGCTGTTGCAATGTTTTATTATCTTCCATTTGTGTAATTTCTTGATTGTTATAAATGTTTTTTCCAGCGCCTTTACTGCTTGTCGCAACACAGCGCCAATGCCATTAACGCTTAGAGAACTGGAAGCTACGACGGGCTTTGCGTTTACCGAATTTCTTACGTTCTACAGAGCGGCTGTCGCGGGTCAACAAACCATCTTTCTTCAACAGCGGGCGATACTCAGCATTCACCTCGCACAATGCACGAGATATGGCCATCTTTATTGCCTCCGCTTGTCCCTTAGGGCCACCACCCTTCACATTGATAACAATGTCAAATGCGGATACAGTATCTGTATTCTTAAGCGGCAACTCTACTTGATTCTGAAGGTACATGATAGGAAAATATGCCTTATACTCCTTATCATTCACCGTTATATTGCCAGTGCCTTTGCTGATGTACACACGTGCAACAGCTTCTTTACGGCGACCAACTGCATTTTTTTGCTTTTCCATTTTATATACTAATGGTTATTTTAATAATGTTGTTTACTTTCTTCCTTTAGATAGACATCGGCTTTGGATTCTGTGCCTTGTGCGGATGCTCTGCTCCCTCATACACAAACAATTTCTTGTACATAGCACGGCCCAAACGATTCTTTGGCAACATACCTTTTACAGCACGCTCTATAGCCACATTCGGTCTGCGAGCTATCAAATCCTTCGCCATCTCTACTTTCCTACCGCCCGGATACAACGAGTATGTCTGATACTCCTTGTCTTCCATCTTGTTGCCAGTAAATACCACCTTACCACTGTTCACCACTATCACATAGTCGCCACAGTCAAAGTGAGGAGTATAATAAGGCTTGTTCTTGCCACGTAGCACAGATGCTATCTTAGATGCCATACGGCCCATTGTTTGGTTCGTAGCATCTACTACATGCCAGTCGCGCTTTACGATGCTCTCGTTTGCCGACTTGGTCTTAAAACTTAAATGTCTCATTCCTGTTTGGTATTTTATTTATTGCTTCATCCCCAAAAAAGCCCCATCATAAATGATGACGCAAAAAGGGAGCGCAAAGGTAAATCTACACGCTCAACCTACCAAGAATTTTATTAAGAATTTTTACAACAACTTCATAACTCATTGATTATCAATGCTTTTGCGGTGCAAAATTCTTTGCACCATACCCCCAGCGCACTCCCTATTTCACCTTTTATAACACATCTATATACCCCTATCACGCTTATAATAGCACCCATCACCTCACCGCTCCATTATTATTACATACCTTTACCATCTCACAAAATCAGCACGAAGCGCACATATGAGCGAACTGCAAAAATTGTACCAACGGGCACTCCAATTCGAGTTCCTAACTGCCGAAGAAGGCATCCAACTCTTCGAGAACGCACCATTTACCGAACTCATGTACGTGGCCGACCAACTCAGACGAAAACAGGTCCCTCACGGCAAAGTAACCTGGATCATAGACCGAAACGTCAACACCACCAACGTCTGCGTAGCCAATTGCAAATTCTGCAACTTCTACCGCATACCAGGCCACCCAGAGTCTTACATCACAGATATCGATACCTACAAGGTCAAAATTGAAGAAACCTTCCGCTACGGCGGCGAGCAACTACTGCTACAAGGTGGTCACCACCCAGCACTCGGTCTCGCTTATTACGTAGACCTCTTCAAAACACTCAAAAACCTATACCCCAACCTCAAACTACACGCCCTCGGCCCACCCGAGATCGCTCACATCACCAAATTAGAAAAAAGCACACACCACCAGGTCCTCAAAGCACTCATCGAGGCTGGCCTCGATAGCCTGCCAGGTGCCGGTGCCGAAATCCTCGACGACCGTGTCCGCAGGCTCATCTCCAACGGCAAATGCGGCGCCCAAGAGTGGCTCGATGTAATGCACGAAGCACACAAACTAGGACTCACCACCAGCGCCACCATGATGTTCGGACACGTAGAAACACTAAACGAACGCTTCGAACACCTGGTTAAGATAAGAGACACACAAGCACGCAAACCCAAGGACGCTAAAGGATTCATCGCATTCATCCCGTGGACATTCCAGGATGTAGATACACTCCTCCTCCGCGTCAAAGGCACCAAAAACCTCACCACCGCCGAGGAATACATACGCATGATAGCGCTCAGCCGCATCATGCTCCCCAACATCCAAAACATACAAGCCTCCTGGCTCACAGTAGGCCGAAAAGTAGCACAAATATGCCTACACGCTGGTGCCAACGACTTCGGCTCTATTATGATCGAAGAAAACGTGGTCAGCGCAGCAGGCGCACCTCACCGCTTCACCGCCAACGGCATTCAGGAGTGCATCCGCGAGGCAGGCTTCGAACCTCAGCTCCGCAACCAGCAATACGAGTTCCGAGCCATGCCACAAATGGAAGAGCAAGTCATCACCTACTAATCGCATACTTACAATACACATAGCAAAGAGGCGGCCACATCACGGCCGCCTCTTCTTATATACAGTCTTCCTCACCCACTATACCTTTGGCTTAAAGATGTCCTGCTCTATCGTCATACCACGCTCCAGATAAATAGTGCGTATCCCCAGCGCCTTAGCTGCCGCTATATGCTGCGGACTATCCTCTATAAACAGCGTCTCCTCAGCCTTTAGCCCATTCTCTTGTAGCACCAGCTCAAAAATCTCTGGCATAGGCTTCCGTAGCCCCACTCTGTGCGACATATACACCTTATCAAAAAACACACCTATACTCGGTATCCCATGGTCCCGCTGCAGCGTCCCGTTAAACACCTCCTCATGTATCTCATTCGTATTACTCAGCAGAAACAAATCATAATAGTTGCGCAACTGCTGCAATATCTGTAGCCGCCTCAGCGGAAAATCCAACAACATCGCATTCCACGCATCCAGCACCTGCCGCTCACTTATCTCCACCTCTGCAGCAGCACGCATAGCCGCCACAAACTCCTCCCTACCCATACGCCCAGTCTCCCATCGGTCAAACAAGTCCGACTGTGCCAACTGCGAATACAACTCCCCAAAATTCCGAACCCCCGCCGCCACAAACGCTCGCTCCGTAGCACCGTAGTCCAAATTCAACAACACTCCCCCCAAATCAAATATTATATGCTTTACTCCTGTTATCATAACACCCTTTGCACACAAATGTACTACCCACACGCCATTACACCATATACTGACACTTATCAGCTAGCACACTGAGCCACATCATAACCCTCACCAATCCAGGCCACTACTTTTGTCTCATTACACAATCCTCAAAAAGTTATTTTATGAAATCAATCGCTTCGCTTATCATCGCTATACTCTTTCCTTTCGCCATTTGGGCACAAAATCAAGACGAATTCATCCTGCCCGATGGCATCCGCCTCACCAAATCCGAACTCAACCAGAGAGTAACCGAAAAAACCGCCGAACTCACTCGCTGCTTCGAGCTCCTGGCTCAAAAAAAAGACCCCAACTACCAGGCCACCACCAAGCGCGCCATGCAACTCTTCAACAACGACAACACTCGCCTGGTTAGCGTCACTGGCCCCCGTTACCCAAAACCAGCCATCAAACCCGTTAGCCAATACCTCAACAACCTCGCCAAACTACAATACGAAAAAGTTAACATCACCTGGCAAAATGCACAGTATGTCACTAACTTTATCAAACAACCAAACGGCACCTACTCAGCAGTAGTAGCCTTCGAACAAGAATTTACAGGCATACAAAGCGGCGAAGCAAACTATATTTACCGCGATGTTACCCAGAAACACATTGAAGTAACCGTAAAAGTGTGGAACAAAACAAATGCCGATGGCGTTATTACCAAATCTTACTTCGAGGTCTTCCTCGGCAACATCGGTGTCACCCAACTATAACAGCCACTCACACTCCTATGCACCGGCTCCTTTTTTTCATTGCTATATGCTGCTGGCTGCCTGTCGGCTACACTTCCGCTCAGGTAGCCAGCACCTTACCCCAAAAAACCTACGAAAGCTTCTTCCTTTATCAGGTCAAAGTCATTGACGAATTCATCGAACGTTTCAATAACGACTCCAATTCATACCTCCGCACCCAGTGTCGCACTCGCTTCGGCACCGATACCATGCTCACTCGCACCCGCATGCTCCATGCACTCATCAGCAAGCACCGCCGCTGGACAGACACCTCCAGCATACTCATCAATCAAATACTTACCCAAAACCATCAAATACACTTCACAGACTCCACCTGGTTTGCACGCACCACCTGCCGCTTCCTGCTCCATGGCCGCCCAGTCTCCATACCCATCATACTATACATACACACCTACCAGCACACCTACCAGTGGCAGATAGCAGCCATCGGTCACATCAACA
The DNA here is from genome assembly GCA_943367855.1 of Asaia bogorensis. Taxonomy (GTDB): domain Bacteria; phylum Bacteroidota; class Bacteroidia; order Chitinophagales; family Chitinophagaceae; genus Nemorincola. Next base: position 7,937 of record CALRKH020000070.1, on the reverse strand, counting down.
CCACAGCTACACCACCCACCACCACCATCACACCACCATCATCCACCACACCATGCTTCATCCCCACATCTGCTCACGGCACCAACTGGCTGCAGCTACACACCACCCTCACCCCACAGCATATATGCAGCCATATCTTCCGCTCCAATATCCGAAACAACCCCGCAACCCTCCAATTCATTACACTCATACGCTCAGGCCAGCTCATCTTTAGCCAAGCCCAAAACACCACCTACCATTTCGCCAACATCCCCGGCTGGCTACTCACCGTTGCCAACCAACCACAAGCCGCCACCAACTCTGGCTGGCTCATCACCAATATCCAAACCGCCAACACAGATACAGATATACCCCAATACCTCGCCACACTACCCTAACACAAAAAAACTTATCCCAATTGCTCAAAAATCTTTGGGCATTTCAAAAAAACACCTACATTTGCACTCCTTTCCGAAGCAATTCGGAGCATGGCAGAAATGTCATAGGGCCTATAGCTCAGTTGGTTAGCAGCACCTGACTCATAATCAGGGGGTCCCAGGTTCAAGTCCTGGTGGGCCCACAAAGTGAAAATCAAGCAGTTACATTCAGTTGTGACTGCTTTTTTATTTCTACTTGCACTAAAAGTTGCAATAAATTCGCTTCAAACTCGCGCTGATACTGCAATCCAGAATATTTGACCCAGTAACGACTTGGGAGAATGGACGTAATTGGTGCTCAACCCAACTGAGCATCAATATGTGGTGTAGGGTTATTTTGAATTTTATTTCTATTTAATTATTTTTCGGAAAAAACGGATATGGAAACACGCGATTCAGCCCCCTCTCAACCAGAAAAAAGCATCAATATAAATCGAGTTATAGGTATAATACTATTAGTGCCTCCAAGTATAAGCGTACTGTTATTTTGTGTAAATCTGTTTGTCAGCAAAGGGAACGAAGATATAGTTGGTCTTGACAATCTCAGTCAAAACTGGACAGGCAGCTATTCTGGAAATGGGGGCGGCTTTACATCCGCAGCTCCGATATACTTTGGGCTGATGGCCATTGCGGGTGCAATATTGCTAAGTTTTGGCAACAGGGATTCTACTGAAAAAATGTAGTTAAGTTAACCTGGTCAAGGGTAATATTCCTTCAAAGTCAACCGTATAAAGCAATCCCGGTATTCAGGCCGGAAAATGACTTGTATTCAGGACGTGCTTGGTGCTCAACCCAACTGTCACTATAGGCCCTTCACATGAAGTGAGTTATTTTTACAATATTTCTCGGCGGATTAAACATTGCATTATGATTAGAATAAGCCATTTAATTATTACGTTGATGGTAACGACAACTTTAGTATCGTGTAGTGATAGCGTAGCACCTATAGCCGAAAATGTACAACTGCCGACTGTTTCGCAAAAAGCTATTGAATATCCTTTCGTTTATATCGACAGAAAGAAAGAAGATGAAGTAGCAGGCTATAACGAGATGCTTCTTTATGAATGTGGCGCTCAACCCAATCCCGACACATTACGCATGTTCTGCGCCGATAAAAAAAAGGAATTTAGCGACGGTATCTTTCACATTATTGTTTTTTTTGACAAGAAGCAAAATGCTGTGTTTCCCAACAATCCAGTAACCGCATTCTATATTGACGAAAAGCCAATGAAACACATCAAAGCTGCATACACTTATAATAGGTTAAATGGCTACAGTAAACTTGAATGTTACAGTAAAAATTCATATCAAAGTGTCGCACAAGAAATTGAAATAGAATAATTACTTCGAGAATTCAATAAACGTAAACATGACTACCATTGAAATAATCCTTGATCATTACAATACTCTATTAGATGCCAAAAAAATAAAGAAAATTCATGGTACAGAATTCCAGGTTGACATGGAGAAGTATAATAGCACTCAACAAGAAATACAGGAAATGATCTCGTATCACTTAAAAAATAAAGGAGCTTGTAGTAATATTTTGTCACATCAACTTACAAGGCATAGAATGCAGATCGGTGAGGTATTTGGTGAAGCCTTGGAATACTATCGAGCAACAGATATTTTATATGTTATGGAGGCTATAGAATTAAACAAAATTGAAGGGAACATGTTTCGGTTACCTCCTCTTAAAGGTTTATATAAAATTCATCACAACCCAATGAGTGGATTAGGTTACTCGTTGATCTTAAACATAAAAAATTATTGGTTCGATAAACAAGAACACATCAGGAACGACAAAAGAAAAAACTATGCTGCAATACTTGAAAAAGTACCAGACACTAATATCGCACACATACTAAACTATATGCACATGGAGGCCGTTCATTCTAAAAAATTAACTGGTGAATGGTTAGTGTATGCAAAGCATAAAAATAAAAACTACTTCTTATGCCTGGCAACGCATAATGAAGGCGATCAAAATATTTTCTGTAACAAAATACTCAGTTGTTATAATGAGTTTCCTGAAATAGCATCCCCAAAAAATTCACATCAATACTAAATGAACCAGCAAGTAAAGAAAGACACATATTCTATAGACAGAGCTATTAGCACTATTACTTTTTTTAAGAAGGAACATTGGTATTTAGTAAAATCGAATTCGGCAATCCTCAATGGAACGCAGGCAAAAATTTGGTGTACTGATAATGTTTTTCATTTTGAAATTGCCATCGTCAGTATTTTTAGTGAGCAGCAGATAGAATATCTAATGAGGGATGATAGTCTGTGGCTGGTATTTGAAAATGGTTACTACAGTTTATTTGTTGACTATAATTCAACTTCCTCATTTACCTTTCAAATGGCGTTGGCACAAGGATATGTGACGATTACAGGCGCATTTTCAAAAATCACTTCAACATCACACTCTGTAGCAAACAATGAGAAATATACAGCTATAATAAACTGTAGTAACAGTAATTTTCTTGGAGCATACTTTGTGTCAAGTGATCTTGAAATAGGTCAAGTAACTTATGGAAGTCGACTAATCGAATTAACGATAGATAAAATTTCGCTTCATTGCTATCTATTTGAAAATAAAAACGATGCAGGACAACTACTTTTTATCGAATCCTTAAACGACAGTGAATACAAGGCTTTTAATAAAATACTGCATGACCTCACGCTTTGTTTATCATACATAACCGGTGCCTTTATCGGAAAGGAAGTTTTTATCCTCAAAAATATTTTTACCTCCAATAATGGATCAAATTATGTTTCCTGGTTTTATTATCCTGAAAACCTGAATGAAAGTCAATTTGGTGTTATACCAAAACTCAACGATGGAGTTTCAGAACATAGTCTTCTTCAAATCAAGTATGGTCTATCTACATTAGTAAAGATGATTGAGTTATGCCTTCAATCACAATCCTATCGAAGAATAATTTTGTCGATGATACATGCGAATACACAGCCAGATTATATTCGTGTGGTGTTGTATGCTGTAGCATTAGAAACTGTTACCGAATTGGTGTATCAAGAAAACAAGGATAAAATGAAGCCTGTGCCAGATAGAAAGCTTGCTGCAGAAATCCGTACCAAATTGATTGAAACTTTACAACAATTTGCAGCAAAAATATCTGATGCATCACTTAAAAAATTCACGGAAACAATAAATCAAATTAATAAGCCTACCAACGCTGAAAAGTTGACTAAGCCATTTGTTCTCTATAATATTCCTTTAATAACCAATGACCTTGATGCGATTAAAAATAGGAACGACTTTTTGCATGGCAGACTACCATACAATCCTGGCTCACACGAACTTTCAATAGTTGGTTATCGGCTACAATTTTGTGTGAACGCGTTAGTAATGAAATACTGTGGTTATACTGGAGCTGTAATATATCAGGCATCAATTTTCCAAAATGAAAAAAAAATGAAAACTGACTGTCATCACTTTATTTTAATTTAAAAAACCCTAATATCAATTTCGCTACTAAGACACAAAGCCACACTCCACATATACAACAGCCAAATCCACTCCTCCACCTATTTTTGCAACAAGCCTACCAAAACAGTGCATTTGCAACACCCACTACTCACACTTCTTTCTCGGAAAATCTGGCTTAGGTGGCGTTACTGCAAACTCCACTATATACTGCGCCAATACACTTGGGCTACTCACTGCATAGTTCACATTTAGGTCACTCTCCTCTGGGTCACTTGCCTTATACACCACCACATACTGTTTACCTACCCTCGTTGGGTCTAGCTGGCCTATACCATACACCTTTTCTTTACCCTCATACTTCTTGCCATTCACGCTATAGCTATATTTATACGTCACCTTCAGTGGCATTTTTATGTAGCTATCCACCACCCCTATCGCATATCCATGCTCACCAGCATACACATCACATATCCGCTCCTTTTCCTTCTTGCATCCACACAGCAGCAGCACACCAGCAGCCATTACAGTTATATATTTCATAAGTATCATTTTTCGCCTAAATATAGGTAAGCCCACCACACCTTTCAGCATCCCTACGTTATATTTTCCTTCCCCACCCTCTAAAACACCTTTAGCGTCACACTCGGTATCACCTGTCGCATATCATCAGTTATTATCAGCTCTGGGCTCAGCGTCAGCCCATGTTTGTGCAGGGGCACATCCACATACACCTTCATAGTAGTCCCCTTTAGGTAGTCGCCACGCCTCCCATACAGATACCCCACCCCTACTGTGTTCACATAGCCATTCGTATTGTTGCGCCTATAGGCAGCATTCAAAAACCAGTTATCCTTCGCCAGATAATCCCCATTAGGCTGCTGCTCAAAGAAGAAGTAAGCCGAGTGATACAACATGATAGACGCACTCGTAAACTTATTATCATACAGTCGCTTGCCCGATATCGTAAACGACATACCTATATCTCCCACAGGTGCCAGGGTTTGGCGCACCAAACCCACACCCACATTAGCATACAGCTCCAGTGCCTCACTCCTGCTCAGTGCCGACCACTTGGGTGCATATTCATCTTTCACCAGCCCCCTATATTGTTTATACCTCACACTATTGCCAGTCACATCATCCCCAAGGCCGCCATCCTCTCCTGGCACACTATACGGGTCATACACTGCCGACGATGGAAATTTATACGGGCTCATCTTCGTAACCTTTCGCTTTGTTGCCGCCAGTGTATCTAGCGCATGGCGCAGGCCTGCGCCATCCATAGCTATCTTGCCCAGGTCCATATAGCTATTCACATAAAAGGTCACCTGCATCATCCCCGCATTATTATGGTTATAGTCATAGTTCTTAGCCCACAGTAGCCAGTTATCAGCCTTTCGTGGCAGCACTGGCTTATGCCTCAGGTATATCCGCACCGTGTCCTGGTCCAGCTTCAGCTGCGCCACATCATCCCCACTGTGCATATATACATCACCCTCCACAGCATATTTCTTAAACCTTATTTTGCTAAACGAGTAGGCCTCATCCACCGTATAGTAGATGCTCACCTGCCCACTACCATTCGCTAGCGAGTCTTTATAAAAAGCTATCTGTTGCATCAGCACCCGCAGCACAGAGTCCAGCCCTTTCAGCTCCTCATATTGCCCCACATTATTCAGCTCCAGCACCATCCGCCCCTTATTAGGCAGGTGCACAAAATCTCTTATGTTGATGAACAGTTCTGGCATCTCAAAGTTGCGCTCCATACTACTCCGCATCGGCTGCCTGTCATTGTTAAAGTACCCCTCCATCTGCGCCCACACTCCATTCATTGCACACACTAGCACCAAGGCTATCATTGTTAGTCTTTTCATTTCACTTACCCTATTTAGTTATGTTATATTGTTAGGTTGTCCACCCTATTTATTGCTATTCAGCCTTATGTACAGCACCGCTGGCCCTCCAGCCCTATAGCCGCCACCAGCCCTATTGGCCACACCCCACAGCCCTTCTCCATAGGCACGGTTCGTGCGCACCATCCGCAGCACCTCCTCCTCTTGTCGGTGCATATATTCATATCGCTCCACATCATGTATGCTCACCACCTTCATCTTGCGCATATCCAGCTTAGGCCCTTCATACACATAGCCCACCTCAGCACCCATGGCCTCCCCCACATTATTGATGTGTACCACGCGCATCTTCCGCACCGCAGGCATCACCACACCACTATCCACCACCGCAGGCACTTCTTGCACCACAGCCACATCAGGCACACCCACCACCACCTCATCGGGCACATCGGGCGCAGTCACATATTGCTTGGGGGCATCCCGCTGCCCCACAGCCACACCATGCCGTGCAGGCACCACCACCACAGGCTCAGTGCGCACATCGGGCGCAGCAGCCACCACTGTTGGCACAGCCACAGCAGGCACAGGCAGCACAGCCACACCACTAGTTGCTCGCTCCTCCTCGCCACCTATTAGGCTATACACACCCCCTGCCACACACAGCAGCAGCACAGCAGCAGCAGCCACACGCACAGGCAGCGGCCACACACTCCGCTTCGGCTCACTCATCCGCGCCTGTAGCCTATCCCAGGCCTCCTCTTGGGCATACACTATGCCCCCCTCCAGCGCCTTTAGCCCCTCCAGTTTTTCCCGCATCAGTTTATCATCCATACCCACTGCTTTTTATACTTTTTTTGTTCTAGCACCGTTTAGCCACTGCCCTTTGCAGCATAGCCCTCGCCTTGCTCAGTTGCGACTTTGATGTCCCCTCACTTATACCCAGCATAGCACCTATCTCCTTATGCGTATACCCCTCCACCACATACAGATTAAAGACCGTACTATAGCCCACCGGCAGCCCCATCACTAGCCTATACAGTTCCGCAGCCTCCAGTTCAGCCCATATCCCATCTTCAGCACCCACTTCCACCGCACTAGCCTCCGGCAGCAGCTTCAGCGCACCCTTCTTTCTCAAAAAAACCAAACACTCCCGCACCATTATTTGCTTCAGCCATGCCGTCACACCCGCATCACCACTATACACAAACCTGTCTATCGACTCATAAAACTTATAAAACCCATTCAGCATCAGCTCCTCAGCATCTGGCAAGTGCTTCACATACCGCATACACAGCAGCAGCATCCCCTCCGACCATCGGTCGAAGATAAACCGCTGGCTAGTCCTGTCCTGCCGCTTGCAGCCCACTATTGCCGTTGCTACCGTCATCCCTTTATCTTGTGCATATCAACACCTTAATATATGCACATCCACCCTCAAAGGTTGCCTCACACACAAAAAATATTTTTCAACGTCACCCAGCCGCTCCTTAGCCCTGGCGAAAGCAGCAGCAGAACAACACAAGCAGAATAACACGAGAAAACATCACAAGTAAACAACACAAGCAAACAACACCAATCAATACAAAACAAACAGACAACACAAGCAGACAACACAAGTAAACAACACAAGTAAACAACACAAGCAAACAACACAAAAGCCCCATAGCGAACCTCCAGCCAAATGACCTAACAACGACTTTAGTTGCCGTAGATGCCAGAACCAAAAACCCAAAAAGGAACCAGAACCATGCCCCAGCACAAAGCCAAAAGAACCAACCACCTTAGGCAAATAAGAAAAGTTGCCCAATGCCTCGCACTCACACTCCGCACCCGCACTCACCTTAGCCGCGGAGCGATCGCAATAATGGGGTCCTTTTGTTTGCTACTTGCTTTTGGACAAGCAAAAGAAAGTAGGAGCAGCTGGGCAGAATAACACAAGAAAATAACACAAGAAAAACAACACAAGAAAACATCACAAACAGAACAACACAAGCAGACATCACAAAAGCCCCATAGCGAACCTCCAGCCAAATGACCTAACAACGACTTTAGTTGCCGTAGATGCCAGAACCTAAAGCCAAAAAGAAACCAGAACCATCTCCCAGCACAAAGCCAAAAGAACCAACCACCATAGGCAAATAAGAAAAGTTGCCCAATGCTTTTCCCCCACAGTTCAGCGTCTAGCTAGCCATTATTGCCGCGGAGCGATCG
>CALRKH020000069.1:0-18393 GCA_943367855.1 Asaia bogorensis | reverse complement strand
CCGCTGTAGCAGCTTTTGCAGAGCTGAGCCTAGCCACTCGGCCATCCGACCATCTGTGTACAAAAGTAGTAAAAAATCGTTTTCGCACAATAGGTCGAAAACAAGTTCTTCACCTATTTCTTTCCATCATATGCCCAGCGTATGTAGGTAGCTCCCCATGTGAACCCTCCTCCAAATGCTGCCAATATTACGTTGTCGCCTTTCTTTAGTTTGTCTTGCCACTCCCACAAGCATAGTGGCAAGGTACCGTTGGTAGTGTTTCCGTAGCGCTCTATGTTTATCATTACCTTTTCTGGCGGCAGCGACATGCGCTCGGCAGTAGCATTAATGATGCGCTTATTGGCCTGGTGAGGCACTAACCAGTTTACATCATCGCCAGTAAGGTTGTTGCGTTCCATTATTTCGGCTGCCACATCGGCCATGTTCTTCACGGCAAACTTGAAAACAGCCTGACCTTCCTGATACACATAATGCTCTTTGTTCATTACGGTTTCTATAGATGCTGGTTTCACAGAGCCTCCGGCTTTCTGGTGCAGGTATACCCTACCGCTACCGTCCGACTTCAATATAGAATCAACGATACCATAGCCATCAGTATCAGGCTCTAGCAATACTGCGCCAGCCCCATCGCCAAAGATGATAGAAGTGGTACGGTCTTCGTAGTTCATAATAGAACTCATTTTGTCTACACCTACTACTACTACTTTTTTGTGCTTGCCTGACTGTATAAATTGCGCACCTACATTGAGTGCATATATAAAACCACTACATGCAGCATTTACATCAAAGCCCCATGCATTGGTTAGACCAGCCTTATCGGTTATAACATTGGCAGTGGCCGGAAAAACCATATCGGGTGTGGTGGTGGCACATATCAGCATTTCCACCTCTTCGGGTGCTATGCCTCTGCGAGCCAGTAGGTCTTTTACCGCTTCTGTTGCCATATCACTACTACCCTTACCTTCGCCCTTTAATATACGGCGCTCTTTGATGCCGGTGCGGGTTTGTATCCATTCGTCAGTAGTGTCCATCATTGTAACCAACTCAGCATTTGTGAGTCTATATTCCGGTACATGGCCACCAACAGCGGTAATGGCAGCAGTAATTTTATGCATTTGAACCTTGCTATTTTGCAGCAAAATTAATCCAATTCCCGTATAAAACAGTATTAACTATGGCATTGCTTATTTGCGCAGTATTATCCTGAAGGTAGTGCCCTTGCCTACCTCGCTACTACGCACAAAAATCTGCCCGTGATGGTAGGTTTGTATAATGCGACGGGCAAGCGATAAGCCAAGCCCCCATCCTCTTTTTTTGGTGGTAAAGCCTGGTGTAAATACTTTTTTCGCCTGATGAGATGGTATGCCTTTGCCACTATCGGCCACATCTACTATTACTTGTTGTGCTCCATTTATCACATTTATATCTATGGTGCCAGCTCCAGCCATAGCATCCAGCGAGTTGCGAATGAGGTTTTCTACCACCCAATCAAACAGTGCACCACTCATCAGCACATTTACCACTTTCTCTGCCGAGTGTAGCTTTATTTTCACCTTTTGTGGGCTTCGCTTCTGCATATACTCTACCATAGCCTCCAGCCTGGCTACCAGGTCTTCCTGTTGCAGCTTAGGGGCACTACCCACCTTACCAAACCTATCTGCCACCAGTTTTAGTCTATCCAGGTCTTTTTGCATTTCTGCCACGGCTTCCGGGTTTGCTTCATCGTCGCGTAGCAACTCTAGCCAGCCCTCTATAGAGCTGAGTGGAGTGCCTAGCTGATGTGCGGTTTCTTTGCTAAGCCCCACCCAAACCTGATTTTGCAGGCTACGATGTGCGGCATTGAGTGCTATGAGCACTACCAGAAGAAACAAAGCAATGATAGCCAACTGTATGTATGGAAAGTAGCGAAGCTGCGTGAGCAGAAATGACTCTCCGTAATAAACATAATCTTTGCCCGTACCATAATCCACCTCTATTGGCGGGTGCAACTCTTCGTATTTTGCCAACTCTTGTAGTGCGTAGTTGGGCTTATTGAGCTGTGCAGTATCCAAATTGCGCATATCTTTTATGCGCTTCTTCTCATCGGCTATAATAAGTGGTATGGTTTTGTTTTGCTCTAGTATATTAAATGCTACTGCGGTTTCGTTATTTTCGGGTTGAGATAATGTTTTGAGCGCATCGGCAATTTCTTCCACTTTTCTACGCTCCTCGGCTGCCAACTGACCCGCCAATTTATTTGTATAAAATAAAGAGGCACTCACAATGACCAAAGCCACCAATACCAAATACGTCTTCCAATTGAGATACTGCCTCATACTACTGCCCGAGATTAACGGATGGGTCGTAAAAATATTATGAATTTGAGGGAATTACTACTATTTTTGCGAAGGTAACTTTGAGAATTCATGAACACGCAACTAAATAATCAGAACGGAGAGATAGATAACCCTAACGACATAGAGTTGAATAAACCCTCTAAGTCACGTTTTTTGTTTCTTCTTTCATTCTTCGGCATTTTCATCTTTGCATGGTCTGGCTGCTACAATCTTTGGGAGCACAAGTATCAGAAAAATGACAGCATAAAGGTGCCAGATAATACGCTGTACGACCCTAAGTATAAATAATAGCGCACAGCATACCCTCTTATATTTATGATCTTATGCCAGCAAGATACTGCCGTTGTAATACTATCTTACAACGGCACCAAATGGCATGAGCTTTTTCTGCCACTTATAGTAGCCGAGGCACACACAGGTTATGACGTGGTGCTGGCAGACAATGCCTCTACCGACAATACGCTGGAGTATGTGCAAGAGCACTTCCCTAGTGTAAAAACTCTGCGCATAGAGGAAAATCACGGCTTCGCTAATGGCTATTACGAAGCCCTACGCCGCATTAAGGCAAAATATTACATCCTACTTAGTGCCGACTTTGAGGTAAGTCAGGGTTGGTTTCCGCCATTGCATCAGGCTATGGAGCGAGATGCATTACTGGCAGCTTGCCAACCCAAAATACGCTACTGGCGTCAGCGCGACATGTTTGAGTATGCAGGTGCTGCAGGTGGCTTTATGGATAAGTATGGCTACCTATTTTGCCGTGGCAGAGTATTCTTCGACATAGAGAAAGACCTAAACCAATACGATGATAATATTGAAGTGTTTTGGGCATCTGGCGGATGTTTTATGGTGCGTGCCGACTTGTATCATAAAGTAGGTGGGCTGGATAATGACTTGTATGCACACATGGAAGAGGTGGACCTATGCTGGAGACTAAAGAATGCAGGCTATAAAATTGGGTACATTGGCAATTCAATAGTGTATCATGTAGGGGGCAGTGTCATCAGTTATGGTAGCCCTCAAAAGTTGTTCTATAATTTTAGAAACAATCTGGTATTGCTACTCAAAAATGAGAAGGCAGCAAAGCTGATTTGGCTTTTCCCGTTAAGGCTAGTGCTAGATGGTGTAGCCGGACTCAGACTGCTACTAACTGGCAAGGGTAAAGAAACTATTACCATTATCAAAGCGCACTTTTCTTTCTATGCTACACTGGGCAAATGGTTAGCCCGCAGACGAGAGAATCAGGCACTCATTACCAATAGAAACGAAGAAGGCATTTACAAACGAAGTATTGTGTGGGACTACTTCTTTGGCAAAAAGAAGCTTTTCTCCGACCTTGGCTGGAAACCTAAGTCTTTATCGTAAGTAGATATGCTAATCTACTTTATTGCAACAAAATCTTGCTACAGCCTAACAGCACAATGGCTAGCTAAACTATTACTAAAAAAGGAGTAGTGAAGTCTTTGTATATTCGTAATACTAAAAAAACCTTCAACAATAGCAAGATGAATAAGATAGCTATAAGCCTATTAATAGCCGCTGCGTGTATGAGCGGGTGCAAAAAGAAAGAAAACAACAATGAGCAGGTAACCAAAAAATACTACTTCAAGTATGTATTTAACGAAAGTCGAATGCTCACCACATCAGACGAGCCTAGCTATGCAATACCAGCGGCAAATGAGCTTGCTGGCACACAACGTAGCGCATGGGTAGTAGCCGAGATGGTGGACCTAAAACTATACTGGCCAGTAAACTACACTATAACAGATGCAGATATAATGCAGCTGAAAGGCAGAACTCTAAGCTACAGGGATACAAGCATAAAACCAACATTGACAATAGTGAACCCAACACTTGCCAAACAATGGAATGCACTCGACACTGCCTATAGTGCCTACTTTGTTTCCATTAGCGATGTAAGCCTACTAGGCAGAGACACTATAGTTGGTGTGCCACTGGTGACCTATGTAATAAAGGGAATCACAAACACCATGATGTATAATAGTGACAATGAACGCAAGGAGCTTACAGAAGGGGAGTTCAACATAGTGATGGCTCGTCGCGACCTGTAAAGCATACCTAAGTATTAATATACTACCAGTTTCAATCTTTCAGTCTGTCCGCCTGCTACTATCTGTAGCACATAAACACCTGGAGTTGGTGCATCTATGCGCATTTTGTTTTCGCCTGGGCTAGCCAGCTCGGCCCAGGTAGCTACTTGCCTACCAGCTATATCTATTAAAGCCACTTGTACGTTAGCAACGGTAGGTGTATGATAATGCAATACTGCAGTAGCTTGTGCAGGGTTTGGTGCCACATAAGCCATTAGCGTGGTAGCTGCAGCGGTATTGGTAACCGAAGCAGGCGCTGAGGCCGTAGTAAACAAGGAAGAACCATTGAACTCGCTACTTGTAGTAGCATCGCACATGGTCTGCACCTGAAACTCATATAAAGTGGCAGGCAACAATGGCGACAGAGATGCCCAATTGGATGTAACTGACATATAACTCCATGTAGGTGTGCCGGCTTTGTGATACCTTACACGGTAGCCCATAGCCCCAGGCATCGATGCCCAGCGTGCTATTGCCGAAGTAGTGGTAATAATAGTAGCTGCTGGCGTAACAGTAGCTGGCGCAACACATATAGCCGAAGAAGGACTAAGTGTGGTAAAAGTATCTATACCACTAAAAGGGCTGCTCACCGCTCCACACAGCACCGCTACCCTAACCTCATAGTCTGTAGCAGGAGCCAGAAGTGTAAGCACAACCGATGCTGCAGTAGTAGTGTCGGCCAACCAGGTAGTAGCACCTACTGCCCTATAATTGACAATGTAGCCCAATGCAGCTGTAGATGGCACCCAGCTAAGATGTACTAAGTCTGTATCTACCGCCACCAATGAAAGTGCTACTGGTGGTGTACATGGCAATGCCAAAGTGGTGAAAGATGAAGCAGGACTAAAGAACCCTGTACCAGATGCGCATATGGCTTGCACCTCAAACTCGTAGGCTGTAGCTGGCGATAACAGCGACAATGATACCGAAGTAGCTGTAGTACTTATAACCGTCCAGGCAGTATCGCCTACTGCCCTATAGTGAAGCTGATAGGAAACAGCAGCAGCCAAAGATGACCATGATAAGATAGCAGCCGACGAACTAATACCTGAAGCAGCCAAACCAGCAGGCACACCACATGCAGTAACAGCACATGGAGCTACAGGGGTAAGCGAACCACCAAGATCAGCATAGTTAGCCTTGAACGATTGATAAAATTCATTGGCTAAAGTATCCCAATGTATGATAAGCGTATTTTCATCGTTCTTAGTTTCGGCAGCCATTGTCCAGTTGTGAGAGCCAGTGAGCACCAACGGATCTGAGCAAGTATTAGAGGGGTCTACCACAAGCATCTTATTGTGGTAGATAACTGCACCAGTTTGGGTTTTGAGCAAGCTACCTATACCCGATGTAAGTATACCATATGCAGCACCAGATATGGTGCTATTCTCATCTACTATACCCGGCGCATATACACCCGCAGTGTGTCGGTTTACTATTGCTGTTGCATCAGTTGCCATAGTGAAGGTGTACATACCAAAATATAAATCAGAGTTAGCAGAATTAATAGCAGCCTGAATCTTAGCATCTGTTCTATCGCTAGGACTAAAATATAGCTCCACGGTTTTGCCGCCAATGTTGAAAATATGCCTACCCAAATCAGTTTTGTATGGGCCAAACTTAGACATTACCATATTGGGGTATGCACCAGTATCCCCCCACATCATATTGAAGTGATCTAGATAAGCATGTGCCAAGGCCGAGTCTTGTATAAACACTGTGTTGTTATAATCTCTATTGAATTGATTGACACCCCAAACGGTGGAACCAGTAGATACTACAGCATCATTAGGGTCGGCAGACATGGCATCTATTATAACTACCTTATTGTGCATGAGCCCATAAGCCCCAGTGGTAGGACTGGCCAAGGTATGAACAGCAGTATCCAGCAATGCCAGACCTGTATTAGATTCATTACCATCATATATCCACCTTACCCGCACACCACGGGTTATAGCACTGTTGATAGCTGTGGCAATATTGCTGTAACTCGCACTCTGGTTATAGTTATATTGAGCGATATCAATGGTGTACCTAGCCCTATTGATGTAAGCAATGAGCGTATCTGCCATTGTGCGATCCAGATAATTGGCATAAGTGCCAGTAGATACAGTAGTATCTACTGGTCTATTGAAATAGGCCACTATCTTGCCGCTAGATGCCGATGCTACACCAGCCGTAGCTGTGGTAAAAAATGCTGAAGTGCTAAATGTGCTGGAGCCAGCACCGCATACTGCCTGCACCTGTGCCTCGTAAACTGTAGCTGGGGAGAGACTAGCTATAGATGCAGAAGTACCTATAACAGACAATGAGCTCCATACTAAAGACCCAGTAGGTCTATAACGTATATTATAGCTTGTAGCACCAGGTATGGGTGTATACCCTAGCGTAGCATCGGTTGTGCTTACAAAAGTAGCCGTAAGACCCGGAGGCACACCGCAAGAGGGAGCAACTGAAACAGACCCATTGACACGAAAATTGATGAGCTGCATAACTCCAGAACCACTACCGGCATTGAACCCATATATCCGGAACTTGAGTGCCAGTGGCGCAGTAACATGAACTAAAGTGGACCAAGAAGCTGTCGAACCTGTACCGCAACTAGCCACCAAAGGAGACTGATCTGTGCCTTGATTGATCCATGTGGCACCACCATCGGTACTGTAAGCAAAACGAACATTTGCCGGGCCAGATGCAGACCTACGCAATGTGGCCTCAAAACCTGTAACATCTAATGCAAAACCAGCATCAGGTAGCACGTCTAGCTCAATGGCCGGCTGAGCCAGATTGAACACGGTAACAGTGCTAAAGGCTATGACTGACAAGCCACTGCTACATGGCGCACCAGGAGTGGAGGCCCCATTTACGCGAGTGAGTGGCGTAGCCGTAGTATTGGTAGCGACTGTAGCTACTGCGCCCGAAACATCGCCTGTATAGGTAACTAACTGAGCTGAAACACCCAGCGAACAAAACAAAAAAGAGAACAGAAAACTTAGTACTAAACGCGACATAATAATAAATTGACGTAATGCAAACACTATCAAAAATCAAAACAACAACACTGCATTAACATTGCAAGTTAAGTTTTAATAAACAAGTAAAAAAGCAGCACACACCAACCTCAGTTACTATTATGTATGTCTATACATCTATTATTGCTTATTGAGGGTGGAATACTAATTTCGTAATGCGATGAAAACTATGAACCAGAGAAAAACTATTTTATACATTGCTATGAGCTTGGACGGGTATATAGCTCAGCCAGGCGACGATTTATCTTTCTTGTCGAAAGTGGAAATGCCCGGTGAAGACTACGGATACGCCAGTTTCATAAAAACTGTGGACACTGTGATACTGGGCAAGCGAACCTATGATTGGGTGATGAAGCAGGTGCCCGAATTTGTACATGCTGACAAAAAGACCTATGTATATACACGTTCCGCACAAGCAGACGAAGGAAACACATCATTTTATAGTGGCAGCCTCAAGTCACTTATAGCATCTATCAAGCTAGAAGCTGGCAAAGATATATTTATAGATGGTGGAGCAGTAGTAGTAAACACTTTGCTGCAAGACGACTTAATAGATGAGATTATCATCTCTATAATACCAACAATGGTGGGCGATGGCATCAGACTGTTTGCTGCTGGAAGACCTGAACAAGATTTGCAACTAGTAAATACTACTGCTTATAAAAGTGGGTTGGTACAGCTGCATTACAAAAGAACTAACATAGCTTAACAAATTAACACTAACGATATGGAACGTAAAGACTTTCTAAAAAAAGGCATACTGGGTAGCTTACTCACCTACATCTACGCAGCATTTGGCAGCCCTATAAAGGCAGCAGAAAAAATAAACGTGAAAGGATATAGAGGAGTGGAAGGAGTATTATCGCCAACCAATACGCATATGGTAGGCAATGGATTCAAGGTGATGAATTATTTCCCAAATGGAAAGGGATTTGAAGAACGTATGAGTCCATTCTTTCTTTTAGACTTCAATGCAGAGGTAAACTATCCGCCTTCTGAGATTTCGAGAGGAGTAGGAGTGCATCCACATAGAGGTATAGAGACTATAACATTTGCCTATAAAGGGGCTGTTGAGCATCA
This sequence comes from Asaia bogorensis, assembly GCA_943367855.1. Taxonomy (GTDB): domain Bacteria; phylum Bacteroidota; class Bacteroidia; order Chitinophagales; family Chitinophagaceae; genus Nemorincola. Next base: position 9,834 of record CALRKH020000069.1, on the reverse strand, counting down.
TGATAGTAAGGGTAATCATGGCATAATAAAAGCTGGAGATGTGCAGTGGATGACAGCAGGTGGGGGTGTGCTGCATAAAGAATATCACGAGCAAACCTATACCAAAGCAGGAGGTGCATTTGAGATGCTGCAACTATGGATAAACCTGCCTGCTAAACACAAAATGACCCCAGCTAAGTATCAAAGTATACTACACACCTCTAAACCATCCGTGAAACTACCTGGCAATATGGGAACAGTATATGTGGTAGCAGGTCAGTATGGCGGCACCAAGGGAATAGCAAGTACCTTCTCTCCGGTAAACATGTATGACATACATCTAAACACTGGTGCCGACTTCAAGTTCACACTACCTTCCAACTACAATTCGGGCATACTAGTAGTAGATGGTGGCATAGTAGTAAACGACCACAATGTGTCAGAAAACCACTACGTGCAACTGAAGAATGAGGCAGGGGACATCCATATAAAAGCTACCAAAAACAGTATAATATTAGTATTGAGCGGAGAACCACTGAATGAACCCTATGTAAGTTATGGGCCATTTGTAATGAATACAGAAGCCGAAATACACCAAGCAATAAAAGATTATAACGATGGTAAATTTGGATTCCTTGCCGACTAATTTTTAGTTAGGGATGTAATAATCTCCCATTGAAAATACTTAACAGAAGCAGCTGCACTCCAATGCAGCTGCTTCTTTTTTATATACCCTACATGATTTTGAGCAGGATGACCAAAATCAGAAATTGTGTGAATGGTAGTAGCTAGCATTGTGTAGTAATTGACACCGCACCTAATTAAAGCACTTTACTAATGGCTATACCGAATCCGATAAATCTGCTAAAATGGATAGAAACAAACAGACATCTATTGAAACCACCAGTAGGCAACAGAGTGGTATATGAGGATACCGATTTTATTATTATGATAGTTGGAGGCCCCAACTGCCGTAAAGATTTTCATTACAACGAAGGGGAGGAATTCTTTTACCAACTAGAGGGCGACATGCAACTACCCATTATAGAAGATGGTAAGCGCAGAGTGGTAGACATTAAAGAGGGCGAAATTTTCCTGCTACCACCACGCACGCCACACTCGCCACAACGAGGTACCAATACAGTGGGCATGGTGGTGGAACGAAAAAGACCTGAAGGTGAGCTAGATAGCTGTATGTGGTTTTGCGAAAGTTGCGACCACTTGTTATATAAAGCCACATTTCAACTACACGACATAGTAACTGAGCTGCCTTTATTGATGCAATCGTTTTATGACGATTTAGATAAACGAACATGTCGCAAATGTGGCGATGTAATGACTATACCAACACTCGAAAAAACAACCGCATAATGAAGACTGCAATAATAGTTGGTTCAGGCTTAGTAGGTTCACTATGGGCCGTGTACCTATCAAGAGCAGGCTACAAGGTAGCTGTATATGAAAGAAGGCCAGACCTACGCAAAGCACACATATCAGCAGGAAAGTCAATAAACCTGGCAACATCATGGCGTGGCTGGCACGCTCTAGATACTGTGAACCTAGGCGATTCTATACGAGCTATAGCCATACCCATGTATGGGCGCACACTACACCACGAAGACAGCAGCACATCTTGGCAACAATATGGCAATGAACAAGAAGCTATATATTCGGTATCCAGAGGTGATATAAACAAGCAACTAATGGATGCGGCCGAAGCTGCTGGCGCTACACTTCACTTCAACAAAGAGTGCATAGGTGCTGAAATTATCAACAGTACCTGCACCTTCAAAGATGTATGTGACGGCAACATAAGCACCCACAAAGCCGATGTAATATTTGCTACCGATGGCGCATTCTCAGCAGTTCGTTACCATGCTATGCAACGTATGGATAGGTTCAGCTATAGCCAAAACTATATAGATGACGGTTATAAAGAAATATTACTACCCGCCAACGAAGATGGCAGCTGGAAGATGGATAAAAACACACTCCATATATGGCCAAGAGGACGCTTCATGTTGATTGCATTACCCAATATGGACGGCTCATTTACATGCACCCTTTTCATGCCTATAGATGGCCATCAATATTCTTTTTCCAAACTCAACAATAAAGAAAAAGTCAATGATTTTTTCCAGACACTCTTTCCCGACTTTTATGCAATAATGCCCCAAGTTGCAGATACTTGGCAAGACCATCCGTTGTCTTCTTTAGCCATTATACGATGCTTCCCTTGGCATTATAACAATACAGTACTTATGGGCGATGCAGCCCATGCTACTGTACCATTTTACGGACAAGGCATGAACTGTGGATTTGAAGACTGCACTGTGATGAATGAACTAATGATGAAGCACAACCATGACTGGACTAAAATATTACCCGAGTTTGAACACCTAAGAAAACCTGAAGGTGACGCAGTGCAAGACCTATCTCTACAGAACTATCTGGTAATGAGAGACAAAGTTGCAGACCCAACATATCAATTACATAGAAGTGTAGAAAGAAGAGTAGCCGCTCTGTACCCCAATCATTATTTCCCACTATATTCTATGGTGTCGTTTACGGGCACTCCCTATAGTACGGCACTGCACAAAGGCAACCTGCAAGAAGCAGCTATAGCTGAGTTTATAGCCGACCACAACATTACCGCTCATACCACATTAGAAAAAATAGACGCTTACATCCACCTTCGCTTTAGCGAGCAAAACTAAACAACAAGTATGAGCAACATCAATCAGGATACATTAAATAGACTGGAAGAAAAAATGCAGTCTATAGATCAGGATGTGAACATTCACCTAGAGGGTTTGATTTGGGCCAAACCCATCACCTACTGGGACTACATACAAACAGACCTGCTGCTGAATCTACAAAAGCAACGGACTACCCTACCCGATGAGATGATATTCATACTATACCACCAGGTAAATGAACTACTATTTAAAATGACATTGTGGGAGGCGAATCAAATAATTGACGCCCTCAATCCAACAGCAACATTCTTTGCAGAGCGCATCAACAGAATGAGCAGATACTTTGATGTGCTGTCTGCATCATTTAGCATCATGAGCGAAGGAATGGAATACGATCAATACCTAAAGTTCAGAAATACACTTACCCCAGCCAGTGGTTTCCAAAGTGCTCAGTATAGACTGGTGGAGTTTACTTCTACACACATTGAGTTGCTTACAGACGCTAGATATAGAAACAACTTCGACTCAAGTGCCACTGTAGAAGAGATTTACGAACATCTGTATTGGCATGCAGCTGGTAAAGATTATAAAACTGGCAAAAAAAGCACACTCATCCGTTTGTTTGAAGAACGCTACAAAAGCGAGTTTATAAATGCTATGGTCAGCTCTAGAAATTGCAATATTTACAGCAAATACCTATCATTGCCAGATGCAGATCAAAAAGATAAAACTTTAATAGCTGCAATGCGTCACTATGACCATACCGTTAATATTGCCTGGGTAATGGCACACTATCATGCGGCAGCAGCATACCTGGATAAAGGAAATAAAGAAACAGAAGGAACAGGTGGTAGCAACTGGAAAAAATACATGCACCCTCGCTATCAACGCCGAATATTCTTCCCTTTATTATGGAGCAAAGAAGAATTGGACAACTGGGGTAATGATGTGTGATATGATTGAAAAAAGAAGTAAACAGCTCATGAATTGTATTTAAGTGCTGCTTACAATAACTTTGAGTAATAGCATATACAAACTGATGAACCTCATAGAAACGATAAAAGACAAATCGCTAAAGCCCAAACAAAAAACAGAGTTCATTGCAGCATCATTACACAGCGGGAATATTTCTATTGAAGAAATAATACTTACCGAAACTAAGCTTAATGCAGCTACTGTAGCCACATGTATAGAGGCTATAGAACTGGCTACCAGAGCACACGGTTGCTCATTGTCTTCTATTCAATTGCAATGGATAATAGATAAACTATCAATGCCAAACCCTTGAATAAAGTGGGAAGCAGCAAAGGTAATAGGCAATGCTATTGCTTATCATAAGCAAATGATAGAGACAGCTGTAACTGCACTAATAGCTAACACTAAACACGAAGGCACAGTAGTTAGATGGTCCGCAGCATATGCCTTAGCGGCAATAGTTATATTGGATACGCCTATCAACAAAGAGCTGATACCAACAGTGAATGAACTTATTAATACTGAAGAAAAAGAGAGCATCAAGAAGATTTACAGGAAGTCGCTAAAAGCTGTAAACAATGGCCTTAATACTCCCATAACACAGGCGTAACTCTAGAGCAACAATGCAATAATACTTTCGCACACTGTTGAGCTTCCTAGCTTAGTGTGACGAAAATGATTAGGAAATTTGTAGTAATAGTAGTGCTGATACTGAGTGCTTGTTGGTTGGTAGCGTTCAACCAAAGTAGCAACACCAACTCCTACCAAACCAACTACCAACTGCGTATAGGTGCACTAGAAACAGCTGAAAAGCAACTATTAGAGACCTTAGCACAAACCAACCTGAAAGACAGCCAACAAGTTGCCCAGCTAGATGATGCTATCGTAAGAACTCGGCTTACCATGAAGGCTGCCGACTTTTGGCTGCGATATCTGGAGCCATTGGCATATAAACAGATCAATGCACCACTGCCTGTGGAGTGGGAAACAGAGGTGTTTGAAAAATATGAACCACCCTACAAAAGAGTAGGTGCCGGCCTAACCCTGGCCTACCTACACCTGCATGATGATAACCCCAATACAGATACACTGAAGAGTCTTATACAAAAGGCTTTAACTGCTACCAACATTTATACACACGATAGTATTACACAACGCCTTACTGATTATCACCACTTCTATCTATGCAATAGACTATTTCTGCTCAATTTGGCAGCCATATATACTACAGGCTTCGAATGTCCCAATACCGATAAGGTGATTACTGAACTAAATGCTATGCTGCACTCCACAGTTAGCCTATACCAATCATTCAATATTAGCTTTCCTAATGTGGCTTTACCCCAGCAATACCTGGATACCTTTAGTGCCCTTTTGAAGTTTGTAGCCAACCAACCAAAAGACATCACCCAATTCGATCATTTCCATTTTGTTAGAAACTATATCAATCCACTATTTCGGCTCAATCAGCAATTAATTGTTCAACATAAGGTAGTCAGCAAATCGTTAGTTGATTATGCACTCAATAAACGAGCTACTGATATATTTGACAAGCGTCTTTACTATGGTCAAAACGGCAAGGGTGTATTTTTAAGAGTTACCGACAGTTTGGCATTGGCACAGATTAATGAACTAGGCAAACAACTGTTTTTCGACCCTATATTATCAGGCAACAATAAGCGTTCCTGTGCATCTTGCCATAAGCCAGATCAATGTTTTACCGACACTTCTGTAGTATCTGCATTGCAATATAATGGATACCAACGTTTGGCACGCAATACACCATCATTGCTCAATACAGTTCACAATCATCTCCTAATGGCAGACGGCAAGCATTACACACTAGAGCAACAAGCTGAAGATGTAATGACCAACCCTCACGAAATGGGTAGCGATGCAAAGAAAATTCTGGAGCAGGTTCTTTCTTGTAACGATTATAAACTAGCCTTATGGCAACTAGCCAAACTTACACCCTCTGAGCCTGAACCAAACATAAGACACATCACCTCTGCTATCATAAGCTATTACAGCACGTTCAGCTTTTACGAAGCTCCGTTCGATGCTGCCATAAAACAATCTGTGGTTATATCTGATGCAGCAATGCGGGGATATAACTTATTTATGGGCAAAGCTCAGTGTGGCACATGCCACTTCCCACCAGTTTTCAATGGGGTTAAGCCACCATACGTTGGCTCCGAATTTGAAGTACTAGGTGTACCTGCCGACACTAGCTACACACGCCTAAGTGCAGATACAGGTAGGTATGTTGTGAATCCTGCACCTGAAATGTTTAGAGCATTCCGTACAGGCACTGTGCGCAATGCCGCCCGTACCGCCCCATATATGCACAATGGCGTAATCTCTGACATGAAGCAGCTTATAGCTTTCTATAACAATGGTGGAGGCACCGGACATGGACTAAACGTACCCAACCAAACACTCTCTGCCGACTCGCTTCACCTATCCTCCTCCGAGCAACAAGATCTTATCGCCTTCATCAATAGCTTAAACGAGGATATACCTATCATTACCAAACCAGCTACACTACCAAAATCTAAAAACAAACAACTTAATAACCGCCAACCAGGTGGTGAATACTAAAGATGAAACTAAAATCAGTTGGCCTTATAATAGCTATTATAGCCATAGCATCTTGCGCCACTCGCAAGAATACCGTTCGCTATCAATTTCCTTCGAGTATGTCGGCTACAGTAAAAGCAGATTATGTGAAACAGTGGGAGAAGGGCAAAGCACTTTACGAAGAAAACTGCGCTAAATGTCACAATATAAAAAGAGGCAAAAAAACAATCATACCCATATTTCCCGAGGATAAACTAGCAGGCTATGACCTGAGACAAGATAATGCTAGCCATGAAAATAGCATAGCAGAAAACAAGATAACATCTGAAGAAATGGTTTACATCATTACATTCCTCACATATAAGGTTCATACAAGCAACGATACGGTAAGAGATAAAAATCACTTATAAAGCCCTCTCTACAAAATACATATTAAGTTCACCCTTGTTCTTAGCGCCTATCAAACCTCTGTGGCTACATTCAAACTGGTGTTTCACCAAGTTGTATGTAGCTTCAGAAATATTGATTTTGCCAGCTACGCCGCTTTGCTCCATTCTTGCTGCTGTGTTTACAGCATCGCCCCAAATGTCATAAGCAAACTTCTTGATACCCACTATACCAGCTACTACAGCCCCACTATGAATACCTAATCTAATATCGAATGTGGCATCACCAAGAGCTTTTCTCCGCTCTTTCATAAAAGCATTGATTTCTAAAGCTGCACTCACCACTTTTTCTGCATGCTGTGCATCTACTAATGGCAAACCACATACAGCCAGATAAGCATCGCCTATGGTCTTTATCTTTTCTATTCCGTACTTCGATATTATTTCATCAAATGCTCTGAAACAACAATGTAGTTCATCTACCAACTGCTGAGGGGTCATTTGCTCACCTGCTTTTGTAAAATTCACAAAATCAGTAAACAATACAGTTACATCATTATAAGACTTTGCTCCTGCATGCCCTTTCTGCTTTAGTTCATCGGCCACCTCAGCTGGCAATATATTCAGTAACAGTTCATCGGCTTTGTGTTTTTCTTTCTTCAGCTCGTCATGCTGTTGTTTTATTTCTTCTTTTTGTTGCACCACTTCGGCTGTTCTGGCCAACACTTCTACTTCTAATTGCTCTTTTTGATGTTCTATTAGCCTACTCTTTTCCAATTCTTGCTGTAGCGTCCTCGCAGATAGTTCCTCTACCTGAACCAAATTGTGTTTCAATTCCTTATTTACACGAGCAAAGTTCCACGCCAGATATACGGACATAGAAACAGGCAAGCTCAATATGGACAGAACTGCGACACCTATCAGAAAAAGACCTTTCCACCCTTCTGCGTATAATATGTTACCAAACAATCCCAGATACAAAATGGTGAGTGTCATAAACACAGTAAACATAAGTAATCCTACTCCTATTATTTTAGCTCCCGGCACACCTCGCCATATACCCCTTATTGTATACGCAATCACTTCAATAAGCATATAAACAAGCAAAACACCTAGCAAAGTGCCGCCAATTCCTACATTGATGTAGTATACTATTGGAGTAAGTAAATAACATGCACTTGTTATTCTGTAAAGCAACCTACTACCGCCAAACAAATGATAAGCGAAACTGCCCATTCCGAAATAAAAAAATGCTATCAGCAGCGGCATTGTGAAATGCAGTGATAAAGTATCTAATGGCCCCGTACTAACATAAGACCACCAATAGAGCAGATATATAAATGCAAGAGCAGCTGCTAAAACTGTATAGTAAAGGTTTATTCTGGAGTTGCGCTGGTAAAGAAACAAAAAGAAATGCGCCATAGCTAAGGCGATGAAAATACCGAATAGCAACATCATAGAGGTTGTAAGCGCCAAGGAATTAATGGTGCTAACCTCTAATACCGACCTTACGGTACGAAACGTAAAAACAAAACCTGGCACATCATCATCAAAGATGCTAAAGTTGCGTTCAGCATGCTTATTGTAATACCTAATTGCTATGATGTGTTCTCCGGCTTTAGAAAATGTAAATGGCGTGTATTTATTTTCTGGATTTAAATCTTCATAATCATCCCCTTTACTTATTACCCCCCATTCCATCAACAACTTTCCATCCAAGTATATCTGAGATGCACCTTTATGTTCTATGTTGAAACACATTGGCACATTTACAAAACTAGAATCTACTATTACTTTAGCCCTAAACCAAGCAATATCATTCAGAAAAACTGGTGCACCTCTACGATTATTCAATGTAGTTCTAATAGTGTCCCAGCCGCTATCATCATACGCAATTTTTTCTAGACCAGTGTCCGAAGTTACTTTATACTTCCATGCATTATTAAAATGATTGTAATCTTCCTCTTTCACAGATTTTTCATCAAAACGAAAGACAGCGGCATCCTGAGCAAAAGACAGGTTGGTAGCTAATAGTAAGAGTAATAAAAAAAGGATTAGTCGCTTCATCCTACCCAATGTAGTAGGTGTAAAGTACGCAATATGCAGCAAATGAACTAGTAAAAATTAAAATAGATAACACTATTCCACACCCAGCACATCCATTGCGGCACGTGCTGCTACTTGTCCAGCATCTTTCTTGTTATAACCAGTTCCATTGGCTACTATAACACCATCTAGCAGCACACCTACAGTAAATAACTTACGAGTGCCCTCCGTTTTTTCTTCCAGGGTTTCGAAAACTAGTGTTTTGCCGTTGCGTTGCGCCCAACTAAGCAATTGATTCTTATAGTTGGTATCTGTATTTTCCATCGTATCAAGGTCTATATACGCCTTGATAATCTGATTGAGAATAAAAGTTCTGGTCTTATTAAATCCTTGGTCAAGATAAACTGCACCAATAAGTGCTTCTAATGCATTACCAAAAATATGACTTCTACTTAAGCCTCTATCATTTTGGTTATACTGCACCATCTTGTTCAGCCCCATACGCAATGCCACATTATTCATGGTCTCTCTGCGTACTATTCTCGATCTTAACTCGGTAAGATAGCCTTCTGGTTGGTAGGGATATTTCTTGAAAAGATATTCTGCTATGATAGCCCCCAATATAGCATCTCCCAAAAACTCTAACCGCTCATTACTGGCAGTTACATCATCGGGTTTAGACCGATGCATGAGCGCAAGACGATAATACTCGATGTATCGAGGTGTAAATCCAAGCAAATGCTCCAACTGTAGTAGTAGTTGCTTGTCTTCTGAATTTGTGGAAAGAATACGTCTTATAATACGCCGCACAACCTACTCGGTGTATTTTTTGAAGATCACTGAAGCATTGTGACCACCAAAACCGAATGTGTTGCTCAAAGCAATATTTACTACACGCTTCTGTGCCTTGTTGAAGGTGAAGTTCAGACGAGGGTCAAATGCAGGATCGTCGGTAAAGTGATTGATAGTTGGAGGTATCGTATCGTGCACTGTAGCCATAATGCTCGCGATAGCCTCTATGGCTCCTGCAGCACCTAACAAGTGACCTGTCATTGATTTAGTGGAACTGATATTGAGATTGTATGCATGTTCACCAAACACACGTTGAATAGCAGTTACTTAACTAATGTCTCCCAAAGGAGTAGATGTACCATGCACATTGATATAAT
>CALRKH020000068.1:0-18572 GCA_943367855.1 Asaia bogorensis | reverse complement strand
GGTTGTTTTACTACATCAGTAGTCACAGTCAATCCTGCACTTACATCATCTACTGGCGATGTTATTGTATGTGGTGGTCAAACTATAACACTTGCTAACGTTACAGGAGGTGGTGTTTGGAGCAGCAGTAGCACTGCTGTTGCTACAGTTAATAGTTCAACAGGAGTTGTTACAGGTGTAGCTGCAGGCACAGCTCGCATTACATATACTGTTGGTACTGGTTGTTACACTACAACACTAGTTACAGTAAATGCCGCTATGCCAGCAATCACTGGTGCTACAGCTATTTGTCCTGATGTTACTACTACACTTGCTCACAGTGTATCAGGTGGCACATGGAGCAGCAGTAATACATCAGTAGGCACAATCAATGCAACCACTGGCGCCCTTACTTCATTGGCAGCAGGCACTACTACAGTTACCTATACTGTCAACTCTGGTTGTAGCCGGACCGCTTTGGTTACCGTACATGCTTATCCGGCAGCTATAGCAGGTCTTGACAGTATATGTGTTGCAGCACACACTACCTTGACTAATAGCACAATAGGTGGTACATGGAGCAGCAGCGACACTAGTATTGCAACAATTGGTTCAATTTCTGCGTGGGTCACAGGTAAATTGGCAGGCACTACCACAATTACGTACCATATGTTTACGGGTTGTATATCTACTAAAACATTAAGAGTAAAGGTTACACCAGCCCTTATCACTGGTCCTAGTTTTGTATGTGCGGAAGGTACAATAAATATGACCAATACAATATCAAATGGTATGTGGAGTGTTAGTGATACATTTATCTTACGAATAGATACAATTGGAGCCGCTACAGGTATTATGGGAGGATCCTCGTTGGTATACTACACCCTTCCCAACGGATGTGTACGGTCTAAGATGATCACAGTAGGCATTACTCCACAAGCTATTTCAGGAACCAACTTCCTTTGTCCTACTGGTACTACTACATTGTCGTCTTTCACTACAGGTCAAACATGGTCAAGTGCTGATACAACAGTAGCTACTATCAATCCAACAACAGGAGTAGTTAGTGGTGTTGCAATTGGTACTACTACTATCAGCTACACGCACAGCAGTGGTTGTGCACGCACCACCACCGTGTCTGTAAATGCATCACCAGTTAGTATCGTTGGTCCATCAGCAATTTGTCAAGGTAGCACAGCTACAATGACCAATGCTACTACCGGTGGCACATGGAGCAGCAGCAACCCTGGTGTTGCAAGTATCAATGCTGCTACAGGTTTAGTTACAGGTACAGCCGTTGGCACAGCTACTATTACTTATAGTACTTCTGGTTCATCTTGTTTTGCTACTCATGTTCTTACAGTCAATGCTGCACTTGCCAGCATCACTGGTTCATCTATAATTTGTATAGGCTCTTCACAAACATATACCCATGCTATGAGTGGAGGCGTTTGGTCTGTAAACGATACTACAGTTGCTACTATTAATAGTGCAAGTGGAGTTGCGACAGGTGTTAGTAATGGCACATCAGTGATTACCTACACCTTAGGAACTGGCTGTATAAGAACGATGACAGTATCAGTAAATAACCCACCTGCAGCTATAACTGGCAATCTTCAAACATGTGTTGGATCAATTACTACATTAGGTAATGCCTCTTCAGGTGGTACGTGGAGTAGCAGTAATACAGCTGTAGCAACAGTTGGTATTGTAGGTGGCACAGTTACAGGTGTTTCAGCAGGCACAGTTACTATATCCTACAATCTAAGTAGTTCATGCAGAGCTACAGCAACAATAACGATTAATGCTGTTCCAAGCTCAATTTCAGGTAGTCTTGCAGCATGTGTTGGTCTTACCAATACACTCACGCATGCCCAAACAGGAGGTACCTGGATAAGCACTAATCCATCTATTGCAACAATAGATACGAATACAGGAGTATTGACTGGGTTAATAAATGGGACAAACAGGATCACATACACGACGCCGATTGGTTGCAGAGTGACGGCAGTAGCAACAGTATATTCATTACCAACAGCAGTATCTGGTGTAATGGTTACCTGTACCAACAGTAGTACTAATCTTTATTGTTCTACAACTGGCGGCACATGGACAAGTTCAGATACATCAGTAGCTATAGTGACTCCATCAACAGGAGTAGTAAGTGGAGTATCGGCAGGCACTGTTCACATTACTTATTCAAACATTTACGGTTGTTATCGTACAGTTGTTGTGACTGTAAATGCGGCCCTACCAATTATTCAAGGCGACTCCTTGGTTTGTTTGGGTCAGTCAATGACATTGACCAATCCATCAGGAACGGGGACGTGGAGTAGTAGCGATCCATCAAAAGCGTATATAGGAGCTACTACAGGTATAATTACCGCTGCTAGTGTTGGTACCACAGTAGTTACCTTTACTTCCTCGGTTGGATGTAAAGTGCGCACTACAGTAAATGTGTTGAGTACCATGCCTAGTATCACAGGCTCTTTAGGAGTATGTTTAGGAACATCTACTACATTGGCCAACGGTCTAGCCGGAGGCACCTGGTCTAGTACCAATACAGCCAGAGTTACATTAGATAGTCTTACTGGCGTTATGACGGGTATTTCAGCAGGTACAGCTAGAATATCATATATAGTTAGCGCTGGTTGCTGGAGAACGGAAAACGCTAGTGTATTTGCACTACCGCCAGCTATAGTTGGAACAGATACCATCTGTGTACTTGCTCACGCTACCCTCACCAATCCAATAGGTGGAGGCTCTTGGTCTAGCAGCGATACGACAACATTGACAATTGGTCGTTTGTCGGGTTGGATCACTGGCATCAATGCAGGTACCGCTACAATCACATACACCAACTTTAATGGTTGTAATGCCTATAAGACACTTACCGTAAATGGTCTTCCTGAGCCAATAACAGGTACTAGTTGGGTTTGTGCTGGTGCAACCACTGCACTCAGTTCATTAACGCCAAATGGTCGTTGGTCTTCAAGTGATACTTTCGTAGCAAGAGTAGATACAGCGGGTATGATTACTACATATGTTGGCGGCTCAGCTTTAATATATTACACGTTACCAACGGGATGTAGGAGAACGCTGACTGTAACTGCAGGGAGTGTTCCCTATTCAATACTAGGTAATCTACTTGTATGCGAGACAAGATCAACTACACTTTCATCATATACCACAGGTATGGCTTGGAGCACTTCAGATACAGGTATTGCAACTATCAATCCTACATCTGGTGTTGTAACTGGGGTAGCTCTGGGTACTACTACGGTTAGTTACACCCATACTACTAGTGGATGTCCTGTTACGGCTATACTTACAGTCAATGCATTACCCAATCCTATAAGCGGTCCTTCAACTGCATGTGTCGGTTCTACGGCCCTTTATACCAACGGCGATGTTGGAGGTACATGGACTAGCAGTAATGGTGGCGTAGCTACTATCGGTAGTGCAACAGGTATAGCAAATGCAACATCTGCTGGCACATTGAATATATCATACACAAAAACAGGAGCAGGATGTTTTGCTACTTACCCAGTTACAGTTAATGCTGCACTAGCTAACATCACAGGTCTTAATACAGTTTGTGTTGGTGCTAACACTACACTTACGCATGCAGTCACTGGTGGCACTTGGATAAGCAATGACACTACAGTAGCATCAGTAGATGCAGTTACGGGCACAGTCACTGGCGTTTCAGCTGGCTCTACCACAGTCACATATCTAGCTGCAGTAGGTTGCTTCAAAACAATTACAGTAACGGTTAAGAATCTACCAGCTGCTATTACGGGCCTTGCCGAAATATGTAGCGGCACATCTTCAACCCTAGCTTCTGCCACTGCTGGAGGTACATGGTCTAGTGCCAATACCTCAGTCGCAACAATCAATGCATCAGGAGTAACTACTGGCATCTCAGCAGGTAACACAAACATCACCTATACAGTTTCTGGTGCTGGTTGTTTCACTACTACCGAGGTTACTGTTAATACTTCTCTGTCCAACATACTTGGCACTACCAATGTTTGTGTAGGAGGTTCTACTTCACTGTCACACGCTATATCAGGTGGTACATGGTCTATCAGCAATACCGCTCGTGCTACTATCGATTCTGTAACAGGTGTCGTGTCTGGTCTCACATCTGGTTCTGCTACAGTTACTTATACCGTTGGTAGTGGTTGTTACAAAACAGCAACATTGGTAGTTAATCCATTGCCTACAGCTATCTCTGGTTCACTAATTGTATGCGAGGGTAATACCACAGCACTTACAGGTGCGCCTGCAGGTGGTACATGGAGCAGTAGCAACACTGCTGTTGGTACCCTTACCACTACATCAGGTACAGTAAGAGGTATGGGTGCAGGTACTACAACAATTACTTATCAGTTGTCTACAGGTTGCTATATCACAACAGAGGTGTCTGTCGATCCAATGCCTAATGCATTTACTGGTAATCCAGCTACTTGTATAGGTGGTACCACTACACTAGCTAGCACCACTACAGGAGGCACATGGTCTACTACCGCCTCTATTATTGTTAGCGTCAATGCTGCTACAGGTTCAGTAACAGGCCTGGCAGCTGGCACAGCCCCAGTAAGCTACACGTTAGCTACAGGTTGTCGCCGCATAGTTAACGTAGTTGTTACTAATTTGCCATCAGCTATTACTGGTACTACAGCACTATGTTTGGGTAGCACCACTACATTGTCTTGTCCTACCACAGTAGGTTACAGCTGGTCTAGTGCCGATACAACTGTTGCTCGCATCAGTGCCACTGGTGTTGTTACTGGTGTATCAGTAGGTACTACTACTATTAGTTACGCTGCTGGTTCCGATTGTTTCCGTTCTGTAGTTGTTACAGTCAACGGTGCATTGCCAACAAGTGATGGTGGTCCAATAGTGTGTATTGGTCAAACTACTACTATGACGAATGCATCTACTGGAGGTACCTGGCAAAGTAGTGCTACTTCTGTTGCGCGCATCAATGCAACAACTGGTTTACTCACAGGCCTGGCAGTTGGTACTACTAATATCACTTATCGTATCGGTACCACATGTATGTCGGTTAAACAAGTAACCATCAATCCTGCTCTCGCTACCGTTACAGGTATTGCTAGAGTATGTTTAGGAAGCACCACCACATTGTCTCATGCTGATGCTGGTGGCACATGGTCTACAAGTTCAGCTAATGTTACAGTCGATGCTAGCACAGGAGTTGTTACAGGTGTTGCAGCAGGTACTGCAATTATCACTTACACTACTTCTTCTGGTTGCTTCCGTACAATCAACTTCACTGTTAATCCATTGCCTTTGGCTATCACAGGTGTCAATACAGTCTGCGAAGGAGCTAACACTACTCTTTACTGTTCACCATCAGGAGGTACATGGTCTAGCAGCAATACTGCTGTGGGTACTATATCAACAAGCGGCTTGTTACGTGGATTGTCTGGAAGTACTACCACGATTACATATACCTTGCCTACTGGTTGTTTTATAACAAGAGAGGCAACAGTTAATTCAATACCGGCACCATTTGTAGGTTCATTAACAATGTGTGCGCTTAGTTCTGCTACATACACAAGTAGTCCATCAGGAGGCACCTGGTCTAGCAGCAGTACAACAGTAGCTACTATCAATGGAGGTACAGGCGAAGTGAATACACTTATAGGTGGTAGTACGGTTATATCATACACTGGTACTAATGGTTGTCGTCGCACCGCCACGCTTACTGTCAATGTATTGCCAGCCAGCATATCTGGAGCAGGATTGGTATGTGTTGGTAATACAAATCCATTAACAACAAGTAGTACAGGCTTTACGTGGAGCAGTACAGATACAAGTATCGCAAGAGTATCTAGCGTTGGATTAGTAAGCGGAATATCTGAGGGTACAGCAACCATAAGTTACACACATTCAAATGGATGTGCGAGGACAAAAGTAGTAACCGTTAATCCGGGTTTAACTTCGATAAGCGGTGTAGACGCGGTGTGTGTATCACAATCTATACATCTTTCACATGCAGTTAGTGGCGGCACGTGGTCAAGTGGAGCAACTGGTATCGCAGTTGTGGTTACTAGTACTGGACGTGTTACAGGTAGTGCAGTTGGCACAGCACCTATAACATATCGCACATCCCCTGGTTGTTTTGCAATAACAACAGTTACAGTAAGTCCAGCAATGAGTGCGTCAATAGCTGGTACTGCTAATGTGTGTGTTGGTCAAACAACTGCACTTACTTATAGTAGTCATCCGGGTGGTTTATGGAGCAGTAGTAATAGTGCTCTTGCTACAGCCGACGCTTCTAGTGGAATGATTAGCGGAGTGTCATCAGGTACGGCCACTATTACATATGCAATAAGTTCTGGATGTACGAAAACAAGGGCATTGACGGTTAAATCATCCCCAGCAGCTATCGCAGGTGCTAGCTCAGTACCTATGTTGGGCACCACTACGCTAACCAATGCTACTACTGGTGGCACATGGATCAGCAGTAGCACACTCAATGCTACTGTATCATCAGCAGGTGTTGTTACAGGTGTCTTATCTGGTACTACTACTATTTCTTACAGACTCGCAAACGGTTGCGCAGCTACAAGAGAGATAACAGTTATCAGCAGCAGACCTACTACACCAACCGACGAAATCGCTATCCACACTTGGTCTATGTATCCTAACCCAACAAACGGTGCGCTTACTATAGAGTCAGGTATAGGTGGCACAATGTCAGTCTTCACTGTCGATGGTCGTCAGGTGGCTACATTCTCATTGCAAGCTGGTACTAGTCACATCGACTTACCAAAAGAATTGGCATCAGGTACTTACCTCTGCCGCTTCACTGGTGTCGATGGTTCTACTACTATCAACCGCATAGTACTCAAATAGGATTGTCGTTAAATTATTCAAGTGCTTTTAGTAAAAAGATTACTATCAGCACTTGAATATAATGACTGTTCAAGTAAATTGTGATTTACCGTATAGTAGTTGATTTGTTATTAGTAGTGAAATTGAATGGTGTTGTTTTGTAGTCAATCTTTCATTTCACTAGATGTATAAACTGATTTAAATAGGGCTATCTAAAGGTTATAATTTTAGATAGCCCTATAATTGGGTAATTTTCAGATGTTTTATGGTAATAGTGCTTATGAGGGGTAAGGCTTTTTTACCAATCATTCCGTATTATTGCCTACTGCAACACTATTTTTACTGTTGTTTGTTGTCCTTTTTCTACCACATGCAGTAGGTACATGCCCGCATCCATTTGCCCAAGGTTAATGTGGTTGTTTTTATTGAGCTCTATTTCGTTTTCCCAAACCTTACGACCTACAGCGTCTGTAATGTAAGCCTGTGCCCTGCCAGATATCGAAGACGATAAGCGCACATTAAACTGACCATCTTTTGCAGGGTTAGGGGCCACTTGTAGTTGTGCAGTATTGCTGAGCTCTGCTACCGACACCGTAATGGCTTCGCATGCAGATGTGTCTGTGCAGCTGCCTGCAGCTATAGCTACTTTAAAGTTGCCACTAGTGCCTGGGGTGAAAGATTGTGATGTAGCCCCACTGATAGGGGTGTTTGTAGCGCAATCTATCCATTGATAGTTAGCGCCAGTCATAGTAGCTGTTAAGGTGGTGCCGCTAATGGTAACAGCATTATTTATGTTGCATTGTTTCAGCTTCACTAGTCCGTAGTCGTCTAGGCCAATAGATGTTATAATATTGGTGCTGCTGTTTGGGTCAAAGTCGAATGAACCACTATAGGTAACAGGTACATACCAACTACCATCATTACTCAAACTAGGCAATCCATGATATGCCGAACCTGTAGCAGAAGTAATACCTATGTTGCCTCTCCATAAAAGCGAGCCAGCTGTGTCCATTTTTATTAGTAAGGTATTATTCTTGTCTGTAGTAGGAGCACTATAGGTAGCTGTGCCAGCCCATGGAAGTGAATAGTTATTGGTAAAATCTCCTGATAAGTATAGATTGTTGGCTCCATCTATCTCCATGCTATGAAGATTTACGTTGTTGGGAGAAGATACCTGCTTTACCCACACAAAATCTCCATCGTTTGTATACTTGGCAATAAACCCATAGTAACTGGCAGATGTAGATAAGGTATTGGACGTGGTACTTGTAGCGCCACTCATATTAAAGTTGGTACTGGCACCGTTGAAGTGACCTGATAAGTAAACACTACCTGCATCATCTACCACTAGTCCACTTCCATATTCGCTAGCACTCGATGATACTCTCTTTACCCAAGAGAAAGAACCTGTAGAGCTCAGTTTGAGTAAGAAAAGATCTGGATTGCCTGTAGTGGAAGTTCCGCCTGTACAGGCAATCTCGAATGTGCCAGCACTAGGGTCAAAATCTTTACCGCCTGTAAAATATCCGGTAGTAAAAACATTGCCACTTGCATCTACTGCTATATTGGGGCCCGGGAAACAGCGACCAGGGCCAGCTATCTGAGCAGACCAAGCTCCTGTGGCATCCGGATTATATTTGGCTACTATCATATCAGTAGCAGATGAACCACCAATTACAAATGTTCCGTAAAAGTTGCCTGTTGCATCTGTTGTTATGGAAGCACCAAAATCTGATGCTAATCCGCCACCTGTGGCACAGCTAATGTAGTTGCCATTTGTGTCTATACGCAGTGCAAAATAATCTTGACTACCTGAAGTTGTTTTATTATCCACCCCTGTGCCTGGGTTAAAGTCTACCGTGCCGTAAAACCCACCTACTACCATCATTGTATCTGCACGGCCTATGGCTATGCCGTTGGGATATACTAGGCTTGTTCCCTTTATGGCTTTTGCCCATACTAAATCACCCTGCTTATTATTCTTCATGATGAACATGGCTTGATCAGCAGCAGGCACATCGAGCACAGTAGTGCCTGAACCTGCATCAAAATCTACAGTGTCTCTGAAATAGCCAATACTATATACATTGCCGTTTCTATCGGTAGTTACACCTCTTACATATACTGCATTGGTCCAGCCTCCTGGTTTTCCTATTGTTTGCGCCCATTCTATTTCTGGGTTTTGTGCATGTACTTTGGTAGTAGGTGCAGCAGCTAATATACCTGCTACAATTGCAGCGGAAAGATAGGTGTAAGTTTTCTTGCTCATAGTAATTTGATTTTTTGATTACTGAGCAAATATCTATCTAGTGCATGCTACATGTTGAGCATATCTTACGAAAACGGCTTCCCGCTTTGTGAAAACCCGTTTCCGATTTCTGTAGCTTTAGATTTTTAGGTCGGTTTGCAAGACGCAATTACTTACTCGGCACCAGCATACATCAGCTCTATCATCCGCACCACTTCTCTGCCTTCTTCTGCCCCTGTCATTATAGGATGGTTATGATGCAGCACATCTACCACGTTCTGTATCACTTTGTCGTGATTGCTCATAGACCCTTGGTATAAGCCATAGTCGTTAGACTTAGCTGTGATGTTGATGGGGGGTAGCGCCTCGCCTGCCAGCTGTTGATACTCAATTGTGTTCAGATATTGTCCGCCTATTTTTATTGTTCCTTTCTCAGCAAAAATGGTAATGGAGCCTTCCATATTGCGCTGGTAGCTGCTGGTAGTGAAGTTGAAGCTAACTATAGCGCCGTTTTCTGCTTTCATCACAAAGCTGCCTGTATCTTCTATCTCTGTATTGTGCTGGTGGGCAAAGTTGGCTATGGTGCCCTTAGCGTCTATTATGCTGCCATTTAGGTAGTAGAGTATATCTACAAAATGGCTAAATTGTGTAAACAAGCAGCCACCATCACGTTCTTTGTTACCTCTCCAGTCGCTATGTGCATAGTAAGCATCGCCCCTATTCCAAAAACAGTTTACCTCTATCATATACACCTTGCCCAAAGCGCCACTATTTACTAGTTTCTTCACTTCGTGCACTGGTGGGTTATACCTATTCTGTTTTACTGCAAATATCTTTTTACCGTGTTTTTTTGCAGCAGCTATCATATTGTCGCACTCGCTGGTACTTAGTGCCATAGGTTTCTCCACTACGGCATGTCGGCCAGCGGCCAGGGCCGCTATACTGTGTGGCTCATGCAGGTAGTTGGGGGTACATATGCATACTACGTCGCAGTCTACATTGCGCAGTAGCTCATCTATATCTGTATATGTAGCTACATTAGCTGGCGCATCTATCATAGCATCTGTCTTCACATCGCATATAGCTACAAGCTCAGTGGCGCTATTATTCAGTATTTGTGCCGCATGGCGTTTGCCTATATTGCCAAAGCCTACTATCGTAAAACGAACTTTCTCCTGCATTACAGTTCAAAAATATAAAACACAAACGGAAACAACAGCTAATTATTATCGCTGCCGGGGTGTCACTGTGCAGGTGGCATACCTATATCACCATCATCTATCAGTGTTCTTATGATGGCAGTAGCCTGTGCCCGGTCTTCCGTGGCTATGTTTTCCAGCAGTCCACCCAGTGTTATGCCGGGTTGTTGTTGTATGGTGTCTATCACTATTTGTCGCAGTGTTTTGGGTGGGGTGCCCGCTCCTGCCAGGCATATATCGCAATGTCCGCATGGCCCTTTGGGTTGCTCGCCAAAGTACTCTAACAACAGGGCCTCCCTGCAATATTTTTCATTGGTCAGATAGCTGATCATAGCCTCCGTTCGTGCCTCATGTAGCTGGCGCAGTTCTGCTATTCTTCGCATATTGATAAGAAGATGTTTGCTATCTACACGGTAGTGATGAAAAAACAGCTGAGGCCCATCCGCAGGTGGATTGTAATCTATTATTTCCATTTGTGCCATTTGTCGTAGTGCATGCACTACATCTGCCACATCAGCTCGCAGTTGCCACGCCAGTCCACGCTCTCTTATTGGGGTAGGGTAGTGAAAGATGCTACTATACATACGCAGCAAGGTGGTAGACACCGCTGCCAACGACGGATGAAACCGATACAGGCCATCCAGCGTATGTCTGTCTGTTGTAAACTTTACTGTTGATGGTCTATATACAGCATCCGTCATCGTCCACAGTCCTTCTCTTTCCAATAACTTCAGCGCATGGGTGGCCTCCCCACCTGCTAGCCCAAACCGTTTGCAAAACTCTATCAGGTCAAAGTCATAATATCTGTCCGGCTCAGCACCTATGGGTATTTGCAGATACTCTACCACACTCTGATACACCTTTCGCAGGTAAGCCTCGCCGGGGTATTGGAGCTCTGTGCTCTGTCTTAGTCTGCTTATGTCGCTGGTGTTATAGAGTGCCACTGCCACAGATGCTTGCCCATCTCTGCCTGCTCTACCCGCCTCCTGATAGTAGGCTTCCATATGCTCGGGTGCATCGTAGTGTATTATAGTGCGCACGTCTGGCTTGTCTATGCCCATGCCAAATGCTGTTGTGGCTACCATGCTGGCTACTTCGTTGCTCATCCATTGGCGTTGCGCCTCGTTGCGAGCACTGCGCTGCATACCTGCATGATACACTGCTGCCTGTTGCCCCGCACCTTGTAGCCTGCGGCCCAGTGTTTCTGTTTGTTTGCGGCTTCGGCAATAGATGATACTACAATCCTCTAGTTGCTCCAGCGTATCTGCATCTTTATTCTCGCTATATTGTACGGTATATTTTATGTTCTTGCGTGCAAAAGACGTTTTGAACACAGCTGGCTGTTTCATGCGTAGCTGCTTTAGTACGTCTTGCTGAACATTTGGTGTGGCCGATGCGGTTAGTGCTAGCACAGGTACGTTGGGGTGCATATCGCGCACCCTAGCTATATCCAGATAGCTGGGCCTGAAGTCGTGTCCCCATTGAGAGATGCAGTGCGCTTCGTCTATAGCCAGCAGGCTTAGTTCCATTTCGTTCAGGTAATCTCTAAATATCCTCGTGCCAAGCCGCTCTGGAGAAACATATAGTAGTTGATATTGCCCTTTTACAGCATTGTGCAGCTCTTCCTTTAGCGCAGCTACTCCGTTGCCCGACTGCACATACAATGCCGCTACACCCATTTCGGTCAGTCTGGCCACTTGGTCTTGCATCAGTGCTATCAGTGGAGATACTACTATCGTTACTCCGGGCAGCATCAGCGCAGGCACCTGATAGCAGATAGACTTACCTCCACCCGTAGGCAACAACGCTAGTGCATCTTTGCCCGCTATTACGTGTGCTATTATGTCTTGCTGCTGCGGCCTAAAGTTGTCGTAGCCCCAATATTGTTTCAGTATATCTGTAGCCTGCTGCATCTCTCGTACAAATGTAGCAACCAGCAACTTATGGTGTTGCAAAAACAATGGGGCAGAATATCCGCCCCATTGTTTTTGTTGTATATATGTCTATTAATAAGACAATGTCACTGTGCGCACAAAGCCCGAAGGATAGGTGATAGTAGCAGTATTATCGCATGTTGGCGAATCGCCATAGTTGATGGTGCGTGTTGCGCCTCCTGGTAAGGTATAGGTAGCACTGCCAGCCATTATCCACCTGCAGGTGGGCGATATAATGAGTGGGTTAGTGTTGCTAATGTTCACCGTTGTACTACCGTATGATGCATATAGTGTGCCGCTGCCTGTTATGGCATATCTGTCGTCAGTCCAGTTTAGGGGTGTGCTTGCACCTTCTATCCATGTTCTCACTCTATCCCAGTCCACAGTTACACTGCTACCACCAGGGGCAGTAATTGCGCCGTTTACCTCTACTGTGTAGTATAGCTGCCCACTACTATTAGTGCCTCTGTTCGATACTGTTCTGGTACCATCTACCTTATAGTCGTTCACATAGTAGTTGTCAAAAGTTATCGTTCTCACTGCTCCGCTGTCATAGTAGCCGCCCCCGCTGGTGTTTACTATTATCTTACCCCTCCTGTTTTTGCCATCTACACACAGGCAGTTAGCTGCGCCAAAGTCTATAGTGAGCGTGCTGCCACTGCGCGATATGCTGCCGCACCCTGTCGTCTTCAACTCCCCATTGCCAGTGCTTGCATTACCCCTGTCGGCTTGGTTCTGGGCATCGTCAAACAGTCGCTCAGCTGTGGCCTGGTCTTGTAGATAAGTAGTACTTTCGTTGCTATCTGGCTGAACCTGTACCTTCTCTTCAGGTCTGCAAGCAGAGAAGTATAAAGAGGTGAGTGCTAATGCACTAGAAGCCAAAGTCAATGTTAGTTTTTTTGTTTGCATATAGGTTTTGTTTATTGGTTTTGTGTTTTATATCTTATCTGTTTTCACTCCTTTTTTGTCTTTGTTTCAGTCGTTTCAGTAGCATAGTTCTGAATTCTTTTTCAGCAGCATACATATCACTGACTTGTTTTCCGCTCAGTACTTTCAGAAATCTTTCGTTGTATTTCCGCTTTAGTTCTATCACTTGTTGTTGATAATCTAGGTCGTCTTCCAACTTCCTGCGAGCCTCCATATCGTCTTGCTCGGCATCACTTACCTTGTATTTATTGTGATATGCCCTTCTTATTTGTCTTAGTTCTTGCTCATATTCATTATATACGGGCACAAACTGTGCCGATTGGTCTGCTGTCAGTTTTATTCTGTCCGTTATATAGGCCATCTTGGCAGCGTGTATTCGCTCCATTGGCCGGCCTCGTTGTGCATGGCTTATCGTTTGCAAACCAGCTACCAGCAATAGTATGAGTGCTATTTGTTTCATTATATGTTATTTACTCCACTTCCCATCCGGTTTCGTCCAGATAGCTTTTTATATCATTGTTTGTAGCGCCTATAGTTACCTCTATGTTGGCACTGCCTACATTAGTCTGTTCTTCTTCTATTAGGTAGGCTTTTATTTCATCTTCGCTCACATTGCCCAGTAACGCGCTTCCCTCTGTGTTTAGGTTATTATGGTGTGTAGCACTGTTCATCTGGTAGCCACCTATACCTGCCATTATTATCACCATTGCTGCCGCCGCCCATCTTGTTAGCTTCATAGGCAATACTGTGCCCTTCTTCTCCACCTTTTTCTCTGTCACTCGTTGCAGCACGCTTTGTGGCAGCTGCTCCATATAGCCTTGTGGCACAGTGTAGGGCATAGCTATTTTAGGTAGCGCCACCTGTGTTTCACTTTCATCGTCTACCCGGCTCAGTATGCGCCTTGCCAGTTGGTCAAAGTAGCCATTGGGTACAGTGTATGGCTCCTTCTTCCCAGTTTCGGACAATGCATACTCCTCATTTCCTGTCAGTTCTTCCTTATTCATAACTTGTTGATTCTTAGACACTTCTCTAGGCAAATGGTTTAATCTTGTTTCAAAAATGCTTCAATTTTTTTTGCCGCATGGTGATAAGATGCTTTCAGTGCTCCTGCCGATGTCTCTAGCACATCTGCCATATCTTCATAGGGCATTTCGTCATAGTACCTTAGGTTAAAGACCACTCTTTGTTTCTGGGGTAGTGTGGCTATGGCCTGTTGTAGTTTCCACTCTATTTTGTTGGGGTCATATCCGTTTTGGGCCACCAGTTGTTCTTGCATATAGTCTTCATCTACCTGTGCAGCAGCATGTTTTTTCTGCTGCTCCAGCCAGCTTACGGTTTCATTGGTAGCTATTCGGTATAGCCAGGTATACAGATTAGCTTCTTCTTTGAAGCCCGCCAGGTGTCGCCACACTTTTATCAGCACGTTTTGCAGCACATCATCGGCATCACTATGGTTCACCACCATGCGCCTAATGTGCCAATATAGCCGCTCCTGATACTTATGCACCAGTTGGGTAAAGGCAGCTTCTCTGCTCCCCTCCTGCCTAAAGGCAGCTATCAGCATCCTATCGTCTACATTGCCCGCTTGGTAGTTCATAGTCAGTGTTACTATTCTAAGACTGTATTTGATGGTCAGGGTTTAAAAAGCCAGTATTATTCTTTGCATGCCAGCCACAGCATCGCTTTTATTCATACGCCTACTTGTGAAATAAATCACATTATTTTCCATGCGTTTGCTATTGGCGTATTGGTATTTTCAGATTTACGTAATTTACACCAAAATAGGTTTATGAAACACTCCTTGTTGCTGCTGGCACTTATGGCTACTACTAGTCTTGCCTTCGGCCAAAAGAAAAAAAGTACTGAATCCAAATCACAAGTGCTGCCTCCTCCCCGCGTATGGATAGCCAATATACCAGCCTACAACACCACCTACGACCAGATAATGGCCAACCCGCTCCTCGTTACAGACTCAGTGGGTTGCAAGGTGTCTTTGTTCTCCATTTCCCTCAGCGCACCCGGCGAACCTTTCTACGGCCCCATACATTGTGTAGGCAATACCATGAATGAGTCGCAGAGGGGGGCTATAGAACGCTGGAAAGACAAAAAGAACATTACCCTACATGTGCAGGATATACACCTCAACTGTCACGAGACAGATGCCACATCTCCTGCGCTCAAGTATTACTACAACGAAGAAAAATAATGCTCATTAGGCAGCTTGTATCAGTAGTGCTCTTGGCCGTTGGGGTCAGTTGTGCGCATGCCCAGTCGGGCACGCCCAAGGTGCCCCGCATCACTTTGGGGCGCATACAGCCCACTGTCATCAAAGCCGGCAAGGCCATACCCACCCCTACCACACGTCGAGATATACTGAAGTACAATCTGCTACTGGCGGATGTGCCCAACTGTAGAGTGGTAGAATACAAATGCTCCATCATAGCTCCCGGACAGGGCTTTTATGGCCCTATATATGTTACAGGTGGCGAGCTCACAGACTCCCTGCAACGCAAGATAAAATCAACACCCGGGCCTGGCGTAAAGCTATACATCGAAGATATTCGTATCAACTACAGGGGCAACATCATGGATGCTGACCCTGTAGTTGTTACTTACGACGATTAGTTGCCTCCCTTCTATCTAGCCATTGATGCCGCTAGCAGCCAATGGCATTATTTCATGGGCTCTTATACCTCTTTCTGTCTGTGTCAGGCTACAGCACTCATTTACCGGGTCGTGCTCAAAAAACAGTAACCAATTATTCGTCACAGCCTCGTGCAGCAGTGCACGTTTTTCGTTCAGTGTATCTAGTGGGCGCATATCATAGGCCATCACCCAGGGCATAGATATATGTGCAGCACTCGGTATCAGGTCGGCACAAAACAACACCGTGCCATGCTCTGTACTGATTTGTGGCAGCATCATACTATCTGTGTGCCCGTTCACTATACGCACCTTTATGCCCGGCAACCATTCATCACCATCGGCCAACTCTAGCAGGCGCAGCTGGCCACTAGCCTCTATTGGCAATATGTTTTCTTTCAGAAAAGAGGCTTTTTCTCTTTCATTGGGCTGCACTGCCGATGCCCAGTGATGTTTGTGGCTCCAATAGGTAGCATTGGCAAAGGCGGGCACCAGCTGCTCGCCAGCTCTCTTTATAGCACCCCCACAGTGGTCAAAGTGCAGATGCGTCAAGAATACATCTGTTATATCAGCTGTTGTTAACCCAAGCCCAGCCAGCCCCTGCTCTATGCTATCCTCGCCATGCGGATAGTAGTGACTATAAAACTTAGCATCCTGTTTTGTGCCCATACCAGTATCTATCAGTATGCGTCTGTCACCAGTCTCCACCAGCATGCAGCGCATAGCCCAGGAGCACATATTGTTTTCATCGGCAGCATTTGCCTTTTGCCACATAGACTTAGGCACCACGCCAAACATGGCCCCACCATCTAGCTTAAAATGTCCGGCATTGATAGCATGTATCTTCATATAGTTGTGTTGTGTCTTTATAATATAATTAGCTGGTAAAGATACCCATTTCACACACCAGCAGTTTCCTACCCCTCCACTCTTTTCTTCATAGCCATAACCAGCACCACAGCGCCCAGCCCAAAGAAGGCTATGAGGGCCACTATGGCACTGCGCATATCTAGCAGGCTATCTATCAGCCCAAAGCTGAACATGCCCAGCACTATAGCCAGCTTCTCTGTCACATCATAAAAGCTAAAGAAAGAAGTAGTATCATGTGTACTCGGCATCAGCTTGGCATACGTAGAGCGGCTCAGCGACTGTATGCCCCCCATTATCAGCCCCACCACTGCGGCCACTATATAAAACTGTGTTGCCGTATAGGTATAGTAGGCCGCCACACATACCCCTATCCATATCAGCACCACTGCCAGCAGCACCTCTAAGTTGCCCCATTTTTCAGATAGTTTGGCCATTATGTAGGCTCCCGCCACAGCCACCAGTTGTATCACAAGTATGGCACCTATCAGCTGCCCTGTTTCCAGTTTTAGCTCCTTACTGCCAAATATGGTAGCTGCCAGCATCACCGTTTGCACCCCCATGCTGTAGCAGAAGAATGCACCCAGATACGTTTTTAGCTTAGGCATATGTTTGATGCGCGTCCACACTTTGCCCAGCTCCGCAAAACCACCCGTTAGCACATTGCGCTGGCTGTCTTGCGGCAGCCCCTTGCCTGCTGGCAAACCCCTAAAGCTCACCTGTGCAAAAAACACCCACCATAGCCCCACCAGCACAAACGATAAGCGAGGGCCAAAACTATCGTCGGTAATGCCAAACCACTGCGGCTGCAGCACAAACACAAAACACACCAGTTGCAGCAGCACACTGCCCACATACCCATACGCAAACCCTTGTGCACTCACACGGTCGCGCTCGTGGGGCTGTGCTATCTCGGGCAGGTAAGAGTTGTAAAATACCAGACTACCACAATAGCCCAGTGCGGCTATGGCCGATAGCACCACGCCCAGCTCCAGCGTGCTGCGCTCAAAGAAGTACAAACCTGTGCAGGCGCTAGCCCCCATCAGGCAAAACAGCTGCATAAACATCTTTTTGTTGCCCCTGTAGTCGGCTATAGACGATAGTATGGGCGATAGCAGGGCTATGATCAGGTAGGCAGCAGCTATAGAGTAGTCAAACAGGGTGCTGTTTTTGATGTCTATACCAAAAAAAGATACCCTGTCATCCACCACTACACCATCCTGCTTGGTAGTGGTCACAGCGGTGTAGTAGGCCGGAAAGATGGTAGAGGTGATCACCAGGTTGTAGGCCGAATTGGCCCAGTCATACATCGCCCAGGCTCTGTGTGTCTTTTTGGCATTGGGTGCTGCTGCGGCACCACTACTATTCCTACCATCCATAGTGCTAAAGTAGCAGTTTTTTTGCCCTCATTTGGAATTTGCACCCTTCTGGCGGAGATTTGCACCATGGGCTACAATGGCATACCAAAAGGCAAAGTGCTGGAGTTTATCAAAGAGCAATATTTAGGCAAGCTTGTTGCAGACAGCCGCTCTGCTGCGGGCAACTGGTTACAGTTCACGCTCGATGAGATAGAACAGGGTAGGGCAGTGCTGCGCATGCAGGTGCGGCCCGAGATGACCAACCCCTTTGGCAAAATACATGGTGGCATGATGAGCCTAATAATAGACGAAGCCATAGGCTGGGGGGTGGTAAGCATGGATACCGACCTTCACTATACATCCCTCACGCTCAATGTAGATTTTCTATATGCCATAGGGCAGGGCGAGTGGCTAAAGGCAGAGGCTAAGGTGCTGCGCGTAGGCAAAAAGATTATCAATGTTGAGTGTCATGTTTACGACCTCAATGGTCGCATACTGGCTCGTGCCAATAGCAACCTCATTGTTACGGGCATGGAGTATCACAAGT
>CALRKH020000067.1:0-18885 GCA_943367855.1 Asaia bogorensis | reverse complement strand
TAACATATGTGTTGCAACCGCGTCATGAGGGTACCTTCACAATACCTGGAGTGACTGCCAGAGATGGTTCAGGGCATTCTTATGTTTCTAATTCACTTACCATACAGGTAGTTGCTGGCTCGCTGGCCCAACAGCAACCTCAGCGCAGGGGTAGGGCATATGACCCATTTGAAGAGGATGATGATGTAATGGCCTTAATGAGGCAAATGCAACAGATGCAGCAAATGCAAGCGCAGCGTATGCAACAGCTACAACAGATGCGTGCTCAACAACAACAGCAGCAGCCACAACAACAAGCAACTGCTGATGCACCAGTGAATGATGGAGAAATAAATAAAGACCTTTTCATAAAGGTATCTGCAGATAAAAACAAAGTGAAAATAGGTGAGCAAGTGACCATAAGTTACAAGTTATACTCACGTATACCCATGCAGGTAAGTATTTCTAAATTACCTTCACTTAATGGCTTTTGGACACAAGATTTTGATATTCCCAAGCAAGCAAAGCCTACTGAAGAGGTGGTGAACTCTAAAAAGTATCAGGTATTTTTATTGAAGAAATCAGCTTTGTTTCCACAACAAACAGGAACATTGGAGCTGGACCCTGCTGAAGCAAAGGGAAGTGCAAGGATAGTGCAGCAGGTGAAAAGAAGCATGGCTGATGTGTTTGGTAAAGGTACGCTGATGATGAATGACCCATTTTTTAACAATGCAATATTTAATACAGTTGCTTACAAAGATGTGCCAGTACACTTGCAGAGTACGCCGGTGAAAATATCTGTATTACCACTGCCAGATAGAGAAAAGCCAATGGGTTATACTGGAGCTGTGGGTAAATTTGAAGTTAGTAGTAAAATAGATAAACATGAGATAACCACAGATGAGGTAGCTACCCTTACCTTTAGAGTAGATGGAAGTGGCAATTTAAAATTGATAGAAGCTCCTAATTTGAATTTGCCAAATGGCTTATCGACTTATGACCCTGTTATTATAGATACTATAACGGGTAGAAGTACAGTAATAAGTGGTTCAAAGATTATCACGTATGTAATAACCCCACAAACACCAGGAGAGTATGTTATTCCAGCATTTAACTTTAGCTATTACAATCCACAACTAAATGGATATGTGTCAACATCTACAAACCCTATAAAATTAAAGGTAACACCAGGGAAAAGAATTGTAAGTAGCCAACAAAATGGTAGTGCTAGCTATAAGGATATACACGACATAGTGAAGCAAGCGCCTAGTAGTCTTGAACAAACAGGACGTCCAATAATGCAAACCCCATTGTATTGGGTTTTATTTTTGTTGCCAGTGGCAGTGTATGCAGGAGCAACTTATGCCAAACGCCGTGATGAAGACCAGATGAAAGATGTAGTAGGGTTGAAACGTAAAAGAGCAAATAAAATAGCCTTACAGAGGTTGCAAACAGCACGCAAGTTGATGCAACAAAATAATAAGAAGCCATTTTATGAAGAAGTTTCTAAAGCTACGTGGCTATATTTGAGTGATAAATTAACTATACCGTTAAGTTCTTTATCTAGAGAAAGTGCGGCAGAGGCATTGGCTGCACGAAATGTATCATCTGAACTTCAAAATAAACTTGATTCTGTAATAACAGAGTGTGAGACATCTTTGTATGCTAGTGGTGGTACTAGAACAATGAATGATACATATGAAGACGCAATAAGTGTAATTAGTAACCTCGAAGACGTGTTTAAGTCATGAAGTTGAGACTATTATTACTACTGTTGATAAGTAATTTATCGGTGTGTATAGCTGCCGATGTACAGCGTTTGTGGAAAATAGCAACAGACTTTTATCTACAAAAGCAGTATGATAGTGCTTTGAATTATTACGAAGAACTAGCTAAAAACAAGCCAGCAAACGCGGATTTGTATTACAATTTAGGCAATGTATACTACAGGTTGAATAACGTGCCGAAAGCTGTACTTAATTATGAGCGTGCATTGAAGTATGATCCTAATAATAAAGATGCACAAGACAATCTTGCAATCACACAGGCTAGAATTACTAAGTTAATAGTGCCAGTAAAGGAGGTGTTCTTTGTAGATTGGTGGAATGGAATAACTGAAGGTAAGAAATCTGGTACCTGGGCTACTTTGTCAATTATTATACTTGTAGTGTCATTGTTATCGATGTGGATGCGTAACTATAGTTTAATTGGCAAATCTATTCCTGTTCAGGTCCCATATGTAATGGTTATAATGTGTGTTGTTTTTTTGCTTTTGGGCTTTGTTTCCTCATCTAATAGTGTTGCCAATAATGGTGCTGTAGTGATAGAAAATGATGCACCATTAATGTCGGAAGCAGATAAAGGAAAGATACTTACAGCCATACCAGAAGGTACTACAATAAACATTTTATCGAAAGTTGGTAGTTGGGTAGAGGTGAAGTTGCCAGATGGCAGAGAAGGTTGGTTATTGCTGACACAGATAGAAACAATCTAGTAGTTTCAATCAAACTTAGAAGTAAGTATCAATATCATTGTGCATGTGTGTATTAGCTTTGTCACTGTGGTTGTTATTGACGCAAGTGCTATCATTAAATAATATTGAGTAAGAAGATAGGAATAGCTTGTTAAGTTATATTTTTGTACATCTTCTTTTATGAAAGTCACTCAATATTTGGCGGAGGCCAAAAAACCAATCATTTCGTTTGAGGTATTACCGCCTACAAAAGGTAAGAGTATAGAGTCGTTATATGCTCATCTAAATCCATTAATGGAGTTTGACCCTGCATTTATAAATGTAACCTATCATAGGGCTGAGCAGGTGTTTAAAAAAAGACCTGATGGTAATTTTCAACGTGTGGAGATACGTAAGCGTCCGGGTACTGTTGGTATATGTGCTGCGCTTATGAACAAATACAAAGTAGAAGCAATACCACACTTGATATGCGGTGGATTTAGCAAAGAGGAAACTGAGAATGCATTGATAGATTTGGATTTCTTGGGCATAAAAAATGTATTAGCATTACGTGGTGATGCAGCTGCAAATGAAAAGTTTTTTACACCTCATCCGCAAGGTCATCGCTATGCCGAGGATTTAGTGAAGCAGATAGTGACACTAAATAGTGGCAGGTATATGGAAGATGACATTATAGATGGTGCTAAAACAGATTTTTGTATAGGTATAGCAGGTTATCCGGAGAAACACTTTGAGGCTCCTAATATGGAGACAGATATATACTATCTGAAAAGAAAAATAGAACTTGGTGCGAACTATGTGACTACACAGTTGTTTTATAAAAACGAGCATTTTTATAATTATGTGAAGCTATGTAGAGATAATGGTGTGCATGTGCCTATTATACCAGGTTTGAAACCAATAACTAATCAAAGACAATTAACAACTATACCAAGAGTATTTAATGTGGAGATACCGGTAGAATTGTATAATGAGATGATGAAAGCCAAGACCGAGGCTGACTGTGAACTTATAGGAACTGAATGGTTGCTGGAACAATGTAGGGATTTGTTGAAGAATGGTGCGCCTATATTGCATTTCTACACATTGGGTAAGCCACAGGTGATATATAATGTATTAAAAAGACTTTTCTAAGCAGTTTGTTATGAACTATTGGTTGGTGAAATCTGAGCCATTTAAGTATAGTTGGGAGCAGTTTTTAAAGGATGGAGTCACGTTTTGGGATGGTGTTAGGAATTACGCTGCTCGCAATAATTTACGAGCAATGGCTAAGGGTGATCAAGTGCTTTATTATCATAGTAATGAAGGGCTAGAAATAGTGGGATTAGCAGAAGTGGTAAAAGAAGCATATCAAGACCCAACAACAGAAGATAACAACTGGGTAGCAGTAGATCTGAAGCCAGTAAAGACATTGCCTAACAGAGTATCGTTAGCCTCTATAAAGGCTGATCCTAAATTACAGTCTATGCAATTGGTGAAATTGAGTAGGTTATCTGTTTGTGGTGTAACAGCCGAAGAGTATAAACATATTATGCTATTGGCTGGTGTGAAGTAGGGTTTTACACACACTATCCCATAATATTACAATTAGTTAATAAATCTATTCGTTGTCTACCTTGTTGCTGCGGTAGGAATCCCGTACTTTTGCCACTCAATATACAAGACATGCAACAATTTAAAAACATACAGAGTCTTTGTGGCTTGTTGGTTTTGGTTGTGCTTGCCAGTTGTCAAACTGCAAAACCAGTACATAAGACAGCAAAAAGAAGTAGTCAGCCAAAATTCATAGAGGGTATTTACTTAAACGGTCATAATAAAACCATAGTAGCTACTAATGCAATTGAGCCTAAGAAAGCACCTATGTTTGCCCCTGTAGGTTCTTTGCGTAAAGCAGAAATATCTGCACCAACGGTACAGGCACCAAAACTTGTAGCTATGGCTGGAAGCTCAAACAGTAATAGTGATGTTGCATCTGTAACTACAAGTAGAAGCAGCGTAGCAGATAATTTTTTATCAGAACCATCTGTAGACAATGTAGTAGTTTCGAAGTATACCGATATGATTGGTTTGTCTTTGGATAATGTAATAAATAAAAATCTTTACAGTTTTATAGATAGATGGTATGGTACTAGTTACAGACTAGGTGGAGAAGATGAGTCTGGTATTGATTGTTCTGGTTTTGCTAGAAAGCTATACGGTGAGGTGTATGGTATGGAATTGACCAGAACCGCAATGGATCAATTTAAGGACTGTAAACGTTTTAAAGCGATTAATCAGGCGTCAGAGGGGGATTTAGTCTTCTTCAAGCAAAAAGGGCGCAGAATAACACATGTTGGTGTTTATTTAGGCAATGATTATTTCGTGCATTCTTCCACTTCTCAAGGAGTTGTTATTAGTAGTTTGAAAGACGCTTACTGGCAGAAGCACTATGCAGGTGCTGGCAGATTGGTTAGAGAAGAGTATTCGCAGCAGTTATGATAATAATTTCTGTCTGAGAAGAAATTCTAATTGATCATTAGTTAGCGAAAGTTTGTGTGTTAATTCTTTGTCTTCAATATTTTTCTTGTATACTTCGTAAGCCCTGTTGATAGTCATATCTAGCTCTTCTTCGTTCCATGGTTTGGTAAGATAGTGGAATATCTTACCTTTATTGATTGCATCTATAACTGCTCCCATATCTGCATATCCAGTTAAGAGTATACGAATAGGATCGGGGTAATCATTTAAAATAGATTCTAAGAATTCAACGCCCGTCATGTTGGGCATTCTTTGGTCAGTTATTATAATATTTACCGTATTATTTTGTAAAATCTTTTTGGCTTCTTCGCCACTTATAGCCGTAAGTACATTATATTTAATCCTGAAAACAGCCTTGAAGGAGATAAGATTATTCATCTCATCGTCTACATACAGTATAGATATTTTCTTTTCTTTACTCATGGCTTATTCACTTAATCATGTTGTTATACCCTTTGACTGCTACTGTAAAAATAATAAAGTATTTCGCACAATTAATAAAATTACTTTGAAGTGAGTACAAATTTTTTAGACGAATTCATCAACAAAGGCTTGGCAGATAATGAGTTGTATCAGCCGTTTTTTTATAGATTGGCAAAAGAAGAAGATGGTAAGGCACTAGCGCAGCTACTTCAAAGTAAACCTTACATTAAAGTATTCGATACTATTTGGTCGCAATTGAGGGAGTTGATAAAAACAAAACAACCCAATATAACACTGACTGATTCAGCATATTCAGCAGCTATTGAGCAATACACAAATGGAGTAGATTTAAAACAATTTGGTGTTTGGGTGTACTACCCCTGGGCAGAGAAGATTGTTCACATACTAGATGAGCAAGATTTTATAGACCTACGAACATCGGCTAACAGAAATAAGATAACAACAGAAGAAAGAGAAGAATTAGCTACTAAAAAAGTAGGTGTAATAGGACTTTCGGTTGGTCAATCTGTATCGCTTACATTGGCTATGGAGCGGGGATGTGGAGAATTGCGTATTGCGGATTTTGATACGCTGGAATTGAATAATCTAAATAGAATACGAGCTGGAGTAAATAATTTAGGTTTACTTAAAGCCTATGTGGTAGCCAGAGAAATAGCAGAGATAGATCCTTTTTTCAAAGTTGTATGTTACACTAAGGGTGTAAACAGAGAAAATATTGAAGACTTCTTTACGGCAGGTGGCAAATTAGATTTGGTTATAGATGAGTGTGACAGTGTTAATGTGAAAATTCTGTGTAGGCTTAAGGCAAAAGAATTGCAAGTGCCAGTGCTAATGGAAGCTAGTGACAGAGGAACTGTAGATGTAGAGCGTTTTGATCTGGAGCCTAAACGACCAATAATACATGGATGGTTAGAAGGGCTGACTCTGGATATGGATTTCTTGAATAGCTTGAAAACGAGTGAAGAGAAACTGCCATACATGTTGCCAATATCAGGTTTAGAAACGCTATCTCCAAGAATGAAAGCATCAATGGTAGAAATTAACCAGACGATTACTACTTGGCCACAATTAGCCTCGGCTGTGGCTATGGGAGGTGCAATAACAGCAGATACATGTAGGAGGATATTTCTAAATCAATTCACTAACTCTGGTAGATACTTCATTGATTTGGAGCAGCTGATTCCAGACGAACGCCCTGAGGTGCCATATGTGTCTATTATGCCTGAGGAGCAACCCTTTTCTGAAGAAGAGTTATTAAAGTTGCACAAATTAGCATCAGAAGGTATAGAGCCAGATGTGAAACCTGATAAAGGAACGCTGCATAAAATTATAGAGGCTTCCCTGCTAGCACCATCAGCTGGTAATAATCAGCCATGGAAATGGTATTATGCTGATGGTAAACTTTTATTATTACATGATAGGTCGAGAACTGTTTCATTTGGTGATTATAAGCATATTGCATCAAATGTAGCACAAGGAGCTGCTATAGAGAACCTAAGGTTGAAAGCTGCCCAATTTGGTTTAGGTATTTCATTAAAGTTATATCCAGTAGCTACAGACGATAGAGTTACTGCTATTATTACATTCACTAAAGTAATGGTTTCTAATGAGCTCTATAGGCCTGATGCACTAGTACAACAAATTGGTGTAAGATGTACTAATAGAAATTTAGGGAGAAGGATGCCATTATCTTTGAATGTATTGGGGCAGTTGAAAGAGTCAGTTTTATCTGTACCTGGAGCAAAGGTGTTTTTTGCAACTAGTGATGAAGAGCTAGCAACCTTGAGTGAAGTGATGAGTGGTGCAGAGCGATTGAGGATGTTACACCCTGAAGGCCATCTAGAGTTTTATGAAAAAGAGTTGAGGTGGACAGATGCTCAAAGTAGAGCCACCGGTGATGGTATTGATATCTCAACAGTAGATGTAACACCATCGGAATTGGTGGGACTAAAGCTAGTAAAGGATAGAAGAGTAGTATCGTTGTTGGCTAAATGGAGAGGAGGGAAAGCACTGGAAAAACTTGGGCAGAAGGCTATAAGTAGTGCTTCGGCAATAGGGTTAATAACTTTGCCTGAGTTTAAGCCTGAATCATTTATTGATGGTGGTATAGCAGTGCAAAGGTTGTGGCTTACTGCTGCTGAACTTGGGATAGCAATGCAGCCAATGTTGGCAGCAGCATTACACTTTGCCAGATTGAATTATGGTGGAGGCGAGGGTATGCCAGACTTCATGAAGGATGAATTTGCTGCACTATATAAAAAGTATTTGAACGTATTTCCGGAAAGTAGTGGCAAAGCAGAAGTCTTTCTTTTTAGATTAAGTATTGCTAGGGAGCCATCTATTAAATCTTATCGATTACCAATTGAAAAAGTGCTAATTATCCAATAATAATTACTGGCAGATGATAAGAATACGGGCTTTTAGGGCAGTTGATGAATTGGATACTTGCAAGGTATATATGCGAGAGCATATGGAAGTATTGAAAGTATTCGGTATTACAAAGATTACTACCGCCAATGATAGCTGGATGCAAAACCCGAATGTGTATGTCATATTTGCCGAAATGGTAGAAGGCAATATACCAGTAGGAGGAGCAAGAATACATCTCTATGACCCTAGTGATAAGTATCCACTACCTATGGATGACGCAATAAGAGAATTTGACCCAACAGTAAAAGATTTATTAAGTAAGCATAATGAGCAAGGTACTGCTGAGATTTGTGGTTTGTGGAATTCTAGAATAGTTGCAGGTTGGGGTATTGGAACCATATTCTTATCTAGAGCTGGTATTGCATTTAGTGCCAGCCTGCCTATCAAGTCAATGTTCGTACTTTGTGGTGAGCATACTATAGGTATTACATTGGATAAGGGCTTTCAGGTAGAGGAGCGATTGGGAAACAAAGGTACATTCTATTACCCCAAAGAAGGGCTAGTAGCTACAGCGGCGGTTTTTGAAGATCTAAAAGATTTAAGCCATGCAAAGCCTACTGACAGGGAAGTTATAGAAAGCTTAAGATCTAAGCCAAATCAAACAAGAAGAGAAAGTACCGATAAAATGACATTTGATATAACATATAAACTAGATTTAAATATAGGCTAGAATTGGCAAATCAGTAATCAATTTTATAATATTGAAGCGTACATGTTGTTAATCTGATGAAATTCTTAAAATCCATACTTAGTTTATTGTTTTTGCTATGTTTTGGGCATATTCATGCACAAAAGGCAATTGTTTATACTAATGAAAATGAATTGCATTTGGTTGGAGAACATGCAGCATACCTAGAAGATAAAACCGGCAAACTAACTATAAATGATGTAATAGAATCTGGAAATTTCAAACCTTCGGTGGTCCCAGTTCCCAATTTTGCAATATCGGAATCTGCATATTGGTTGAGATATACTATAGATAATCAATCAGATAAGCAGGTTTTACTGTTATTACTTCAATATGCACCTTTAGATCATGTTTGGTTTTATACTGTAGATTCGGGACGAGTAATAGATGAAGAGTTAACTGGAGAAGTAAAACCAGTGTCCGCCAGGCATTATAAGGATCATAATTTTATATACCGTCTGAATTTTGAAGATAATAAACAGTTGCAAGTATATATAAGGGTAGCTAGTACTGAGCAAATGTTAGTGCCTGTATATATCGGTGCTGTTGATGCAGTATATAGATCGTTAAGTCAGCAGGATATTCTTACTGCTCTATACATGGGCATCATATTAGTGATGGTTCTTTATAATTTCTTTGTTTACTTATCTGTAAAGGACAAAAGCTACCTGTATTACGTACTGTATATCTTTTTTATAGGACTTACTCAGATAGCCCTTCAAGGTCATAGTTATAGATTCTTTTGGCCATCTAGCCCCGAAATAGCCAATCAAAGTGTGGTTTGGGTACCTGCAATTGTAGGGATATTGGCCATTGAGTTTTTCAAACAGTTTATTCAAATTGCTAGTTACTCTAAGTGGATTGCTCGTTCACTAGATTTTATTAGCGGTTGGTATATTCTCAATTGTGTACTTAGCGTTTCGGGCTATCATATGCTTAGTCAGCAAATGATGCAGCCAAATGCAATGATTGAGTCGTTAATGTTGGTAGTTTACTCTATTTATGCAATTAGAAAGGGTAATAGATCAGCAAAGTTCTTCTTGGTAGCATGGTTATCGTTTTTAGTTGGCATTTTTGTATTTGTACTTAGAGATATTGGTGTACTTAGCTACAACAGTTTTACTAATTACATACTTTTCATTGGTTCGGCTCTAGAAGTTATTATTCTTTCCTTCGCCCTTGCTGATAAAATTAATACGCTTAGAAAAGAAAAGGAGTTGTCTCAAGCTAATGAACTAAAAGTAGTTCAAGAGAATGAAAGATTGGTTCGCGAACAAAATGTGATTTTGGAGAAAAAGGTTACTGAGCGTACTTTGGAATTAAAGGAATCGAATGATTATTTGAACCAAGCTTATCAAGATTTGAATAAGGCAATGGATGAGTTGAAAGAAAAAGAAATGTTGTTGGTAGAATCGGAGAAGATGGCTTCTTTGGGTCAATTAACAGCTGGGATTGCACATGAAATAAATAATCCGATCAATTTTGTGACATCCAATGTAAACCCGCTAGATCGGGATGTGAAGATATTATTGGCTGCAGTAGATGAAATGCAACGAATTGCAATTTCGGATAGTGATTTAGCTGCGAAAGTGAAAGAAATTGAAGATTACAAGGAAGAAATTGATTATGACTATCTAAATATTGAGATAAATCAACTGTTAGGCGGTATAAGTGAAGGTGCGAAAAGGACTGCAGAGATAGTGAAAGGGTTAAGAATATTCTCCAGATTGGATGAGGATGATTTGAAAAAAGCAGATATCAATGAAGGTATTGAATCGACACTTATTATTACCAACAATATTATTGGGTCAAATATAAAAGTCGAAAAACAATATGGTAACATCCCACTTATTGAATGTTATCCGGGTAAATTAAACCAAGTGTTTCTCAACATTATATCTAATGGGGTGTATGCAATAAAAAAGAAGTTTGGTGAAAAAGAAGGAGGCATTTTTAGCATTGCTACTTATACAGATGAAACGCATCTTTATGTAAAGATGAGTGACAATGGTATAGGTATGGATGAGCAGACTCAGAAAAAACTTTACGAGCCATTCTTCACTACTAAGGATGTTGGAGAAGGAACTGGTTTAGGCATGTCTATTGCATATAACACATTAAATAAACACAATGGGCAGATTTTAGTTCAATCGGAAGTAGGTATAGGCACAACATTTATTTTGAAACTCCCTTTTATTCAGCATTAGTATGGCAGCAGCACAGGCAGATAAGATTAAGATATTATATATTGACGACGAACAAAATAATCTGAATGGTTTCAAAGCTACATTTAGGTTTGACTATACTATTTATATTGCATCAAATACTACTCAGGCATACGACTACCTTCGTGCCCATCCAGAAATAAGAATAGTGTTGTGTGATCAGAGAATGCCTGACAAAACTGGTGTTCAGTTTTTTGAGGAAATGAGGGAAGAATATCCTAATCCGATTAGAATGCTAATAACTGGCTATACTGATATTGAGTCTGTGATTGATGCTGTAAACAGAGGCCATATTTTCAGGTATATAAAAAAGCCGTGGACAGATAATGACATAAAGTCTGCAATTGAAGAAGCAAATAAATTTTTCTTGACGAGCACAATGTTAATACAGAAAAATTTAGAACTACAAAGTGCTTATGATGAGTTAGGTAAATTTGTTTACAGTATCACTCACGATGTGAGGGGGCCATTAGTTAGTGTTATTGGGGCATTGGAGCTGGCTAAAGGCATAGATGATGTAGCTGAGTTAAAAGAAATGCTATCATTGATGTCTGATAGTGTAAAAAAGCTCGATGAGTATGTGCTTAATACTCATGAATATTACAAGCTTAAGCGGGGGTTGATGGAGTTTACCTCAATTGACTTCAATAAATTGGCGGAAGATATTACTCCTTTGTATAAAATAGATGCAGTTAAAAACAGAGTTGATTTTAAGATAACTGTTGATCAAACTGAGTCTTTTGTTTCTGATGATATATCCATTAAAATGGTGCTTAATAATTTGTTGTCTAATGCGTTCAACTATCAACGTAAAAACAATGAAAGCAAATATGTAGATGTACAAATTATAGTAAAAGGTGGAAATGCAACTATTACTGTAAGTGATAATGGAATTGGTATTGATAATAGCCATATTGATAGTATATTTACCATGTTTTACAGAGCTACATCTGAAGAAACAGGTTCTGGATTAGGTTTGTATAATGTAAAGGACGCATTAAGGAAATTGGATGGTAAAGTTGAGGTAAGTTCGAAATTAAATCAGGGTACTACGTTCAATGTTATAATCCCAGGTAAAGCACATGGAGCCTAGTTTAAAGTTTAATTTTATTGTGGTTGACGACAGTAAGCTTGACTGCTTTATTGCAGAGAAAATTATTCGCAATACTGGCAGAAGTAATAAGGTTACTACTTTTTTGCAGGCAAAAGATGCTTTGGAGTATATTGCTAATAACACATATGAAGTTGATGAGCATAATATTATGCTTGTGGACATACAAATGCCTGTGATGAATGGTTTTGATTTTGTAGAAGCGTTTGAAAAATTGCCAGAGTATATTAGAGCGAAATATACTGTTTATATTATTTCATCATCGATAAACGAAAATGATTTAATCAGGGCAAATGAATATGCATCTGTGAAAAAGTTTATAAATAAGCCTCTTACGATGGCATATTTGAACAGCATTTTAGGATAATAGTACAAGATGATATCCTTAATTTTGTAGAGTTCTATTATCTAGTTCTAAAGCGCATAATGAGATAGGGAAATGATGGATATCAATAAAGTAGTTGCTAAACGAGACTTGATTTTAACAGAGTGTCCAAGAGATGCAATGCAAGGTTGGCCAAGGTTTATACCTACTGAGGATAAAATTGCTTACCTAAATCAATTACTAAAAGTTGGTTTTGATGTTTTAGATTTTGGTTCTTTTGTTTCTCCCAAAGCAATTCCTCAGTTAGCAGATACCAAAGAGGTTATTAGAGGGTTGGAAATGGCCAATAATAGAACAAAGTTACTCGCCATAATAGCTAATACTAGAGGTGCAGAAGATGCTGTGCAATTTGATGAAATATCATATTTGGGTTTCCCATTTTCAATATCTGAAACTTTTCAACTAAGAAATACAAACAAGACCATAGAACAATCTCTAGTTCAGGTTGAAGAAATACATAATTTATGTGCAAAGAGAGGTAAAGGTTTGGTAATATATATATCTATGGGGTTCGGCAATCCGTATGGTGATCCGTATAATGCAGATGTTGCAATACAGTGGGTAGGTAAGTTGGCTGCAATGGGTATAAAAATTGTTGCTATGTCTGATACGGTTGGAGTGGCTAAGCCTGAAAATATTTCGTACATTTTCAATAGTCTAATACCAGTATTCCCAAGTTTAAGTATTGGAGCACATTTTCATTCAACCATAACCACTTGGCAAGAAAAAATGGATGCTGCATATCACGCAGGGTGCAATAGATATGATAGTGCGCTTAAGGGTATTGGAGGATGCCCGATGGCAGAGGACGAGTTGGTGGGAAATATGGCTACTGAAAATATAGTAGGATGGTCAGATGACAAAGGTTTATCTCTATTACTCAACAGGGATGCATTGGCAGAAGCATGGGAAATAGCCAATAGAATATTTGTAAAGTAGCCTTTTACATTCTATTTTTTGTTTTTAACCACTTTAGCTCTAGTTGATTTCTATGTTACAAGCCAGTGAAAACACCAGTAGGGTGGGTTTTTATATAAAAAGGAGTTTTGGTTTTTTATTGATTCTCTTATTGTCTGCTACATTTTTTTATTCGGCATATACAAAGGTGTATTCTGAAAATGCTTTTGATAATTTTCAGTGGACATTTCTTGACTTTGGTATTAATAACATAATTTTTGCAGGTATTATAGCGAGAACTTTAATTGGGTTTGAGCTCCTTTTAGGTCTTTTATTATTAGGGCATTTATTTCTGAAAGAATTTACTTACAAAGCAGTTATACTGCTATTGTTGTTATTTGTGGGTTACTTAGTGATGCTAATTTTAAAGCAAGGTAATACAGGTAACTGTGGATGTTTTGGAGATAAGTTGGCAATGACACCAATGCAGGCCATTTGGAAGAATCTCATAATGATATCAATAACACTAGTGTTGATGCGTATTCATCAATTTAAGAACTATTCATTTGCGCAATATGCTGTGATGATAGCTAGTTTAATTGCTTTTTCTACCCCATATTTAAGTCATGCTATAGTGGTAAGTACAGCACCTGTATCAATGAATCAGCCAATTGATTTAGGTGCACTCTATAAATTTGAAGAACAACCCAACGTTGACTTGCGCAAAGGCAAACATATTGTCGCATTTATGAGTTTAACATGTCCGCACTGCAAAAAAGCAGCTTTCTTGTTGCAAATAATACATCGGAAGCATCCAGAGATACCTATATATATGGTAATAGCTGGTCACCCTGATAATGAAAAAGATTTTTGGGAAGAAACGCAAGCAAAAGAAGTGCCACATATTTTGTATTCTAACGCCAGTGAATTTGAGAAAATGGCTGGTCCAGCTGTTCCCTCAATATATTGGGTAAATAATAGTATAATAGAATACAAAAGCAAACTAGCTTATTATCAACTGGATCCAAGCTATATGATGAAATGGCTAAGTAAATAAAAAATCTAGTGCAAATAGGGGTATTTTCATTGTTGGTTGTCATACTTCCAAATAAACAGGAAAATGACAATCAGGACATTCTCGCTATGGGTAGCCACTCTATTAGCGGCCAATGCAAACGCACAATCATTACTTAGGAGTAATGCTCACA
Source organism: Asaia bogorensis (assembly GCA_943367855.1). GTDB lineage: Bacteria > Bacteroidota > Bacteroidia > Chitinophagales > Chitinophagaceae > Nemorincola. The sequence goes on along the minus strand of CALRKH020000067.1, from coordinate 4,528 downwards.
TAGGATTCATTTATCCATTGAGCACCAATGGAGCACGAGCTGTAGAATATACAAACTTATGTTCTATTCATGCACTGGCAGGCGTGTCTAGAGCCGAAGATGCATTTTGTGCATCAGGTGTTGCAAGTATTATAAAAGATAGTGCACGCGGTTTAGTAGCAAGTGGTGTGGTAAATGTAGTAGGTGGAGACGTAAACGGACTTGAAGTAGCTGGTGTAGTAAATTTGGCTGGTGGCCACGTAGATGGAGTGCAGGCTGCTGGTATTGTAAATGTAAGCAACACTGTAAGAGGTGCTCAGTTATCAGGATTTGGAAATGTTGCTTTCCAAAATGTAAAAGGCTTGCAAGCTTCTGGCTTTATAAATGTTGCAGATACTGCCACAACTCAAATTGCTGGATTCATCAACATAGCCCAAAATAGTGCAACACAAACTGCTGGTTTTGTAAATATTGCAGAACAAGTAAACGGTAGCCAAATTGCTGGTTTCATAAATATAGCAGAACGGGTTAAGGGTGTTCAGTTGGCTGGATTTATAAACATAGCCGATAGTAGCGACCATCCTATAGGTATTATCAACATTAGCCGAAGTGGAGAACAAGCTATAGGGCTGCATATAAATGAAATAGGTACAACTCTAGCAACATTTAGGTCAGGCGGAAGGGTGTTGTATGGTATAATTGGAGTTGGTGTCAATAATATAAATGGGTATAGAGCATATGGTTTGCAAGCTGGTATGGGAGCTCATCTGCCGGTTAGTCGTCATTTTCGTTTTAATGGCGAACTAACTGTAACTAGTTTGTCAGATAGGAGGTTTAATACAGATATTCGATCTGGGTTTAGAATCATGCCCACACTACGTGTGGGTAGAGTTGAGGTTTTTGCAGGACCATCTATAAATTACACTTTAACTAATGATATACAAGGTGTAGGTAGGGTAGGATATAGTGTGTGGGAATATACCTCCCTATATATGGATCATGATCTTTCTTTAGGTTTTGAAGGTGGTATACAATATCACTTAGATAGTAGGAAGTTATATGGTAGCATAATACGTCAAAAAAAATCTATTAACGAGTAGGGGTAAATTCATTTTTAATTGTCTCATTAATACTATAAAACAATTTCTTAAACATAAATTATTATACAGAATATGAACAGGTTAATAACAGCAGTAACGGCCATAGCATTAATATCTACTCAAGCATGTCAACGCATAAAAGGCGACGGTCCCACAATTACTAAGAGTTATAGCATTGCTAATTTTAATGCAATAGATGCAGGAATAGATGCGGAAATATATGTTACTCAAGACAGTAATTTTAATGTGCAGATAGAAGGGCAGTCTAATATACTAGATGAGATAGAAACACCAATAGTGAATGGTGAGCTTAGGTTGCAGTTTAAGAAATTTGCTAATGTAGGTCGGCATAATCGTTTAGTAGCATACATTTCTGCCCCCAATATTAGAAGTTTGGGTATTAATGGGGCTGGTACCTTAAGGACAAACTCTGGTATATCTGCTAATTCTATTGATTTGAAAATTAATGGTAGCGGTAACTTGATCGTACAATCTGCAAATGTTACGAATATCAATACTAATATAAGTGGTAGTGGCAGGGTTACGGTGAATAGTGGAAATGCATTGAATGCAAATATAAAAATAAGTGGGAGTGGTGATGTTGATATGGCGAATATAAAAACGGATTATGTGAGTACTAAAACTAGTGGTAGTGGTACTATAACTGTTTGGGCTGATAAAACTCTAGATATTAATATCAGTGGTAGTGGCAATGTTTATTATTATGGAAACCCTATTGTAAATACAAGCATTTCTGGCTCAGGTAGAGTAATCAAAAACTGATACTACTAGCTTTTTCTTTTCATAGAATTTTTAAGTTTTATTACTAATAAATATCGCTCAAAAAAGGGCCTGCGATAGCTATGCCTTTACATCAATTTACATTAGCATGAACACTCCTAAAATTTATCTTTTCATTTTACTTTTATCATTTCTAAACATCATAGATGCTTCTGCACAGATAACCCAAACTATCAGAGGTAGAGTTATAGATGAAGCATCAAAAGCTCCAATAACAGGTGCAATAATACAAATAATCGATTTACCACAGAATGGAGGTGTGACAGAGACTGATGGCACTTTTGCATTGATGAAAGTACCTGTTGGTAGACATGCGATTAGGGTTACATATATTGGTTATGAGGAACGAGTGATGAACGATGTATTAGTGACAGCAGGAAAGGAAGTATATATTGAAGTGCCACTGCAAGAAGCCATTCATAAGCTAAAAGAAGTGATGGTGGTTTATAACAAATCTAGAGATAAGACACGAACTAATAATGATATGGCACAAGTGAGTGCACGTTCGTTTAATGTAGATGAAACAAAGAGATACGCGGGTTCACTAGGTGACCCATCTAGAATGGCAGCAAATTTTGCTGGAGTAGTATCTGGTAATGATTCGCGAAATGATATTGTAGTTAGAGGTAATGCCCCAACTGGTATGCTATGGCAAATGGAGGGACTAAATATTCCGAATGTTAACCATTATGGATCGCTTGGAACTACTGGCGGACCTGTAAGTATGGTCAATAATAACAATATTGATAAGTCTGATTTTATGACTAGTGCATTTCCTGCACAGTATGGTAATGCACTAGCTGGTGTGTTTGACATTAGATTGAGGGAGGGTAATAAGAATAAAAATGAGTTTTTGGCGCAGCTTGGTTTCAATGGTTTGGAAGCAGGAGCAGAGGGGCCGATAGGAAAGAATAAGAAATCTTCTTATCTCATTAATTACCGATATTCCACACTCGGGATATTTCAAGCAATGGGTATCAATTTTGGTGCTGGTGCTGCAGTGCCGCTCTATCAAGACCTGAATTATAAGTTTGCTATCCAAATAAATAGAAAAACTAAAGTAATAGCATTTGGTATTGTAGGTAAAAGTAAAATTGACTTTCTGGGTAAAGATGTAGATACTAGCAATGTAAACATGTATGATACAGGAGACCCATATGCAGATGAAAGAAATAGATTTGGTTCGGCAGTGTATGGGCTGGCAGTAGAATATAGACCAACTGATAAGATATATAGTAAGTTGACGCTGGGTTACAGCACTACAATGCAAACATATAAAGCAGATTCTCTGAGTACAGTAGATTATAGACCTATAAAGGATGCCGAAGGGGACTTTGGTACAAGAAAAGCTTCTATAGTATGGAATATGCTTTATAAGGTTGATGCAAAAAACAACATACAAGGTGGTATAACTTATGATCATACATTCTTTCATTTGGTGAATAAAGATTACAGACCCGATGGTACTGCATATGTATATGCTGACAATGAAGGTAATTATGGTTTGGCGCAGGGCTATATGAGCTGGAAACATAGGTATAGTAATAAATTATCGTCGGTGGTAGGGGTGCATGGACAAGCGGTAACACTGAATAGTGGTGCTGCCGTGGAACCAAGAGCTAGTGTTCGATACGCTCTAAGTAGTAGGCAAGCTGTTAGCTTAGGGTATGGGTTGCATCATCAGGCTCAGAACTTATATACCTACTTTGTAGAGACACCGGTAAATGGTGTAGCTACATATACTAATAAACAACTAGCATTTACCAGAAGTAACCATTATGTGCTGACTTATGATAATAACTTAACAGAGCAATTACGCCTGAAAGCGGAAGTATATTATCAATCATTAGCCAATGTGCCAATAGAACGTAGGGTTTCAGCATTTTCGGTATTGAATACAGGCGCAGATTTTGGACTGAGTGATGTGGATAGTTTGGTGAATGGAGGCACAGGCTATAACTATGGTACTGAGTTGACATTGGAAAGATACTTTGATAAAGGTTTTTACTTTTTAGTAACTGGTTCATTGTTTAATTCAAGATATAAGGGTAGTGATGGTGTGGACAGGAATACTGCTTTTAATACTGGATATGTGCTGAATACATTGGCTGGTAAGGAGTGGCGTGTGGGGCGTAAACAAAATGTGCTGGCAGTAAATCTAAAAGTATCGGCAGTGGGTGGGCGTTATGAGACACCTGTGGATTTAGAAGCAAGTAAGGAGCAAGGTTATACTGTGTGGATAGACAAAGATGCATTTTCTCAAAGAAAACCAGCATACTTCAGGTCGGATGTGCGTATATCTTACAGGAAGGAATGGGCAAAGAGTACGCTGGAAATGGCAATAGATTTTCAGAATGTGAGCAACCAGAAGAATATATATGAACGCTACTATGATAGAAGTACTGGTAAGATTGTAACAGCATATCAACAAGGTTTTTTTCCTGTGCCGTCTTTAAGGTTTACTTTTTAGGGGCCATAAACTGGCAAATTCATCCCGTATTGGTTTTTACTGATGGCGGGATGATTTGCTGTAATATCAACCATGATCAAACTATTGATATGTGTGATGTGGGGCGTGGTAAGATGCTGCCTGAGGGTTTGCAAAATTGTGGCTAAGGTGATAAGGTGGTTATAACTCATTTATAATA
>CALRKH020000066.1:0-19447 GCA_943367855.1 Asaia bogorensis | reverse complement strand
GGAAATCTTTCTGCTCTGAATAAGATAAAGCCCGATTGACATAGCCCATAGGATTAGCGGGAAACAATTCTATCTCTTTAGAAAAATCATCTATTGCACCTTTATAATCACCGCTTCTAAACTTGCATGTACCTCTAAGACTATACGCTAAATAAAAATCGTTTCTGACAGCAATGGCAGAATCGAAATCTGTAATTGCTTCAGCATACTTGCCTTTGCTTACGTACTTCTGTGCCCTTGCCAGCAATGCCATATAAAAGCCATTCTTGAGAGATATAGCCTTGGAAATATCACCCATAGCACGCTTGTCATCTCCTATTAAGTCTTCGAGATTTGCTTTGTTGTAATAACCGAGTGTGAATTCGGGATTAATTTTTACACTCTTCTCAAAACACAACATAGCGGACTTTAGGTCACCTTTTAGCTGATATACACCAGCTAACTGATAAAATGCGCGCCAGTCGTTAGAATCGATAGAAATACATGCCTGATATTCTTTTTCTGCCGACTCGAGATCATCTGTTAGCACAAAATCATTGCCCTTGTTATAATGTTCAATTGATTCGGCAGTACGTTTGCCGGCATACTTTACCTCTATTTTTTTTGGTTTTTCCTCTTTGATACCACAAGCTACTAACCCCAATGTGAGTGCGACTGTAACTGCTGAAGCCAATAAAATCTTAGACATACCAAAATAAATTTTCGACAAATTAGTCTGAATCAGACAATAATCCAACTTGTCAATAAAACTAGCGAGTTGGCAAAAACTATTGGTTAATAAAGGTGCGTAATAACCACCAACTATCTACGTAAAATAGCGTTAAGCAGTACAATACCTAACCATAATAACCACCAAGGGAAACCTTTTTCGGTAGCTGCTTCACCATAGGTAGTTTTAGGGTTAGGATTTGAAGTGGGTTGCGGTTTAGGCTTCATTAGGCCATAGATAGCATCCAGATCATAGTTTCTGACCTCGTGCAACTCAATAACAACCATATCCAGAAAATCTATATTATACTCATACCAATGGGTGCAATAATTTGCCAGTTGTTGTACGCTTGTGTTTCTGATACGATAGAAATAGGTTTCAAAATCATCGGGTCGAACAGAGCGCAAGTGACGTACACGCCCTTTTAGTTTCTCATATCGCATGAGGTTGCGCTCTGTACGAGATTCGGAATAAGTAGCATACTCATTGCCGTTACTATTGCTGTAATAACTACCACTTCTGCGCGCATCATACTCCACACGTTTAGCACCATCGAGTAAAACATCTCTAGCTTCATTTATTTCCTGCATTTTACGGGTAGTATCAATGCCAGGATTACGGTCGGGGTGCCATTTTTTGGAAGCACGAATAAAAGCTGCCTTAATATCGGCTTCGGAAGATGACTTATCTACCTCTAAAACTGCATAATAATCTATATCCGTCCTAATTGCCACCGAAAAACTAAAGCGAGTATTGAAACGTAAAATTGACTAAAAACAGTGAAACGACAATGAAATTATCACTTAATATGCAGTGAATATTTAGATTTCACTTTGCCTTAACCAGTTTGACAATCAACCAAGAAAGCGGAATGAAAGTGACTACTACTACAATGAAAACCGTCCAAGAACCGAGAAACTGCTGATATGCAGGGAACAATTGAGTGCATATGATTTGCATAAAAACAAATAAGGTAGCTACTCTGATGTATCTTAAACCAACTCTGGAAATATGATATAAACGTGGCGCATTATCTTCTGTAATTGGAATTGGATAGTTCAAACTTTCTGGATAACGTGCAATGATATATAAGAGCATAAATACCAAAGTTGCAATGGCAGGCATAATGAAGATCATATACTTACTACCAAACTTATCGGCATGGCCAGATAAAGCAAAATGAATAGGGATAGCATCGGGCAGACGTGCAATATACATGAGCGGCAATACCCAAAGTGAAAATAATATGACCCAAGAAAGCCACTCAACTGTTTTTTCGGACGGTGTAAGCTCTACCTTTATTTTAGGCCTGTTAGAAAAACTCATGATTTCCTAAATGAAAAATAAAGGTAAAAAAGATAACTGTAAGTAAGCCTTACTAAAGCAACTATGAGTTGGGGTCTGTAAGTCTGAGTCCTTTTCGCCAAGCTAAAAAGCTACCCAAACCGCTAGTAATAACAACAATACTAATAGTACTCAAAGGCATTAGTATTGCTGCAACTACTGGAGTAAGCACACCTTTTATAGCTAAGGACAAACCTATAATATTGTAAATAATTGACACCAAAAATGCCAAATGGATGATGGAACGAGAGGTGCGTGCCATGTTGAAAATTGCAGGCAATTTAGCCACTTGTGCAGCATCGAGAATTGCATCGCAAGAAGGAGTGAAATTATTTATATCGTCGGCGAGCGTAATGCCTACATTACTTTGCTGAAGCGCTCCAGCATCGTTAAGCCCATCGCCTATCATAGTAATCTTATCTCCTTTTTTCTGGCAAGACTCTACATATGTTAGTTTATCAATTGGCTTCTGTTCGAACAACAATGTACTATTAGCACCAAACAAAGATTTAAGTGCTTTTTCTTGTTTATTATTATCGCCTGAGAGCAAAGACAGTTTAAACCTTGATAATAATGTAGCTAGTATGTGCGGAATACCTTGCCTAAAAGCAGCTTGAAAATAAAATGCAGTTACTTTATCATTGAAACGAACATAAACCGATGCACCTAAACTATCCTTTGCCTCTACAACACCAACAAATGTAGCAGCACCTACTCTAATATCTATATGCTGGTATGCAGCCTTAATACCTTTGCCAACAAATTCTTGCCACTCTATTAGTGAAACCTTATTGTATGACCCCAACCAGGAAGAAAGCATTTTGCTATAAGGATGTTTGGATGCCGCAACCACTGTGTACAGAATAGCTTTTTCTTCTTCTGTTAGTTGATGACCTGTAGTAGTGACAGCAGCATTGCTACCAGAAGTAAGCGTACCTGTCTTATCGAATACAATATGGGTTGTATCAGCTAATTGCTCAATAACTGTAGCATCTCTAAGATAAAGACCATTATTACTAAATATACGCAGAATATTACCATTAGTGAAGGTGGAGGTAAGTAGTAGCGCACATGGACAAGCCACTATCAACATAGCTGATATACTATTGATAATCATTGCTGGGTTATGAAAATACCAATAAATACCCGTGATAGCCGCTAATGAAAACAGGATAATAGTAAAATATTTACTTAGAACGTGTATGGCACTATTCTTATCGTTTTGCTCAATCTTGTTGTTACTAAAGGCATAATGATTCCATAGAGAAGTAAGATAACTACCTGCAACAGGTTTCACTACTTTGATTAGTAATTGTTCGCCCTTTTGTCTTCCACCTGCATATACGGTTTGATTATCAGCAACATCTACAGGCTCAGACTCTCCCGTAACAAAACTATAATCAATTAACGCCTTGCCACCAATTACTATCGCATCTGCTGGAACAATTTCATCATTATGTAGTTGTACAATATCGCCTACTGCCAAATCTTGCAATTTGCGACTACATACTTGTTCGGGCGTAATAACATTGACAGCTATTGGGAAATATGATTTGTAGTCGCGAGTAAAAGAGAGTGATTTATATGTTCTGTCTTGCACTACCCTACCCACCAACATAAAAAACACTATACCACTCATACTATCGAGATAACCTGCACCTGTACCAGATAAAACCTCATAGATGCTTCTAACAAACGTAATGATGATAGCTAATGCAACTGGCGCATCAATATTCAGTTGTTTTTGGCGAAGCCCCTTCCAAGCTGTTACAAAAAACTCTGTAGCAGCATAGAAAAATACTGGCAATGCCAAGGCAACATTTATGTATCTGAACAAATAGGTGTAACGCTCTTCTATGCCAGTAGCCTCGGATAAGTATTCTGGGAAAGACAACATCATGATGTTGCCAAAACAGAAACCTGCGACACCTAGTTTAAATATCTTCTGCTTGTTGTAAGACTTTGCGACTTTTTCTTCTGTAGCCTCTAAACTGATATAGGGTTCATAGCCAATAGTGGCTAGTAACTCAACTATCTTTCTAAGTGATACTTTTTTAGCATTGAAGTGAATAGTTACTTCTTTTGCCATAAAGTTGAGCCTACTCTCGGATACAGCTGGCTCTACCCTATTGAGGTGCTCTAGTAACCACATGCAAGAGCTACAGTGAATACCTGGTATGTATAATGTAACTATTGTGGTATTGCCATCAGTAAATTTGTATAGCTGACTTGCTATTTCTTCGTTATCGAGATACGCATATTTTTCAGAGCGAATAGTCTTGACCTGAGATAAACCTGGATGATTTTGAATCTTGTAATAATCGCAAAGGTCATTAGAATTCAATAATTCGTATACCAGCTTGCATCCCTCGCAACAAAAATATTTATCCTCTATGGCTATGCTCTTAGTAATACATTCGGTGCCGCAGTGGTAGCATAACGCATGTGAATTGCTCTTTTTGTCATCTACTATATCATTTGCTACCAACATTGATTTTCGTTTGAGCTTCTTTCACTTTTGGAATAAGATGTGTGTTTTCCAGAAACAAGAGTTCGGATAAATTTGTCTCTAACAACGACATAAAACCTCTTAGTAGTCTATAAGAATCGGGGTAAATAGCATCTATATATAGAGGAAGTGTTGCCATTTGCAATCTGTTTAGCAGTTCTTTCATTTGCTTTGCTGTGGCCGCCAACTCCAATAAATGAACATCATGATTGAACTTACAACCACCTGAACAACTGCTACAATCGTGATTGTTTTCGACCTTATCAGACAAACTGTTGATATATGGTACAAATCTATTCTTACGGTCATCAACAAAAGACTGCACCTCTCTGAGTACAGAAATACAAAATGAAGTGTACTGGGTAACCTGAGATTGAATCTCCTGTTTTTCTAACCTATCGGCCAGTAGTGTTGCTTTTTGGCATAACTCCTCCAGATTATTATAGCTAATAGATGATAGTCTTTCTACAATCTGTGCCAGGGCTTTAGTCTCATCAAATATTATATCTTCGGTAGCCATAGGTATCATTATCTCTAAAAGTCAAAGGTATTAAGCTGACACTGCGTAAAACATGATTATAGTCAGTGAATGCTATGCTATTCAGCATCTATATCCACCAGATGTGGCATCAATCTGATGATTTCCTTTATTCCACCATCTACACTTGCAACATTGAGACAACCGTATCTCATTAATAATGAAGCTGCGATCATTGATCTATAACCGCCTGCACAATAGACTAAATACTTGTGATTGACGTCAAATTCATGAAGATGCTCCTGAAGGTTTGTTAATGGAATATGTAGGGAACCTGCGACTCTGTTGTGGGCTACTTCTCTTCTGTTTCTCACATCCAACAAAGTATACTCATTCTCTACAATTAACTGCTCAACATTTGAAGGCTCTACTACTTTTATGTTATTGCGTCTGCGTCCATCTTTTAACCAAGATTCGATACCACCTTCTAAATAACCCAAAACATTGTCGTACCCAATTCGAGCTAGTCGTTCAACAGCTTCTGCAACCCTATTGATATCTGCAACTAGTAATAAAGATGCATTTGCGGGAACAAGTGTGCCGACCCAGACCGCAAAGTCGCCATTGAGACCAATGTTTATAGACCCTTCAATAAATGCTGCACCAAAATGCTGAGCATCTCGTGTATCTAATACAATTGTATCTGGGCCTAATGCTGCTGCAAAAGCTGCTGGATTAAGGGAATTACAAGAATTTGCAACAACCTGCGCATAGGACTGATAACCTTGTTTGTTTAAAGCTGCATCTTTAAAAAAGTATGCAGGTATATGTGGCAAATCGTTTGTAACTGCTGCTATAAATTCATTTAAACTACTGATGCGAAGTGCATAATTTTCCAATTTTTGCTGACCAATAGTAGAGAAGGCATCTATGCCAATATTTTTGCCACAAGCAGACCCTGCGCCATGACCTGGATAAACTAAGACATTGTCTGGTAAAACTTTAATTTTAGTTATTAGGGAATGAAATAACATTGTTGCCAATTCTTCTTTGGGCAAATTGCCACTCAATAAATCTGGCCTACCAACATCACCAACAAATAAAGTATCGCCAGTAAAGATGGCATGAGGTTTATCATTAGCGTCGAATAACAAAAAACAAGAAGACTCTATGGTGTGACCGGGTGTATGTAGCACTTTTAATGTGCAAGCACCAATACGAAAAGATTCTTCGTCATTTGCGATATAAGCTTTATACCCTGGCGTGGCATTAGGTCCATAAACTATTATTGCACCTGTTTCATTGGCTAAATCAATATGACCTGAAACAAAATCGGCATGAAAATGAGTTTCGAATACATACTTTATTTTCGCTCCTCTTTGTTTTGCTAGTTTCACATATTGTTCAGGGTTGCGTAAAGGATCTATAACAACAGCTTCACCTCCATCTTCTATATAATAAGCCGCATGGGCTAAACAATTTGTATAAAGTTGCTCGATGTACATAATAATATGAATTGCTTAATGACACTTAAAATATTCAAAAGGCTCTTTACAATCTGCACATACATACATTGCTTTGCATGCAGTGGCTCCAAATCTGCTCACCATAGAGGTGTTTGCTGAGTTGCATCTAGGACAATGTATAGCATGATGATCTTGCTCTAGCTGAAAGCGTGAAATAGGCGGTGCAATACCATATTGCCTAAGTTTTTCTTTCACTTCATCAGTCATAGTATCAGTTGTCCATGGCGGTGATATAACATAGGAAATCCGAACATTACGAATGCCAGCTGACTGAAGCGTTGCTTTAATTTCAGCTTCAATCATAGACATTGCCGGACAAGCAGTATATGTTGGTGTTAATATAACCTCGCAAGAGTCTGGAGTTGAGAGAATACCTCTAACCATACCCATCTCCAGTATATTTACTACAGGTATCTCTGGATCGGGTATAGAAGACAACAATTCTTCAATTGATTTGTTATCATACTGTACTACTACCATATAGCGTCTGGATAAGCACGTTGCAAATACTGCATTTCGCAGAGTATATGACCGAGATACTCCGTATGAACACCTTGTTTACCTCCAGATTGACCATAAACTGGCAATATGATTGGTAATAATGTTGCTTCGACCATTGTATAATTGACATGCTGCAACCACTGATCTTTGATCTGGGAAATATCTGCAGCTATAGCTTGTAATACTAATAACTGGTCGATTTCATCGACCTCAAAAAGCTCAGTTAGAAATGGAAGTAACTGTTCGATAGCATTAATTAATCTACGCTTACTCTCTTCTGTTCCATCACCTAATCGTAGCATCCAATCGGCTGCATGGGCTTGTAAATACTTTATCTCCTTGATAGCTTTAGCAGCTATTGCAGCAATAGTTTCATCTGCACTATTGACAAGTAAAGGGTAATGATAAAGCTCGAAGGTGGAATAAAAAAACAAACGTGCAATGGTGAATGCAAAATCACCGTTTGGCAATTCGCATATTAAATTATTTTGAAATTGTCTTTCTGCCCTACGGTAAGCCAAATCATCTGCGGATCTACCTTTACCTTCTAATTTACTTGCATAATCAAATAGTAGCTGTGCTCTACCTGTGTAATCTAGTGCAAAGTTAGTCAATGCCAAATCCTCCTCTAACAATGGAGCATTGCTACACCACTCAGATAAACGATATGATGTTACCAAAGCATTGTCGGCCAAACGAAGTATGTAGTTGTAATGAGCAAACTGTTGTTGCATAAAAAAGGATTTTAGATTGCTTTGGCCCCTTGAGGCATGACATAGAAAGTGGGTAGACGATATACTTTATCATTTGCTGGATCGAAGAAGCTATCAGCATCCTCTGGGTTAGATGCTACAATTTCATTTGTAGGCACTACCCAAATACTTGTTCCTTCTCCCCTACGGGTGTATGTATCTCTGGCATTCTGAAGTGCCATTTTTTTATCAGATGCGTGTACAGAGCCAGCATGTGTATAGTTAGCACCAGAGCGAGCCTGTATAAAAACCTCCCACATCGGTAATTGTGTATCTTGAGACATTAGTAATGATATTTTAGGTTAAGCAACTTGATTTGATGATTTCTTTTTATCTGCATAAGTCTGAGCTGCAGCCCTAACCCATGCTCCTTCTTCGTGCACACGTTTGTGATGCGACATTCTCTGTCTATTACAAGGGCCATTTCCATTTATCACCCTATTGAACTCTTCCCAGTTTATAGGGCCATGATCGTAGTGAGCCGTATGCTCATTCCATTTCAACTCTTTATCGGGTATTGTAAGTCCTATTACTTCAGCTTGTTGAACCGTTTTATCAATAAATTTTTGTCTTAATTCATCATTAGATGCACGCTTAATGCGCCATTTGAAAGCATCGCCACTTCTGGTAGAATCTGAATCGTGAGGGCCAAACATCATTAGTGCAGGCCACCACCATCTATTCATTGCATCTTGCGCCATTTCCTTTTGATCGGCTGTGCCTTGCATCATCTTAGCCATTATCTCATAACCCTGCCTTTGATGAAAACTCTCTTCTTTACATATACGCACCATAGCTCTGCTGTATGGACCATAAGAAGTACGCTGCAAAGACACTTGATTTACAATGGCAGCACCATCAACCAGCCATCCAATAGCCCCTATATCTGCCCAAGTAAGAGCTGGATAATTAAATATGTTTGAGTATTTAGCTTTCCCTGAATGAAGTTGGTCTATCATTTCAGCACGTGTAATACCTAATGTTTCTGCTGCGCTGTAGAGATAAAGCCCATGCCCCCCTTCATCTTGAATTTTGGCTAATAATATTTGCCTGGCTCTTAATGATGGTGCTCTAGTTATCCAGTTTCCTTCGGGTTGCATGCCAATAACCTCAGAGTGTGCATGCTGAGATATCTGCCGAATGAGGTGCTTTTTGTAAGCTTCTGGCATGATATCTCTAGGTTCTATAACCTCATCTTTAGCAATCTTGTTTTCAAAAGAAGCATATGTAGCATCCTGAACGATAGTATTTGTATCCATAAATAATGAAGTAATTGATTAACTTATAGCGTACCTCTTCTTGCTTGTTCTGCTTCTATAGACTCGAACAATGCTTGAAAATTGCCCTTCCCAAATGAGCGAGCACCTTTGCGTTGAATAATTTCAAAAAACAATGTTGGTCTATCTTCAACAGGTTTAGTAAATATTTGCAACAAATAACCTTCCTCATCCCTGTCTACCATAATTCCCAATTTTTTTAGGGTTTTCATATCCTCTGCTATTAGTCCTACCCTATCGGCAACAGTATCGTAATAGGTACCTGGTACATGTAAAAACTCTACACCTCTACTTCTCATTTCGGATATTGTAAATACAATATCATCTGTAGCAACAGCAATATGCTGACAACCCGGACCACCATAAAAATCAAGATATTCTTCGACCTGAGATTTTTTGATTCCTACTGCTGGCTCGTTGATTGGGAACTTAATTCTACCATTTCCATTTGACATTACTTTACTCATAAGTGCAGTGTACTGAGTAGAAATATCTTTATCATCAAAAGTTACCAAGTTGGCAAAGCCCATTACGTCTGCATAAAAATTAGACCATTTATTCATTGCCCCTAGTTCCACATTGCCTACCATATGATCTATGTACTTTAGTCCTACAATAGATGGATTGTATTCTGACTCCCATTTAATGTAACCAGGCATAAAGACCCCTTCATAATTTGATCGTTCTACGAATACATGAACTGTATCTCCGTAAGTATGAAAACCTGCGGTAACTACTATGCCGAAATCATCTGATTGTTCTATAGGTTCAAAGTAAGACTTGGCACCTCTGCTTATTACTTCCTTATAAGACTTTCTTGCATCGTCCACCCAAAGTGCTATCACTTTTACACCATCTCCGTGTTTGCGAATGTGATCAGCAATTTCGCTATTGGGGGTAAGCGGAGTGGTGAGTACCAGTCTTATTTTGTCTTGAACTAGCACATATGATGTGCGATCTTTTACTCCGGTTTCCAACCCTGCATATGCTAATGATTGAAAACCAAAAGCAGTCTTATAAAAATGTGCTGCCTGCTTGGCATTACCTACATATAGCTCCACATAATCAGTGCCATTAATAGGTAGAAAATCTTGTGCTTTATCGAAAATTTTTTCGATACCGTAGTTGTAATTTGATACACTGGTAAGATTTGCAGTTTCCATATTGTTGTTCTTTATTCAGTTAACCAAGATTTATAATATCCGTCCACCTCAATTTCCAAGGCCTCTTTAGTAATCATCATTGGCTGAAATGGATCAATCATTACAGCCAATTCTTTTGTTTCTTTTTGACCTACACTACGCTCTATAGCGCCAGGATGAGGACCATGAGGAATGCCGCCTGGGTGCAGTGTAAGCTGACCTGATTGAATATTATTTCGACTCATAAAGTCACCATCCACGTAATAGAGAATTTCGTCGCTATCAATGTTGCTATGATGATATGGAGCAGGAATAGCTAAAGGGTGATAATCGTATAAACGTGGCACGAATGAGCAAACAACAAAGTTTTGAGATTCAAAAGTTTGATGAATGGGTGGAGGCATATGGATTCGCCCCGTGAGCGGCTCGAAATTAAATATTGAAAAAGCATAGGGATATAAATAACCATCCCAACCCACTACATCAAACGGATGATTAGCGTAGACATAAGGGAATATGACACCTTTCTTTTTTATAAAAATGTCAAACTCTCCTTGTTCATCAAAAGTGTCTAATTGTTGAGGTCTACGAATATCTCGCTCACAAAAAGGAGCATGCTCTAGTAACTGGCCAAAATCGTTTCTATACCTACGAGGGGTAAATATTGGGTCAGCAGATTCTACAAATAGTATTCTGTTATCTGTAGTATCAAAACTGATTTTATAAACAGTGCCACGTGGCACAATTAAATAGTCGCCATAACTAAATGTAATGTTACCAAACATGGTGTGCAGGGTGCCACTACCTTTGTGAATGAATAGCATTTCGTCAGCGTCTGCATTCTTAAAGAAATACTCAGTTGAGTATTGAGGTGCTGCTAATCCTATTTGCAAAGAACTATTTACAAAAAGTACTTTCCTGCTTTTGATGTAATCAGCCTCTGGTTTCACATCAAACCCTTTAAAACTCATAGCATTTAAGCTATTCTCTATTGCTATCTCTGGCTTTACAGAGTATGGTGCACCTTTTTGTCTTACCCTAGTAGGTGGGTATAAATGATATGCCAAAGATGACAAACCACTAAATCCTTGAGTACCAACTAATTCTTCTTGGTAAAGCTTACCATTGGGCTGTTTAGCTACAGTATGACGTTTCTCTGGAATGATACCGAGTGTATGATAAATTGGCATTCGCTTTTTTGTTTGACAAACAAACGTATCAAACAAGTGAAGCGCAAAATATGATAATGAGCAGGGTGAAAAATGATATAAATCACCTTTATCTAACTAAGCGGAATGATGAAAATGTGACCAGCACATTTCTGCTAGCGATTTGTAACTTTCTGCATTAACTCCTAACCCTATACTGGCTGATATTGCAGCATAAACTTGACTACTCAGTAAACCTTTATCTCTCCAATACCTTACTGATATATCTCCTGCTGATTTTGACAGCTTAAGCCCATCAGAAGTCTTAACAAGTGGATGATGTAAAAAACGAGTAGTGGTAAAAGATGTAAAATTCAGTAATTGAGCTAAATATAACTGGGCAATTGTGCTATTGTATAAATCTGCTCCACGCACAATAAAGTCTATTCCAAAATGGACATCATCTACCAGTGAGGTAAGTTGATACGCAGGATAACCGTCCTTGCGACGAATAACAAAGTCTGTCATTTCTAGCGGCATATCCACATCGAGAGCAATACCCAACTCGTTGAGTATTTTTATCGGTGTGTTAGAATCTGTTTTGATACGCCAAGCTACATTTGGTGTATCTAATGCTATAGATTTATATCTACATGCCCCGCTATACACACCATTAGGCGAATGAAGAGCTATAGTGTTCCTGGAACAATTGCAAGCATATACGAGACCACTATCAACCAAACAATTTAATGCAGTGTTGTAAAGAGCACTTCTATGAACCTGACTGAATTTATTGCCATGTTCTTCGTTATTCTTAGGACCTATGCTGTAAGGGATATTTAGAAAGTCTAAGGTTTCAAAAATATCTATTAAATAAGCTAGCTGCGTACGGTCTTTATCCATATCGTCTATACGCAATAGAACATCTGCATGATGCAATGATGCTAGCCAAGCTGTAAGTGAAAAAGAGAGTATATTGCCAAAGTGCAGATATCCACTGGGAGTGGGTGCAATACGAGTACGCTGAAATGTAGGTATTGCTACAGACATAAAATCATTTCTTCACTATGACACTGAAATGCTATTCTATTTCTCGTTTACCAGACAATAAGTATATAACTGCCATCCTAACGGCAACACCATTTTCCACCTGATCTAATATTACTGATTGGCGCGAATCGGCAGCGTCTGAACTCAACTCCACACCTCTATTGATGGGACCCGGGTGCATGATGACAATATCTTTTGCCAATGCATCAAGCATATCTTTATTAACCCCGTAATATAAAGAATACTCTCTAAGCGTAGAAAACAATGGCTTATTTTGACGTTCGAGTTGTATTCGAAGTACATTGGCAATGTCACACCATTCCAATGCTTTTTTAAGATTATACTCAACTTTTACTCCTAAAGATTGAATATGCTTGGGTATTAGTGTAGGCGGCCCGGCTACCACTACGTTGGCACCTAACTTAGTGAGGCAATATATATTGCTAAGCGCCACTCGAGAATGCATGATATCACCTATGATTGCTACATTTTTACCTTTCAAATCGCCAACGCGTTCCTTCATAGAATAGGCATCGAGCAATGCTTGAGTAGGATGTTCGTTAGTGCCATCACCAGCATTGACTATTGCAGCATTTATATGATTGGCTAAAAACCAAGGCGCACCACTAGCAGCATGCCTCATAACCACCATGTCCACCTTCATAGCCAATATATTCTTCACTGTGTCAACAAGAGTCTCTCCTTTGGAAACCGAAGAACCTGAGGCTGAGAAATTAACTACATCAGCTCCTAGTCTTTTTTCGGCTAACTCAAAAGAAAGACGAGTACGTGTCGAATTTTCGAAAAAAATATTTGCTACAGTAGTGTCGCGAAGAGAGGGTACTTTTTTGATAGGTCTTTGTAATACCTGCTTGAAATTTTCGGCTGTTTTTAGAATCAGCGAAATATCGTCAGTATTTAATTCTTTAATTCCGAGCAGGTGTTTTACTGAAAGCATACAATAGTTGAGTACTTATTATTACTGTATTTATTAATTAAAAATGCGACAATGGTTGAACTAAATTTTATCAATAAGTACCACCTCGTCTTTGCCATCTTTTTCTTCCCAAAACACTTTTACTTTTTGAGTCAATATTGTGTCTACTTGCACGCCTGTATAGTCGGGATGAATAGGAAGCTCTCTATTGAATCGCCTATCTATCAATACCAATAACTCTACATTAGCAGGACGACCAAAATCTATTAAAGCATCCATAGCAGACCTTATGGTGCGCCCTGTGTAGAGCACGTCATCAACCAAAACAACCTTTTTCCCTTCTACACTGAAAGGTATTTCGGTTTCGGATGGAAGCTGGATATCTGTCTTGTGTACATCATCTCTATAAAAAGTAATATCAAGCTTGCCATACTGGATATGTTTATTTCCAGTGATAGTTTTGACCATTTTCGCTATTCTATCAGAAAGGAAAACACCCCTAGGTTGTATACCTATAATAACTGTATTAGTGAAATCGGTGTGATTTTCAACTAGTTGATGAGCCAATCTCAGTAGCGTGAGCTGCAAATGCTTTTGAGTAAGCAGGGTTTTCAATGAATCTATTTTAGGTCAAAAATAAACAGCGTAGAGCGAATTAACGAATTAGCATTGGAAAAATGTTTTTTATTGCGCTATCATGATGTGTCTATTAGATAATTTTGCAGACTCAAGCAGTACCGGCTATTTTTCTAGCCTATGTTCTCCAACCTTGATATATTAATAATATGCAACGCCTAAATGCTTTCTTCGACAATTACGCTAAAGCTTTGGAAATGTACAACAGTAAAGGACTGTCGTATATGTATAACATACCATGCACAATGGTGAGCGATGAAGCCACATCAATATTTAATGACGGAGGCAAGTTAGAAGGCTTTTTCAATCAAGGCACTACATTTTATAAACAATTTGGCATTGCACATGCCCGTCCAGAAATATGGCATAAACGACCGTTATCGGATAAAATAGTAATGGTAAAAGTAAAATGGTGCTATTTTGACAACAAAATGAAACCTATATACAATTGCGATTATTACTACACATTAAAGTTAGACAAAAACGAACAATGGAAAATCATTTTGTCCGTATCGGCCAATGAAAAAGAGCGAATGGAAGAGTGGCAAAGCAATACTAAAGAGATAGCGGACGATAAAGAAATTAAGCTCTCTATCAGGTAAAAATATTCATTAATAAGTTAACGATTTGACAATAGCATATTACTAAATGGTGAACTAAATCCGAGTTTCACAATTTGGGTATAATGTTTACATTTGCACACTATATAAATTAGAATTTCATGGCTACAACAGCAGACATGCGTAATGGATTGATCATTAAACTCGATGGCAATCTTTATTCGGTAGTAGAGTTTGGACAGAACAAAACAGCAAGAGCAGCAGCAAAAGTATGGGCTAAGCTTAAAGGTGTAGACAACAATAGGTCTATAGAACACACTTGGAACTCTGGTGACACAATTTTCCCAGTACGTGTAGAGCGTAGAAACTATCAGTTTTTATACAAAGATGATTCAGGATTCAATTTGATGGATACTAATACCTTTGAACAAATAGCGTTGGGCGAAAACATGATAGACCGTCCAGAGTTGTACAAAGATGGTCAGGAGTGTTTTATACTTTTCAATACAGAAACTGAAACACCGATGGGTGTAGAATTGCCACCACATGTTAATTTGCGCGTTACCTATTCTGAGCCAGGGCTAAAAGGAGACACTGCTACTCGTGCAATGAAATCTGCTACCATAGAAACTGGAGCAACTGTAATGGTTCCATTGTTTGTAAACACAGACGAGTTGATAAAAATAGATACCAAAACAGGTAGCTATGTAGAAAGAGTAAAAGAGTAACAATTTAATACCTTACTACTAGAGATTAAACCTCACAACTAATACAAAATAACAATTTGCAATGGAATTCAAACAAATACAGGAACTGGTAAAGTCGATTAACAAATCTTCAATCAGTGAACTATCCATAGAGCAAGGTGATTTCAAAATCACTATCAAGCAAGATTTCTCTGGCAACCAACCACAATATGTGATGGCTGCGCCTTCAGCACCAACATATTCTGCTGCACCAATGCCAATACAGGCACCGGTTGCAGAAACAGTGGCACAACCAGCCCCTGCTGCAGCACCTCAAGCGGCACCTGCTAGTAGCAATGGTAATCAGATAACTATTAAGTCTCCAATGATTGGAACTTTTTACCGTAGTCCGTCACCAGATAAGCCAGTGTTTGTAAATGTTGGAGACGAAATAAAACAAGGTCAGGTTTTGTGCATCATTGAAGCAATGAAACTATTTAACGAAATAGAATGCGAAATGAATTGCAGGGTAATAAAAGTATTAGCCGACGATTCATCTCCGGTTGAGTATGACCAACCATTATTTTTGGTCGAACCAATTTAGTAAAATTGCAATAGGTTTTATTAACCTAAAAAATGGCCTTTTAGCAAAAAGGCCATTTTTAGTATTAATTTAGCCAATACTATTAACAACAAAAACTAGTCAACAGGTGTTTAAAAAAATACTGATAGCTAATAGAGGTGAAATAGCACTGCGCATTATTCGTACTTGCCGCGAAATGGGTATAAAAACTGTTGCTGTGTACTCTACAGCCGACAGAGAAAGCCTACATGTGAGATTTGCAGATGAAGCAGTATGTATAGGTAAACCTCAAAGTACAGATTCGTATCTGAATATGCAGCATATAATGGCTGCAGCCGAAATAACCAATGCTGATGCAATTCACCCAGGTTATGGATTTTTGGCTGAGAATGCACAATTTGCCGAAATATGCGCTCAATATAAAATAAAATTCATTGGCCCTACCCCACAGATGATAAACTCTATGGGAGATAAAATAACGGCCAAAGAAACTATGATAAAAGCAGGAGTGCCCGTTATTCCAGGTTCTGACGGCTTGCTAGAAAGTGTGGAAGAGGCAAAAAAGCTAGCTAAAGAAATGGGCTACCCTGTAATAATAAAAGCTACAGCAGGTGGTGGCGGTAAAGGTATGCGTGTAATATGGGAAGAAGGTGAACTTGAGAATGCATATAATACTGCAAAAATTGAAGCAAAAGCATCTTTCAAAAATGATGGTATTTATATGGAGAAGTTTGTAGAAGAACCTCGCCATATAGAAATACAAGTTGCGGGAGATCAATTTGGCACAGTTTGTCATCTTAGCGAGCGCGACTGCTCTATACAACGCAGGCATCAAAAACTTGTAGAAGAGTCGCCATCACCATTCATGACACCAGAATTGAGAGAAGCGATGGGAGCTGCTGCAATAAAAGCAGCATCTGCTATCAACTATGAAAGTGTAGGAACTATAGAATTTTTGGTGGACAAGCACCGCAATTTCTACTTTATGGAAATGAATACCCGTATACAAGTAGAACATGGAGTGACTGAAGAAGTAATAAGCTATGACCTGATAAAAGAACAAATAAAAATAGCAGCAGGCGTAGCCATAAGTGGCAAAAACTATGAGCCCAAAATACATGCAATAGAATGCCGTATAAATGCAGAAGATCCATACAACGATTTTCGCCCTTGTCCTGGCAAAATAACAACTTTGCACACACCGGGCGGCCATGGCGTAAGGGTGGATTCGCACATATACGCTGGATACACAATACCCCCTTATTACGACTCTATGATAGCCAAGGTAATAGCTGTGGCGCAAACAAGAGAAGAAGCAATAAATACAATGGAACGCGCACTAAGCGAGTATGTGATAGAAGGAGTAAAGACAACAATACCTTTCCACTTACAATTGATGCGTAATGAAGATTTTAGAAAAGGAAACTTCACTACTAAATTTATTGAATCTTTTAAACTGGTATAATACAACTCACCAAAAGTGATGAATAGCTAGATTAAAATAGGGTTCATCAACAATTTTTGCATAAAATGAATAAAACACTAATTATAACAGGTGGTGCGGGATTTATAGGATCTCATGTAGTGCGCTTGTTTGTAACTAAGTATCCAAACTATAAGATTGTGAATTTGGATGCACTGACCTATGCTGGAAATTTAGAAAATTTAAAAGATATAGACCAGTCACCTAATTATACTTTCGAGAAAGCAGACATTACAGATGCAGCACACATCAATAAATTATTCGCTCAGTATAAACCTGATGGTGTAATTCATTTAGCAGCTGAAAGCCATGTGGACCGTTCTATCATAGACCCCAATGCATTTATACAGACCAATGTGATGGGCACTGCAAACTTGCTAAACGCTGCTAAAGAGCTATGGAAAGATAACTATGAAGGCAAGCGGTTCTATCATGTATCTACAGACGAAGTTTATGGCTCATTGGGAGAGGAAGGTTTCTTTTTAGAAACAACACCATATGACCCACAGAGTCCGTATTCTGCATCCAAAGCAGCATCAGATCATTTGGTGAGAGCATACGGGAACACCTATCATATGCCGTTTGTGATAACCAATTGCTCAAATAACTACGGGCCTAATCATTTCCCAGAGAAACTAATACCACTTTTTATCAACAACATTCGCAATAATAAAGCATTGCCAGTGTATGGTGATGGTAAATACACACGCGATTGGCTTTACGTAGTAGACCATGCAAGAGCTATTGATATGGTGTTTCATGGCGGACGAAATGGTGAAACCTACAACATTGGAGGTTTTAATGAATGGCAAAACATTGAGTTAGTCAAGTTGCTCTGTAAAGAAATGGACATCAGACTAGGCAGAGCGGAAGGAGAAAGTGAGCAACTAATAAACTACATAAAGGACAGACCTGGACATGACCGCCGATATGCTATAGATGCCAACAAGATCAATAAAGAACTTGGCTGGTATCCTTCTGTTACATTCGAAGAAGGATTGAGAATAACTATAGATTGGTATATGAATAATCAAGACTGGCTAGATAACGTAACTTCTGGCGAGTATCAGAAATATTATAGTGAGCAATACAAATAGCTAACAGAAGTAAAACAACTAGACACTACCAAAATGAAAGGAATAATTTTAGCTGGAGGATCTGGCACTAGACTTTACCCACTGACCATTGCAGTGAGTAAACAACTGATGCCAGTGTATGATAAGCCAATGATTTATTATCCGTTGTCAACGCTGATGTTGGCAGGTATTAGAGAGATTTTAATCATTACTACTCCCGAAGATCAAGCTGCGTTTAAAAAGTTACTAGGCGACGGCAGCCAAATAGGATGCAGATTTGAATATGTTGTTCAACCAAAACCTGAAGGACTAGCACAGGCATTTATACTTGGTGCAGACTTTATTGGCAATGACCCAGCAGCATTGGTGCTAGGCGACAATATATTTTATGGTTCGGGTATGGGCACTTTACTACGTAAAAAGGCTAATCCTGATGGTGCAGTGGTATTTGCATATCAAGTACATGACCCTGAGCGATATGGAGTTGTAGAGTTTGATAAAAGCTTTCGTGTATTAAGTATAGAAGAGAAGCCTACACAACCGAAATCTAATTTTGCCGTTCCAGGATTGTACTTTTATGATAACGATGTAGTAGCTATAGCAAAATCAATAAAACCATCGCATAGAGGAGAGTTAGAAATAACTGATGTAAACAAAGTGTATCTTGAAAATGGAAAGCTAGAAGTTGGCGTGTTGGACAGAGGTACTGCATGGCTAGATACAGGCACTTTCGACTCACTTATTGAAGCTGGAGAGTTTATAGAAGTAATAGAGAAAAGACAAGGCTTGAAAATAGGCTGTATAGAAGAAATAGCCTATAGAAATGGCTGGATTGATGATGCTCAAATGGATAAATTAGCCACTATATACATGAAAAGCGGCTACGGAGTTTATCTGAAAAAGCTAATAGGCACCATATAGTACTGATCCTACATTATTATACACTAAAACGGGATGTTGAAAAATTTCAACATCCCGTTTTGGTATTATATCATTATTGAGCATTACCAGCTACCACCAGCCCCTCCACCATCGCTACTACCACCACCA
>CALRKH020000065.1:0-19877 GCA_943367855.1 Asaia bogorensis | reverse complement strand
GTACATACTACTAGCTTTAGTGTGCCCGCATGTAGCGCTTCTTCTACCCACTGTCGCACTTCCTCGCTTAGCGAGCCGTGGTGTAGTGCCATGACACCTGCCAGCGATGGGTCTATCTCTAATAGTTGTCTGTACCAAATCTCGCATTGGGCACGTGTATTGGTGAAAAGGAGGGTAGATTGGCTGGCATGTATGATAGGGAGCGCTTTGTGGGCTTGTTTTACACCCAAATGGCCCGCCCAAGGAAATTTCTCTATCTCATCGGGCAAAATGGTTTCTATTTCAATTTTCTTTTTGAGTTGGGCTCTAATAAGCCTAGTGGCTACTGGGTGGGTGCCCATTAGTACGGTCATGGCCTCGTCGAGGTTGCCTATGGTGGCCGATATGCCCCACACTACTAGCCCTGGGCATAATGCACGTAGGCGAGATAGTGCCAACTCTACCTGCACACCACGTTTGGAGCCGATAAGCTCATGCCACTCATCTACAATTACAAATTTTAGTTGTCCCAATGTTTGGGCGTATCCTTTTTGTGCCAGTAGGAGGTGCATACTCTCTGGCGTGGTGATGAGCGCCTGAGGCATAGCTTTCTTTTGGCGGCTACGTTCGGCAGTGGTAGTGTCTCCTGTTCTTAGCCCTACATTATAAGGCAATTGTAGTGCCTCGCTTACCTTGTTTGTGGCAGTGTAGATGTCTTTGGAGAGGGCTCTGAGCGGCGATATCCAAAGGGCATGTAGCCCTACAGCTGGTTTGGCCTGGGCAAAATAGGCTTGCAATATTCCTAGCCATATAGCATAAGTCTTACCAAAGCCTGTGGGTGCATTCAGCAAGCCAGAGTATCCTTGTGCTATGGCTTGCCAGCATTGCTGCTGAAAATCGTAGGGCTTCCAATGGTTGTGCTCAAACCATCTTTTCGCTATGTCTGCTGCCTGCACATTTTTTGCCATGCCACTCTTCCATTTACAGTTTTTGCGTAGGTGGCAAAGGTAGTAGTGCCTTGTCAAATAAGAGTTAGTAGTATTAA
The DNA here is from genome assembly GCA_943367855.1 of Asaia bogorensis. Taxonomy (GTDB): domain Bacteria; phylum Bacteroidota; class Bacteroidia; order Chitinophagales; family Chitinophagaceae; genus Nemorincola. Next base: position 18,853 of record CALRKH020000065.1, on the reverse strand, counting down.
AATACTAGATGTGCTTTCATATTGTATGTTTTTTTATTGGTTAGGATGTGGAGGCTGAAGGATAATAATGAGGTAATTTTTGCTTTAACTAGAGCTGTGGTTGTCCTATTATAGGTGTCGTCTATTGTGCAATAGGCTACACTAAACGTACAGCGTAAGCCTAGCAGACTTTTTTTGATGAAATATTAAAGATTAGCTAAGTATTTTTGCGCTGCATGAAATCGTTTAATGTACCGGTACACTACCGCAGCCCGCTGGTGAGTGCTATTAAGAATAAGCGTAAAGCTGAAGACAAGCTAAAGCGGGACTTTGCACCCACAGTGCTGGATGTAGGAGGATTGCAGCTAATAATAGCGCGCCACTTTGGCTTTTGCTATGGTGTGGAAAATGCGATAGAGATAGCTTTTAGGGCAGTAGAGGAGAATCCTGGTAAGCGGGTGTTTCTGCTCAGTGAGATGATTCATAACCCTGGCGTAAATGCAGACCTGCTGGCATTGGGTGTGCGCTTCATTATGGATACTAAGGGGGGGATGCTAATAAGTTGGGATGAACTAACGGCCGATGATGTGGTGATCATACCAGCATTTGGCACAACGCTAGAGACGGAACAAATACTAAGAAATAAAGGTATAGACCCAGCCAAATACGAAACTACTTGCCCATTTGTAGAAAAGGTGTGGAACCGAGCAGAAAAGATAGGCGATGAGGGCTATACTATTGTGGTGCATGGCAAACCTAACCACGAGGAGACCAGGGCTACCTTCTCTCATAGCCAGGCGCACACGGCCACTATAGTAGTAAAAGATATGCAGCAAACTGAGTTGCTGGCACGCTATGTGCGTAAGGAACTACCAGCAAATCAGTTTTATACAGATTTTGCAGGGCAATATTCAGCAGGTTTTGATGTGAATAAACACTTGCAGCGGCTAGGTGTAGTGAACCAAACTACCATGCTTGCCAGCGAGACACAAGCTATAGCCGACTATCTGCGCCAGCAGATACTATCGCACTATGCAACTCCATTAGCTGAAACAGGGGAGCGTTTTGCAGATACGCGCGATACACTGTGCTATGCTACTAATGATAATCAGGGAGCTGTGCATGGAATGTTGCAGCATCCTGCTGATATTGCAATTGTAATAGGCGGTTACAATAGTTCCAATACATCGCATCTAGCAGAGTTGTGCGAGCATGTGCTGCCAACATATTATATATCAGATGAGCATTGCTTAGTTTCGGCTAATATGGTAAGACACTACGACCAACATCAAAACAAGGAGTTGGAAACCAATAACTATTTGCCGCTGGAAGCAAAGCCATTACGTATACTCATTACTTCTGGTGCTTCTTGCCCCGATGCTTTGGTGGAACGAGTGATTAAAAGACTTGCCGAACTGACTAACAATGCAGCTGCACTGGCAACGGTAACTGCTGAGTGGACACAATAGTTGTCTACTACTTGGGTGAAGTTTTGAACAGCTGATAACGTACTATGGTTTTGTTGCCAAGTGCATAGTTCATGATAGTGTCCGTAAACGTATTGGTAATGATGGACCTGTCTTCGGTTAGGGTCTGCTTTTTATTGTTAATATAGTTGACGGTGAGCCAAGTGTTACTACCCATTTTGTCATAGCGCATCACTATTTGCTCTATGGGTAGTGGTTTTAGTTGCCCTTCTGCGTCTTTATATTTTTCTACAGGGTCCAGATATTTGCGTGTAATAGATACATAGCCAAGTTCGTCGGCATTCTTTAGTGTATCTGCACGCACCACAGTTTGTCGGCGGTCGTAGAGCAGGCAGGTGTAGGTAGTGTCGCCTTTTTTTATGGGTTGAGTGTGGCAAAAGTCGGGTAAAAGCACATTTTTGTTTTCGTCTGGCATATTGGTTTGCCTGCCAAAAACATCTATTGGATCATCTATTACATAATTATACACAGGTACTTTATCCTCCTGTTTCTTTTTCTTTTTTTGTGCGCTTGCATTAATGAGCATCGTACAGCTGGCTAGCAGCCCAATAAGTATTCCGAAACTGTACTTCATTTAGTCGTATTGGTATAGTTTGTGTTTTTCTATCAGATTTATTAATAGTTGGGGGTATTTAGGGTTGGTAGCATAGCCTGCTTTTTTCAGTCCATGTGCCCAGCCTTTGTAGTCTGTTCGGTCCAATTCATAGAGTTGGGCATATCGTTTTCTTTTCAAAAAATCGGAATGGTCGTGAAAAGAATGGGATACTTTTTTATACCGTCTAAAACATTCGTTAGGTCTGTCATCATCTCTATAGTACCTTTTACCGCTCCAGTCATCGGTACACTTTATGCCAAAATGATTATTTGCTTTTCGGGCTAGTGTACTATTACCATTAGCCGACTCAAGCATGCCCTGAGCTAATGTGATGCTAGCAGGTATGCCATGTTGCTTCATTTCTTTGCGTGCTATTTTTTTATACCTATCTATATATTGATCTGTTGTTAGCTTGCCACGGTGCATTTTAGGGTGGCAAGCCGAAAGCGATATGAGCGTTAATAGCAAAAGGAGTAGGGGGCGCATAAGCAGCGTATTTGTAGTGCTAAAGTAGCTGAATAGTTGGAAATGATGCAGGCTAAAGATGTATAAACACGAAAATGGAATCCTGTTTTATCATGTCGGTATTTGTGGTAGATGTGTTTTAGTTTTTTAGGTTGTGCTAAATGTATGCCTGCCAGGGGCAGCGTAATAGTTTAGCCCGTACCTTTGCCAAAACCGAAAATCGGAAATTATGGCAGATACACTGCAAGAAAATCACCCGACACTTTACAAAAAAGATATAGAAGAGGCGCGCCAGGGAGAAGCATATGCCCCTTTTGAGCGTGATCCTAATTCTTATACTAAGAAATTTTATATAGAGAGTTATGGATGCCAAATGAATTTCAGCGATAGCGAGATAGTGGCTTCAATACTACATAATGAGGGCTTTGGTGCTACGCGCAACTTTGAAGAGGCTAGTTTGGTGCTGCTCAATACCTGCTCTATACGAGAAAAGGCTGAGCAGACTGTGCGCAACAGGTTGCAGGCATTTCGTAAGGTGAAGGAAGAAAAGCCGGGTATGCTTATAGGCGTGCTAGGTTGTATGGCCGAGCGCCTGAAAACCAAGTTTCTGGAAGAAGAAAAGCTAGTAGATATAGTGGTTGGGCCAGATGCTTATCGTAGTCTACCATCGTTAGTGGCAGAGGCAGAAACAGGGCAGAAAAGCATAAATGTATTGCTGAGCAGGGAAGAAACCTATGCTGACATCTCGCCAGTGCGATTGGATAGTAATGGAGTTTCGGCCTTTGTGAGCATCATGAGGGGGTGTAACAATATGTGCAGTTTCTGTGTAGTACCCTTCACACGCGGACGAGAGCGTAGCCGTGATGCAGAAAGCATCATACAAGAGTGTGCAGACCTATTTAATAATGGATACAGAGAAGTGACACTACTGGGGCAAAACGTGGATAGTTACTATCATGCACCCATCAATGGTGAGCCTGTTACATTTGCCCAGCTTATGGAGCGTGTGGCGCTTATCTCTCCTCTGTTGCGTGTTAGGTTCAGTACCTCTCACCCTAAGGACATTACAGACGATGTGCTGCACACAATGGCCAAGTACCATAATATATGCAACTACATTCACCTGCCAGTGCAGAGCGGTAATACACGCATATTACAGCTTATGAACCGCACATATACCAGAGAGTGGTATCTGAATAAGGTGAAGCGCATTCGCGAGATAATACCTGACTGTGGTTTGAGCACCGATGTTATAACAGGCTTCTGTAGCGAAACAGAAGAAGAGCATCAGGATACGTTGTCAATCATGGAATTGTCTCGTTTTGATATGGCTTATATGTTCTCTTATAGCGAGCGTCCGGGCACATTGGCTCAGCGCCGTTATCCGGATGATGTGCCCGAAGAGGTGAAAAAGCGTAGACTGGTAGAGATAATCAACTTGCAAAACGCACACTCTAAAGAAAGTTACACAGCTGATATAGGTAAAACTTTTGAGGTGCTGATAGAAGGCAATAGCAAACGTAGCGACCAAGACTGGGTGGGACGAAACTCTCAGAACAAGGTAGTAGTGTTTCCTAAAACGGCACAGGAGTTGAAAAAAGGTGATTATGTAATGGTTCGTATCAAAGCAGCTACATCGGCTACACTGATGGGCGATATGGTATAGCGATATTGATAGACTACTCAAAATCACTGAATCAGTAAAGAATAAGTTACCATGGATATACAAAGCATAAAAAACAGATTTGGTATTATTGGCAATTCGCCTGCGCTCAATCATGCACTTAATACTGCAGTGCAGGTAGCTAATACCGATTTGTCTGTGCTCATTAATGGAGAGAGTGGGGTAGGTAAGGAGGTGTTTTCGGGCATTATACATGCTTTATCTCCACGAAAGCACAACCCTTTTATAGCCGTAAACTGTGGCGCTATACCAGAGGGTACTATAGATAGTGAGCTTTTTGGGCACGAGAAAGGCTCTTTTACTGGTGCTGTAGATAGTAGGAAAGGTTATTTTGAAACAGTAAATGGCGGCACAATTTTTCTGGATGAGATAGGAGAGATGCCACTGGGCACACAAGCCAGATTGCTGCGTGTGCTAGAGACAGGCGAGTTTATACGTGTAGGCTCCTCGAAGGTGCAAAAAACAGATGTGCGCGTAATAGCTGCTACTAATAGAGAGCTGCTAGAGACTGCGCAAATGGGCAAGTTTAGAGAAGACCTATATTACAGGCTCAGCACTGTACCAATTCGTGTGCCTGCCTTGCGCGATCGTAAAGAAGATATCCCACTATTGTTTCGCAAATTCGCAGCCGACTTTGCGGAACGTTACAAAACACTATCTGTGCAGCTAGATGCTGCTGCCCTGCAGGTATTGATAGGCTACCCTTGGCCTGGCAATGTGCGAGAGCTAAAAAATATAGCCGAACAGATATCTGTGTTGTCAATTGATAAGCATATCAATGCAGAAACTCTTCAACGTTTTTTACCAGTGCACAATCCTGCATCGAGGGGGCTGGCTGTGCTAGGCCAAAATATGTCTTCGGCGAGTACTAATGGTAATCCTGATTTCAGAACGGAGCGTGACATTCTTTACAAGATCATCTTTGACCTGAAAAAGGATATGAACGACCTGAAGCAGATGATAATAGACGTAGCACATCATCAGGGTTATACTCCTATGGACCCTGCTGGTCAGTCGTCTGTAATGCCTATGTATGCTGATGCTGAGCATACGCCTATGGTAGCTACTCAGCCTACTTATTCGGTAAGCAATACGCCTATCTTGCTAGATAGTAATCCAAGACATGAGGAGGTAGAAGAGACGCTATTGCTGGCTGACAGAGAAAAAGAGTACATAATGAAAGCGCTGCGCAAACACAAAAACAGAAGACGTGATGCGGCGGCAGAGTTAGGTATATCGGAACGCACACTATACCGTAAAATAAAGGAATACGACATAGACGAGTAAAAAAGAATAATACTGATACAGATAGAGCGGGCCAAGGCCCGCTCTATCTGCATTGTCTTTTTGTGTATGCTATTTTAACCCACCATTTCAGCAGGAGTCATGCTGCGTGCCCACGCCAGTAGCGATGGGTACTGCTCGTCTATCAGGTCGTGTGGTAGCGATACTGGTTCGTGCTTGGTGGTAAGGAATACGGTATGCATAGATAGTTTTTTGCCAAATTCCATATCACTCATGCTGTTGCCCACCATGATGCTGCGTTTAAAGTCAATCTCTGGAAAGTCTTGCTGCGCCTGAAGACCCATGCCCGTATTAGGCTTGCGGTTGTGATCACTGTCGTGCACGGCAGTGCAGTTGTATACTTTATCTACGTGCCCACCAGCAGCTGCTATGGCAGCTACCATGTTGTTGTTTATTTCGCGCAGCGAGTCCATACTCATAATGCCTCTACCCACACCACGTTGGTTGGTTACTACTACTATACGCCCAAATTTGTGCGCTAGTTGGCTGGTAGCGTCCAGTACGCCATCCAAGAACTGAAACTCTGACCAATTGGTAATGTAGGAGCCTACAGATTCAATGTTAATTACGCCATCTCTGTCCAGAAAGAGGGTCCAAGTGTTATCTACTTCTGGTTTTTGTGCTTTCAGGTCCATATTCATCTACTTTTTAAACAATGCCGATTCCACGAGTTCGCAGATGATGTGTCCCACCGTTATGTGCGACTCCTGTATACGCGGGGTGTCTGTGCTAGGCACATTTATCAGGTAATCGGCCACATCCTTCAGTTTGCCTCCGGTCTCTCCACTAAATACTACATTAATCATACCAATTTCATGTGCTACTTCCATTGCTTTGATAATATTAACAGAATTGCCTGATGTAGACAGTCCTATTAGCACATCTCCTGCTTTCCCCATGCCTTTTATCATGCGGCTATAAACCACATCGTAGCCATAGTCGTTAGCTACTGCTGTTATATAAGAGCTGTTGCAGTGTAGCGCCTCAGAGGGTAGCGGGTCTCTGTCTGTATAGAATCGACCGCTGAATTCTGCTGCCAGATGTTGCGCATCTGCAGCACTGCCTCCATTGCCGCAAAAAAGAACTTTGTTACCATTGGTAAAGGCTTTGGTGATAATTTCAGTTACTTGCTCAATGCTTGCAATAAGGTCAAGGTTGGCTAGCAGGCGTTGCTTAGTGTCTATAGATGCCTGCATGATGTCTTTTATTTTCTGTTGCATGTTCTCGGTTTCCGTATCGTTCATTAAAATTAGGGTGAAATCACATTTCTATCCACACATTTTTTGTTGATGTGCCAAAGGTAAAGCCATTAGTGTATTTACTACTATTGCTATCGGTTATTTTAACACATGTTCTTGTAGTAACTTAATGTTTTCTGTCAATGCCCTATAAGGCCTCTACTGTCGTTGGGTGCTTTATTTTTAGCCAAACATATCTGTTTCTACTAGTTGCAGATACCTAAATCGCCCTAGAGTATAATAGTATATAGACACTAGGGCAAAAGGTGCAGCTACTGGTAGAATATAATCGCCTATATGGGCAATTTTTAGCCCAATTGCACCCAATACACAAACACCACTCAAAATAGTGAAGAGGTTGGAGTAGGGAAAGCTAGAGAGGCGTAAAAAGCGAGTTTCATTTTCGGCTACTGATACTTCCAGTGCCGGGCTACCACACCAATCTATTTTGGCTTGCACTTTGTAAGTGCCTGCTGCCAGTTCTATCTCTTCTACACCGCCATCTGCAATCATTGTTTTTTGTACATCGTTTATGTATACAGGTATCTTCCTCGCTTTATTCCTGAATTCACTACTCCTCTTGATAACAATTTTAGCCATGATGCTAGTTTTTGCTAATATACAAAACCGCCGAATGAGTACAGGCTCGTTCGGCGGTAGTGGTTAATTATATTGTTTTTTTATACCTGAAATACGCCAACCTTAAAGTCTTTATTGTCTTGTGCGTGATTAGCTGCAGCTATACCTTCGGATATTACGTTGCGTGTTTCTGCAGGGTCTATTATTTCGTCTACCCACAAGCGTGCAGCAGCATAGTAGGCTGATGTTTGCTTGTCATATTTCTCCATGATTTCCTTTAGTAATGCTTGTTCTTTTTCTGGGTCTATTACTTCGCCTTTTGCTTTTAGAGAGGCTACTTGTATTTGTAGCAGTGTCTTGGCGGCTTGCTCGCCACCCATTACAGCTATTTTAGCATTTGGCCAAGCATATATAAATCTTGGGTCGTAGGCTTTGCCGCACATAGCGTAGTTGCCTGCACCATAAGAGTTACCAATCACTATAGTTATTTTGGGCACAACAGAGTTAGCTACGGCATTTACCAATTTGGCTCCATCTTTTATGATGCCCGATTGCTCACTGCGGCTACCCACCATAAAACCAGTAACATCTTGCAAGAATACCAGTGGTATTTTTTTCTGGTTGCAGTTCATGATAAATCTTGCAGCTTTGTCTGCACTATCGTTATATATCACACCGCCCATTTGCATTTCGCCCTTCCCGCTCTTCACTATTTTGCGTTGGTTGGCCACTATGCCTACAGCCCATCCGTCTATGCGTGCATACCCACATACTATAGTTTTGCCATAGTCTTCTTTAAACTGGTCGAACTCTGAGTTGTCTACGATGCATTTGATAACATCTACTACGTCAAATTGTTTGTTGTTTTGTACAGATATGAGTCCATAAATATCGGTAGCCTCACGTTTGGGTGCTACTGGTTTGGCTCTGTCGTAACCTCGCTTAGGTTGTTCTCCTATTTTGTCTATAATGCGGCGCACCTGATCCAGGCACTCTTGCTCTGTGTCGAACTTGTAGTCGGCTATGCCACTCACCTCTGTATGCATCTTAGCTCCACCCAGCGCTTGCTGGTCGGCGTCCTCGCCAATAGCTGCCTTTACCAAATACGGACCTGCTAAGAAAATGGAGCCATTGCCTTCTACCATCAATGTTTCATCGCTCATGATGGGTAGGTAGGCTCCACCTGCCACACAGCTACCCATCACCGCTGCTATTTGGGTGATGCCCGCAGCACTCATTTGTGCATTGTTTCTGAATATTCGGCCAAAATGCTCCTTGTCAGGGAATATTTCGTCTTGCATAGGTAAATACACACCAGCACTATCCACTATATAAACCACTGGCAGGTGGTTTTCCATAGCTATCTCTTGTAGGCGTAAGTTTTTCTTGCCAGTTATCGGGAACCATGCACCTGCTTTAACGGTGTTGTCGTTGGCTACTATTACACATTGCCTGCCTGCTATGTAGCCTAGCCCTGCTACTGTGCCACCAGCTGGGCAGCCGCCATGTTCTGCATACATTTCGTACCCGGCAAAAGCACCAATTTCTGTGAACCTGCTACCTTTATCTATAAGGTAGGCTATACGTTCTCTAGGGGTCATCTTACCTTTTTCTCTGGCTTTTTCTATAGCCTTCTTGCCACCACCAAGACTTATTACCCCATGCCGGCGTTTCATCTCGCTTATGGCCAGACGCATAGCATCGTCGTTTTTGTTGAATTCCAGGTTCATTATTCGGAAAATTGAATTTGGGGTGTAAAAATAGGGTAATAATCTTAAGTGGCGGGTGGAGATAACAACTCCAGTTTAGCCACAATTATTGCTTATTTGCAATTTTATGACGCAAAAACAAAGGTTTTGTGGGAAATTTACGTCCATTATTGTGTACACACTCAGATATCAGCAGCTTTACTGTAGCTGATGAGTTTTTTTGTTCAGTCAAATTATGACAAAGTGGGTTAGAGCTTTGCTCTTAGTATTGTATGTTTTGGGTGCTGTAGATTCAGCTAGAGCTAGTCATATATATGGTGGAGAGTTGCTCTACAGGCACATCTCTGGAAATACTTACCGTATCACGCTCACTATTTATGGAGATTGTAGTGCAACAGGGGTATTCTCTACACTAGATACGAGTGCAACAAGGCCAGTAGTATTTGTATATAACGGTACTTCGCTCTTTCGAGATATCAATCTGGAGTTGGAAGGAAGGGGCGTGGAAGTTTCGCCTGTTTGTCCTAAGTTGGTAGATAGTACTAGTTGCAAGGGTGGTAAGCTGCCTGGCGTGACTAGATTCATCTTTTCCGACACTATTACATTACCTTCATCATCATCCCAGTGGCAATTTATTTTTGCTGGACAGTTGGTAACATCAATGGCAGGGCGCAGCCAAAATATCACGAATGTGCGTGATGCATCTAGCTCTTATACTTATTTGTCTGCTACGCTCAATAACATACTTGGCCCCAACTCATCGCCTCAATATTCTACAATACCCACTCCGTTTTATTGCACCAATGTGGCTCAGCAATATAATCAAGGGGCTATAGATGCTGATGGAGATTCGTTAGCATTTACGCTGGTGCCTGCTGTAGCAGGTGTGCCCAATTTACCATTGCTTAGCGACCCTGTGGGCTATTATGCGCCCTATACAGCCACAGCTCCGTTGGCTACTACAGCTGGAACATTCTCTTTTAATGAACTCAATGGACAAATGAATTTTACCCCAAATGGTATGCAAAATGCATTGGTGGTAAATCGTGTGTCGGAGTATAGAAATGGAGTGCTGATAGGCACTAGCGAGCGGGAGATGACATTTATTGTTTCTGATAATTGCAGTAGCAATCCGCCAGAACTTCGCGTGGCTAATCTGGTGTCGGGTAACTTAACCACTGGTAATGTGATAAATATATGCATTGGTACACCTAGAGTGAAGTTCGATATATTGCTGTCTAATCCGGATGGTGATACCACAGAAATAACGGCCAAAAATATACCAGGTAATGCTTTGCTCAACATAAATGCCAACAATACACCAATGCCTACTATGTCTTTCGACTGGGTGACGGACACGCTGGCAGCAGGTGTATATACTTTCTTTCTTGATGTGAAGAATAATCATTGCCCCATAGCCAGCAGGCAAACAATAGCATATACAATTAATGTTGTGCCTTTCCCTACGGTAGGTGTGACTGAGCTTTGGCCTACGGCTTGTATTCATAAGGCAGCCATTCGTTACGACTTAGCATTGGGATATTTGCCTCGCACACTTACGGTGTCATCAGGTGGTAGCACGGTAGCTTCCTACTTAGATTCTACCGGAATAGTGATTGATAGTTTAGCTCCTGGTACATATAATGTTACAGTAGCTTCCAATTCGCTTTGCGCCACATCTGCCACCTTTAATGTGGTAGATAGCGGAGTGTTGCCATTAGTGCCATTTTCAGTAGAATATTGTCAGGGTCAAGCAGCCAACAAACTCAGTTTGCAACCTTATGGGCCTACTGCAAGTATTTCATGGTTCAACAGTGCACGAGCAGTGCTGCCAGAGGCTCCCGTGCCACCTACAGACGAGTGGGGAGATTTTACTTACTATGTGCAGCAGGTATATAAAGTTTGCACTTCTGCATTAACACCAGTAACAGTAAACGTATGGGCCTTACCCGATGTTCGCATTAAAGTACGTACTGGTCCCATATGCTACGGAGATACTATAATGCTATCGGCTACTGGTGGCGACACCTATACCTGGACACCTGCAGATAGGCTCGGCACTACTGCCGATGGGCAACTTTATATACGTATGCTTACGAAAGCACTCATTGGGGTGACGGCTACCACCACCAAAGGTTGTATAGACTCTACCTCTTTACTGTTGCAAGATATCCAACAGTGTTGCCAGTTTACTTATCCCACTGCTTTTACGCCCAATGGAGATGGAAAAAACGATTACTTCAGGATAGCACCATATGGTAATCTGTTCAGTTACAAGTTGGCTATTTACAACCGATTTGGGCAGATGGTTCACCTTTCTTATAGCCCTTGGCAGCCTTGGGATGGTACATTTAACGGCCAGCCATGCGATATAGGAACCTATTATTATTACTTTGAGGGGCGCTGCTTAACAGGTGGCACCGACCAGCGAAAAGGAGATGTGACGCTAATAAGGTGATTTTATATCATTTACTACAGTTTTTATTTAAACTGCTACAAACTTTAAATAAAATTATAATTAATTGCGCTTTGTTTGTGGTTAGTTTTTTTGATGCCCATAAATTATAACTACTTAGCGCCCTTTATAATTCTTAATACTATTGATAAAATTGCTATTAGAAGTAGTATATGAATCAACCAACCAGCGTTGTAGCCTATAAATCCAACAGCCCAACCTATTATTAGGATTACAGCAATCAAGTAAAGTGTATTATTCATATTGTCAATTTTTTTTGCGATTATTAAAGTTGTGCAAAGTATTATATTTTAATAACATAAAAAATAATAATATGTTTTATGTTTTTATAATCATACTAGTTGAGTATCATAACAGTAGGAAGTCATTTGGGCACTTGCTACAAAGTTTCAGGATGATAAGATTATAGGTAGTTCGCCATTTTATCTTTAATTATATTCTACAACCAATCGTGGCTTGTAGGCAGCTGTTTTTATAACGGGGAGTATATGAAGTGCCGTTTCCGTTATTATTTGTCAGGTCCCATGAGCCTTTTAGCCCTAACAATAGATGTCTGACATTGACATCAAAACCACCTGAAAGAGAAAGTGTGTTTTTCCGAATATTGTCATTTTTAATTTCAGTTATCTGGGCTATATTAGTTTTCCCGGTTTCGAACGCGTCGTTCTGAGACATCAAATAAGAATATTGAGGTCCAACGAGAATACTAATGTACTGACTAGGCTTAAAGGAAATAAATATAGGTACGTCTATGTAGTTCGTTACTCGTTTAAAGTCATATTTATTGCCAAGAATTTTTCCAGATGCGTGAAATCCTTTTTGAGAGTATAAAATCTCGGGTTGTATTCCCAAATATGTACCTATTGGTATTGAAATAAATAAACCGCCTGCAAACCCGAATTTCGCATCATTATGAAACTCTTCACCCTGTGCATCGTATACGTTTGAATAATTAGCTCCCGCTCTAATTCCAAACATTAATTTATCTCTATAGTCAGTGTTTTTTGATACAAGCGACCCATTGTTATTTTGACCGATAGAATCTGTTGATGTGACACTTATTATTGCGAATGATATTAAAATTATTTTCATTTTTTATATTTTTATCCATATTATGGATTGTTATTGTAAGTTTATTTTGTGTTTTTAACTGTTATGTCTTTAAATGCTTCGCCAATCCCATCCATATCATGATTTAGTTCAGTTTTAAATGTTTCCCAGTTACCTTTCTTGTCAGCTTTATATTCTTCCATTTTCTTTTTCATTTCAGCATTTTTCATTTCTAGTTCATTTATTTTAGCTTCATAGTCGTTTTTGGTTTTAGAATCCTTGATGCTTGCTTTGATATCAGCAAGTAATTTCTCATTAGCTGCTATTCGCTCATTGGTCATTATCCGGTATTTTTCTACATCTTCTAGATATGCCTTTTCAGCAATATCTAATTCAACTTTGGCATTTGTCACATCTTCTTGAGCATTTTCGACCTTTTCTTTTGGACTGTTGCAAGCAGCAAAAGTTATAGCTGTAATGCCAACTGCAGTTATCGACAATTTAATTAGCTTATTCATAGTTTATAAAATTTTAATTTGTTATTTGAAATTATAATTCTGAGATTATTTTTGCAAGCTCCTGTTTCGTTTTGCCCAGTTTTATTTGCAACCTACCAAGTAACTCCTCATACTTGCCTTCGACTAGAAGTAAGTCATTATCGGTTAGCATTGCATATTTTTGTTTCAGTTTTCCCTTCACCTCATTCCAGTTGCCTTTGTACTCTGTCAAGTTTTTCATGTATTAAATTTTTGTGTTAAAAAATATTTATTTATCTATATTTCAGGTGCTTTCTTGTTTATACAATGTCTATATAGCTATCTATATTCACTGTGTAAAGGTCTATCATGTGCAGTGTTAAGATGTTACATACTAATGGATAAAAGTTACATGTTTCCCACCTTGTATGATACCTTGAGTATCATACTAATACAAAATCTGAATAGTGATAAAAAATTTTAGCTATTAGATATGATCATTCTAATTCATCACTTCGAAAAGCCGTGCACTTCTACTATCTATATGTTTATACACTTTGATCATCGAATAGCATTAAACAATTAATAATTTCAACACCTTCTTTTGATAAAAATAAAATAGTATAGTACTGATAACTATAATGTATAAGTGCTAAATAATTGAAAAGGCACCATGTATTATACATGGTGCCTTCAAAAACGAAAACCATTACTTGCTTATATACTAAGCATTAGTAGCATTTTGCTTAAGGTTCTCGTTTTGGTGATGAGTGGCCAGAGAATGGTGACTATACGCTTTAACAGCGCTTTGCGCAGCTTTGGCACTGTCGCCAGCTTCATGGTGTTCTGCAGCGTCTTTGTGATGATTGGCTGCTTCTTGATGATGTTTTGCTGCCATTTTGTGGCTTTCAGCTAGCTTTTTACCGTCAGCTACAGGAACTCTAATTTCTTCCTTTTTTACAGGATCTTTTACGTCTGACATAACATATAATTTAACGTGAAATAATTTTCACAATGTAAAGGTCCATTTTATTAACATCCTAACTATTACATGTTCACCATTAGATGTTGCAAGATTCACACTTTGTTCTGCATCAATTATTTTACGAAACATTATTTATCAGCAAGTAACAAGATTATAAAAATTCAATTTCTTTTCTGCTGTCAAGGTTATTGTTTTGTTTTTTAAAGCATGATGTTGTAATGCCTGTCACTTTCTTAAACTGATTACATAAGTGCGCTACACTACTGTAATGTAGAGCATAAGAAATCTCAGTTAAGTTCATTTCTCCATAAAGTATTAGCTCTTTTACAAACTCTATCTTATTGAGAATTATATATTGCTGTATTGTTATTTTCTGAGTTTCTGAAAAGATATTTGCCAGATAGGTATAATCTAGTCCAAGTTTATTGCTGATGTAATTAGAATAATTTAATTCCGGAAGCTCATCGCTATATCTAATCATTTCAATTATTGTACATTTAATATTGTTTATTGTGATTTCTTTATTGTCATCCAATAGCGTAAGTCCTTGCTCTTTTAAATTCTTTTTGAGAACATCCTTAGTACCACAATCAATTTCCTCAATAATATCAACAACGCCTAGGTTAATGTATAGACTATGTAATCCTAGTTTGTCGAGTTCTAATTTTACTGCTAATTTGCAACGATGGCTTACCATAAACTTAATGAACAGTTTCATAAATCAGATTTTACCGCCAAACATTAAGCGATATGGCTACTTCAACTCATATAATACATATGCTTAGTCTCAGGTTCAGATAGGTGTTTTCTTAGTGTAATTTAGCATAATTTTTACTCTCCCGTGCAAGTTATTAACAAATTGTTTTGTTATTTATGATTCGTGTCATGTATTTGGGTTTTAGAAATTCACGTAATGCTCCGCTCATAATTTTATATTTTTTAACTAATTGATGTTGTTGTATAACAAGACAGGCAACACTTTTCAGCGTTGCCTGTCATATAAATTCTTAGTAGTTATTATTACTACTATTGAAACTCTGTATCCGGTATGTTTTTATTGATCTCAGCGGTTTTTACCTTAACACTTAGGTTAGCTCCACCTGGGCCTGGTATACTCATGAAGTAGGGTATTTTATAGCCACCACTTCCAGGTATTTCTCTGTAGTCCGACATGTCGGTAGCTGCTGCCACCTCATTGCCCTGAGCATCTTTTTGTGTTTTGGTTTCGCGAACACGGAAGCCAGTTTTGGCGTCGTAATATTCTAGTACCTTATCATTTTTTGCGTCTACAGCTTCTACTATATAAGCATCTGCACCAGCTATAGTTTCTATGCCTGTTAGTGTGCGCTTGATGCCATATTTAGAAGCGTTCATGTCCAGTTGCAAGTCAGCTTCTTGTTTGGTTTCTGCTATTTCTTCAGCTCCCATATCTTTCTTCTGTCCTTGTGCTTCCATGTAGCCCTTAGTGCCATCAAATACTTTTTTCTGTAAGGTCATGGTTTTGCCGTTCATATCCAGTTCCACCATTTCCTTTAGCTTCAAGCCTGCTTTTTTCTTCACTGTTATGGTCAGGTTCATGCCTTGCACCTCTGCTGTGCTTACTACAGTCAGGTCTTTTACGGCAGCTACAGCTTTTTCGCCTCCTATGGCTGTCATGTATTTTTTATACACATCGTCTGCTGTTAGGCCTAGTGGCACTGCTTTCTTTTCAGTAGGCACCACTACATTGCCTGCATAGTCGTAGAAGTCTATTTTATTGTCAGTAGAGAAGCGTGCCAGTTTGTTAGCTACCTCTTCTTTGCTACCAGCTACTACTATATTTGCATTGTCTGGAGTTATGTATTTTTTTGCAGCTTCCAGCACATCGTCAGCCGTTACAGCATTCAGATTCTTCAGGTAGTTCTTGTAGTAGTCCTTAGGCATATTATAGCGCTCAATGTTGATGGCAAACTGAGCTATGCGTTTTGGGTCTTCCAGACTAATGGCAAAGTTGCCAGACATATAGTTGATCGTATTGCGCAGTGTAGAGTCGCTCACTTTTTCTGTACGTATGATTTTCATTTCGTTCAGCAGGGCTTCTAATGCACTGTCCGATACTACGTTCTTTGTCTTCAACTCTGCAGTGAAGCTACCTGCTATATCATCTTCGCGAAGGCTGGAGTAGGAACCATAACCCCAACCGTGTTTCTCGCGTATGTTCTGAAACAGGCGACCTTGAGAGCCTCCACCCAATATATTATTGGCTACTTTAGCCTTTATAACATCCGGCGTGCCAGGCTTCAGGTTAGCTATTGGGTAGGTCACGTTAAACACGCTCTGCACTGCAGCTGTGCGTGCAGCAAAGGCAACACGAGTGCTTTTGCCTGCACCTGCTGGCGCAGGGTAGTTGGCCGCTGGCACATTGCTTCTTTGCCATTTACCAAAGTGTTTCTCGATGATTGGCTTTATTTCAGCCGCTGTTACATCTCCCACTATTGCCATGTATGCTACATTCGGGCGAAAGTAAGTGTTGTAATAGCTATTGCATTTCTCTAGTGTTATGTTGTTTACAGTCTCTTGTGTGGGCACTTCACCATACGGATGGTTCTTGCCATAGTTTACTACTGCACTTACATTGTTCACCATCGCATCGGGCTCGTTTTTTTGTGTTTCCAGGCCCGATATTGTTTTCTTTTTGGTTTTCTCTAGTTCTTCCTGGGGTATCACTGCATTCATAGCTATGTCGGCCATCAGCTCTAGTATCTTGTCCTGATACTTCTTCAGCCCACCACCTTGCATGCTCTCACTGTTGGCAGCTATATATACACCCATTCTGTCTATCTCTGCATTCAGCTTGTCTTTGGTACGTGTTTTGGTGCCTGCCAGCAATAGCTCCGACATCATTTCTCTGTAGCCTGCCATATTGCCTTCTAGCTCAGGTTTAATGTCTAGCTGTATGCTTACTTCTATTGTAGGTAGTTTGTGATTTTCTACTACAAATACCTTTAGTCCGTTGGGTAGTGTAAAGCTCTCAGACTTGCCCAATGATACTTCTGGGGCAGGACCGGCTACTGGTCTTATACTGCGGTCTAGGCGTTGCGCATGTGCACCTACCGAAACAGCAAGAGATAATATTGGTATGATTATTTTCTTCATTGTTTTTCTGTTTGTTGATTGCCAATGGCGATAGTGGCCATTGGTATATTTAGATGCTGCGAATTATTTAGATGATTTTTTAAGGTCTTCGTTCAGTTTGTTCTCCTCCGACTTAGGCAAGTAGTGAACTACCAATCTGTTTTCTTTGGTAAAATACTTATTGGCTACACGCTTTATGTCTTCTTTGGTCACCTTCTTATATCTGTCTAGCTCAGTATTTATCAGCTCGGCATTGCCCTGAAAAGTGTGGTAAGTTGCCAGATTGTTTGTGACACCCAATAGCTTTTGGTTTTGCTCCACAAAGTCGCTCTCCGCCTGATTCTGTAATTTCTGATACTCCTCGTCAGTTATTCCATCCTTTTTCAGCTTTTCTACCTCATCTAGCAGCGATTTTTCAAGCTCATCGGCTGTTACACCCATGTTTGCTATACCCAGCATAATGGCCAGGCCTGGTTCTTCGTTGCCAAGGTCGAAGGCCGCAGTTTGGATTGCCTTTTCTTGTTTGTCTACCACCTCTTTCTCAAATCTTGAGCTTTTGCCTTTAGACATGAGTTGGGTTAATAGTTGAATAGCATAGTAGTCATGCTCTCCTTGCTTGGGCATATGGTAGGCTAGTATTACGCCAGGCAACTGCACATTGTCATAAAACTTCACTCGTTTTTCCGCCTTTTGTTGTGGTTCTACCACCGTTGGGCGAGGTATGGCTTTAGTACCTTTAGGTATCTCGGCATAATACTTGTTGATGAGTTCTTTTGTTTTGTTGGGGTCTATATCGCCCGCTATCACCATTACAGCATTATTTGGCACATAGAAAGTTTTGTAAAACTCCATAAACTCATCAAGCGTGGCTTTGTCTATGTATTGCTCTTTACCTATAGGGCTCCACTTGTATGGATAAGTAGTGTAAGCATTTTCAAATATTACATTGATTAGCTGACCATAAGGAGTGTTGTCATAGCGCTGTTTTTTTTCTTCTTTCACCACTTTTCGCTGTGTTTCCACGCCTACTTCATCTATTTTGGCATGTAGCATACGTTCCGATTCCATCCATAATGCCAACTCTAGCTGATTACTAGGCAACACTTCGTAATAAAAGGTACGGTCTTGAGTGGTGTTTGCATTGAGCTGTCCACCTGCCGACTGTACCAATTTCATAAATTCTCCTCTCTTTATATTTTCACTACCTTCAAACAAGAGGTGCTCGAAAAAGTGTGCGAAACCAGTGCGCTCAGGGTGTTCGTTTTTAGAACCCACATGATACATTACCGATACGGCAACTATAGGCGTGGAGTGGTCTTCGTGCAGTATCACATGCAGGCCGTTGGGCATGGTGTACTGTGTGTACTTAATTTTTGCCTCGGCTTGCAGGTTGGCTCCCATCAGGAAGGCCGCTCCTAGCAATAGGCTTCTAAAAGCATTTCGCTTCATATCTATTAGAATATTTTCAACAAAAATAGCAGATGGCTATTACTATTTAGCTTTTATCTCAAAATTCCCCCATTTTTTGCCGTTTTGCTTATTTGTTTTTAGTGGAAAATAAAGTAAGCCGTTAATACTTGATTCTATTACATTTATGTTATCGATACCAACGAAAAGCCTTCTCGATATGTCTAATAATAGGTGTAGTAAATAGGAAGATAGTGGTCGCTGAGCGGCAATGTTTTAATATATAAACTGTTGATTGCTAAAC
>CALRKH020000064.1:0-19943 GCA_943367855.1 Asaia bogorensis | reverse complement strand
TTTTCAATCAGGTCATCCTCGATGCCGAACTCACCGAAACCGTACCTGTAGACAAGTGGCTCTATACCGGTATGGATACATATATACATTGCATAGAGTCAGAGCAGGGCACATTAAACAATGCCTATAGTCATGCCTATGCCGAGCAGGCACTTAAGCTTTGCCGCGAGATATATCTTGGTCCCAATGCTGGTCAGAACCCCGAGAATGATGATAAGCTAATGGTAGCTAGTATGATGGGTGGGCTCAGCCTCACTTACTCAGAGGTAGGTATCTGTCATGCACTATCTTATGGTTTGTCTAAGATACTCGGAGAGCGTCACTGCTATGCCAACTGTCTGGCATTTCAGCACCTCGAAGATTATTATGGTGAAGGTGTAAGAGAGTTGAAACAAATGCTTACTCGTCACAATGTCACACTACCCACTGGGCTAAGTGCACACTGGACAGATGAACAAATAACAGCTATGGCACATGTGGCTTACAATCTACCCCACATGTGGAACCATGCTATAGGTGCCGATTGGAAAGAAAAAATTACAATAGAAACTATTGAGGCACTATATCGTAGAATGTAGGTCTTCAGCGAATAAAGTATAACAACATGAGCCAAAAAAAGGTAAACGTAGGTAACATCACTTGTGGATCAGATGAGCTATTTCTCATTTCTGGCCCCTGCGTCATAGAAGATGAAATGATAATGATGAAGACCGCCGAAAAGCTGAAAGAAATCAGCCAAAGGTTGGGCATTCAAATCATCTACAAGTCATCTTTCCTCAAAGACAACCGCAGTAACCTCAACTATTATGATGGGCCCGGTTTAACGGAAGGTTTGCGTATTTTGGCTAAAATTAAAGAGCAATTTGGTTTTACGCTGCTTACAGACATTCACTACCCCGATCAGGCTGCTCCCGTAGCAGAGGTTTGCGATGTGTTGCAGATACCCGCTTACCTATGTATGCAATCAGGCCTAATGGTTGCTGCTGCCAAAACTGGCAAAGTCATCAATATCAAGCACGGTCAGTTTCTAGCCCCAGAAAACATGAAGCATCCCGTAGCTAAGTGTGTCGCAGCCGGCAACGACCAGATCATACTCACAGAGCGTGGCTACACTATGGGCTACAACGATCTGGTGGTAGACCCTCGTGCCATATATCACATGGCACAGCTTGGCTATCCAGTAGTTTTCGATGTTACCCATGCCATTCGCAAATACGGTATCCCTAGTGCCGATGCCAAAGGCGGTGCTAGAGAGTACTTACCAGTGTTAAGCCGTGCGGGCGTAGCTTCAGGGGTTGACGGATTGTTTATAGAAACTCACCCCGAACCCGAAAAAGCACTTTGTGATGCTGCTAGCCAACTGTGCGTTTATGATTTGGAAGAGTTTATGAAACCACTCTTAGAGATGCATGCAGTTGAGGTTAAGTACCGCAAAAACTAGACTTTAGTAACTACTATCAATATTTAATTTATCTTACACACAATATCAGACAATAAACAGTAAATGGAACTATATCTTGACTCGGCTAATCTCCGGGAGATTGAAGAAGGATTCAAATTAGGTTTTCTAACCGGATTGACCACAACACCCACTTTTATGCAACGCGAGGGTATTACCGATATAGACGGTACCATCGTGAAGTTATCTAAGATGGTGCCTGTATTGCAAATAGAAGCATTGGGCAACACTGCTGAAGATGTAGTGGCAGAGGCTGAGCGTCAGCTAGCTCTTGGCCTCGACCCCACAAAAACAGTATTTAAAATACCAGTGTCGCTAGAGGGCTTACGCGCTTGTAAAATGTTGCGTAACAAAGGCTATTTGGTAAACGTTCACCTTGTTTACACCCTGCAACAAGCATACATGGCTATGCAAGCTGGTGCATCTTATGTGTGCCCGCTCGTAGGTCGCTTGCAAGATCAGGGCCACGATGCAGTAGCCCTTGTAGAGCAATGCGTGAATACAGTATCTAAATATGGTTACAACAGTAAAATCATGTTCAGTTCTGTCCGCAATGTAGAGCATGTGCGCAATGCATTGAGTGCTGGTGCCCATACCATCACCGTTCCACTCAAAATTCTACGTTCCTTAACAGACAACAATTTTACCACTGTAGGTACAGAGCAGTTCTTGGCAGATACTAGGTTGATGACAGTTAGGGTAGGAGAGGCTATCAACAACATCAATCCTATTGTATCGGCCGATACCAATATGAAAGACGCTATTGTAAAAATGACTGAATTCGGCTTTGGTTGCATCACTGTGGTCGATGCGGCTGGTGCTGTTGTAGGCGTATTTACAGATGGTGATCTTAGAAGGTTGTTGCAAACCGATGGAGAGCACATGCTCGACAGAAAAATTGGAAGCCTTTCTTTCAAAACACCTATTAGCATTGAAGTAGGTGCGCTGTTAAATGACGCCGCTGCTATATTCAACAAAATGAAAGTAGACACCATATTGGCTACCAACAATGGTAAACCAGTAGGCATGCTCGACATTCAGGATCTGAAAGCTTATTAATAGCCACTGCTTAGCAGTCACACCACATTGCTCCATCCCAGTTTAAAATGTAAGGTTTAGGTAATAGTTATGAACAATAAATCGGCTACAACAGCAGAAGTTTTTCAAGGAAATTTCATCATCCCTCCAGCCGAACTTGCTTCAAAACTTACCAAAATAAGAGCCTACATTTTCGACTGGGATGGTGTCTTCAACAATGGTGCCAAAAGTGCCGATGGTGCCTCCACTTTCAACGAGGTAGATTCTATGGGGGTCAATATGCTCCGGTACAATCATTATATCCGTAAAGGTGCTATTCCCCTAACAGCCGTTATTACCGGCGAGCACAACCCAACTGCATTTGCTTTAGCCCGCAGAGAGCACTTCCACGGTGTTTATTATGCTATCAAGCGCAAAACAGATGCACTCCAGCACTTCTGTTCAGCCCACGATATAGCACCGTCAGAAATTGCATTCTTCTTCGATGATATCATTGATTTAGAGGTTGCTGCACAGGTAGGCGTTCGTATCATGTTAGGCCGCACAGCCACACCCGTACTGCAAAAGCTGGTAGCAACACATCATTTGGCCGACTATGTCACCCATCACGCAGGTGGCGCTCATGGTGTGCGCGAGGCCACAGAGCTCATTATGGCATTAAACGGCAAATACGATGAAACTATATTCCAACGAGCCAGATTCGAAGAACATTACAGAGATTACCTAAATAGCCGAAACATACCAGAACCAGCATTTTACAGCATGGTAGATGGTAGCATTATTGAAAAAAGCGTATAAATCTATGATCCTAGGAATAATACCAGCACGCTATACTTCCACTCGTTTTCCTGGCAAGCCATTTGCAGATATCAATGGTAAAACCATGATTCAGCGTGTTTATGAGCAAGCTATGCAATCCAACTATTTAGACAATGTAGTTGTTGCTACAGACGATGCTCGTATACTAGAACACGTTACTTCTTTTGGTGGCCATGCAGTTATGACTGCCGCTAGTCACCCTAGTGGTACAGATAGGTGCTATGAAGCACTCCAGGCAATAGGCGGAGACTATAAATATGTCATAAACATACAAGGCGATGAGCCGTTTATAGTTCCTGCACAAATAGATGAATTAGCACAAGTACTACTCGATGGCAATGTAGAAATAGCTACACAAATGATAGCCGTTACCACAGCTGCCGAGCTGGCCGATAAAGGAGAGGTAAAGATTGTATTAAACACAAACAAAGAAGCACTATTCTTCAGCAGAATGCCAATACCCTTCATCAAGGGCATCCCCGAAGATCAGTGGCACCTCCATCACCAATATTACAGACATGTAGGCATGTACGCCTATCGGGCCGATGTTTTGAAGGCACTCACCAGTTTAGCAGTTTCCCCACTAGAAAAAGCAGAATCGCTCGAGCAGCTAAGATGGTTAGAAAACGGTTATCGTATCAAGTGCGTCCCCACAGTTTACGAAAGTCACTGTATAGACACGCCACAAGACCTCGAAAGAGTATTGAAGTTGATGACTAAGGAAAGTTAACCATTACCCACTATATTTGTATATACCCATGATCAAGCAACTTCTCATATCGGCAGGCATTTGTCTATCTTCCCTTACCAATAGTAAGGGGCAAAACTATGCCACCTACAGCGCAGTAAAGGCCGAAATGCACGACCCAAACTTGGAGCACGAAGCCGTAATTCTTGCCAACAAGATTGCCGCATCCACCGGCACACACCGGCACGAGTCTTACTCTGATGCTAAAATAGTATCTCAGGGTTGGGAGTACGAAAGAAATGCAACAGGCAGGGCCACATCAAGATTCATTCACATGGAGCTATATGGCGAAACCCACGACGGCAAATGTGGCATAGCTCATTTTGTCTTCAAGCAGTTACGCAAAGGCGACGATACCTACAGCCCCAAACTGCGCCTCGCTAGCATGGGCGAGTTCTATAAGTTAAAGTGCGAATAGGCCACAATACTAATGCTCTTTTATTTCATTGATCACCATATTCGCCCTAAAGAACAGCGCCACCCAGGGCGATGTCTCATTGTCCAGATACACCAACTGTTCTTGTGCAGCAAACAGCCCCATATTAGTAAGAAAGTAAAATCTCACCGTACCAAGTGGCGGCAGCCCGGTTTCAGTTACAGGCACAGTTCGCCCTATAAAATCTTGTGCCACCAACACTAGGTCCGATGCTAGTTCGGCCACTTTCGGGTTCCTGCCAGTGCCTATCGCCGATGCTCCACTACTCAATATAGCATTAGCAGCACCATTGATGTAGGCATTCAGCGTAAACGTAGTACCATTCATATCCCAGTCCATCACCAATCCATATACCTTAAGTGTGTTATTGGGTATGCTCAACTGTAGCTGGGCAGGAGTCACCGATAGTGCTTGCCTGCGAGATACCTCAAATTGCGAGCCCTTTTCGGTCGATATCGGAGGCAACTGTTTTTTCTTCCGCGCACGCATAGCAAAGTACACAAGTATACCAGCCTGCACTATTATGGCCACTATTATAAAACTAGAGTCAGACATTGGGGCAAAAGTACTAATTGAGTGCTAAGTGCTGCATAAGTTTGTTATTCATTTCATAGGTATTTGCTACTTTGCACCTCAAATCAAGATAGAGTATGGCTAGCAAGGCATTAAAATGGACAGGTATAGGCCTGTTGATCACTATCGTAGGCATTCAGCTAGTGCCCAAACAACGCAATGAAGCAAACGCTGCCCTACCTACAGATATCATCACCGCTTATGCTGTGCCCCAAGACATCGCCAATGTGCTCCACAAAGCCTGTTACGATTGTCACAGCAACCACACCGAGTATCCTTGGTATTATGCCGTCCAACCAGTAGCCATGTGGATGGATCACCATTTAGAAGAAGGCAAACACGAGCTCAATTTTTCAGAATTTGCTACTTACAAGATAAAACGCAAACTGCACAAACTCGAAGAAATAGCCAAAGAAGTAGAAGAAGGCGAAATGCCACTCAGCAGCTACACCCTCATGCACACCAATGCAAAACTTAATGAGGAAGAAAAGCGTAGTTTGATAGAATGGACAAAAGCACTCTCTATTAAAATATCTATGACAGAAACCACCGCTTTAAAGTAACATTAGCTTAGGTTTACAGTAGTTACATTACTTTCATATTGCTAACCCCTGGCTTTATCATGCTACACCTATTCATATTTACCCTTTGAGCCGATTATTTTCCCTATTCGGCTCATTATTGCCCATATTTTGAGCCGAATAATTATTATATTCGGCTCATGAAGTACAACTGGCAACAGAAATACTGGCCTCATTTTCAATTCAGTCTTAATGAAATAGAAGATGCCCTGTTCTCTTTTGCTAGCGAAACCGGGCATATTACAGGCATGCTCAATGCCATGCCCGAAGACATGAAAATAGAAGCCATCATCAACACAATGGTGGCCGAGGCTATTAAAACATCCGAGATCGAAGGCGAATATTTCAGCAGGCAAGATGTTGTTTCATCTATCCGAAACAAACTAGGCCTCAACGAAATACCAGATAAAGTAAAAGATAAAAAAGCGCAGGGCATTGGCTACCTCATGGTCGATGTAAGAAATAGCTACTCAGAGCCGCTCACAAAAGAAAAACTGTGCTCATGGCACTATATGCTAATGGCAGGCAGCAAGAATATGCAGGTCGGCATGTGGCGCACACACACCGAGACTATGCAGGTTGTTTCTGGAGCATTAGGCAAAGAGAAGGTTCATTTTCAAGCCCCTCCATCAGCACAGATACCCATGGAGATGGACAGGTTTATAAAATGGTTTAATGATACCGCCCCTGGCGGAAGTAAAGAAATCAAATTAGCCTGCGTTAGGTCTGCAATAGCACATCTTTATTTCGAATCTATTCACCCATTTCAAGATGGTAATGGCAGAATAGGCAGGGCAATAGCCGAAAAATCTTTATCGCAAACTGTAGGCAGACCCATATTATTAAGCCTTTCAAAAACTATCGAGGCTGATAAAAAAGCATATTATACAGCTTTAAGTAGTGCCCAGCAAACTAATCAAATCACAAACTGGCTGAAATATTTTGTTGATATCACCCTAACTGCTCAGAAACAAACCAGAGAATTAATGGGCTTCACCTTAAAGAAAGCCAAGTTCTTTGACCGTTTCAGAAATCAGCTTAATGAACGGCAATTAAAGGTTATAAAAAGAATGATGGAGGCCGGAGCAGATGGATTTGAAGGTGGGATGAATGCCACTAAGTATATCTCAATCGCCAGGACTTCAAAAGCTACCGCCACCAGAGATTTACAACACTTAGCAGAAATCAAAGCTTTCATCTCAGAAGGCGGTGGGCGCAGTACACGTTATATTCTTAATATTGATGGCGGCTGATTTGCAGGCAAACCACCTTTAATTTGAAAATACCGTATTTTCCTGTAGTATGGGTAAAATTTATTTCTTACATTTCGTCGCTCAAATTATTGGATTAAGGCAATTTTATAATTTAAAAAACCATCTCTTGATTTACATCTATTGCACAGTAAAATATAGCATTGTTAATCAAATAAATAAATCACATGGGAGAATATTCTAAGAGAATTGGTGATGTAGGAGAAGACGTTGTATCAGATTTTCTAAAACTTATTGGTTGGGAAGCACCTTCCAGAAATTTTGATTTTCCAAGCATAAATCCAGAAAAACACCGCAGGGGGGTGCATAGCATTGACTCTCACTTTCATTATTTAAGTCCGATGATAAGCAATACCATTGAGAATATTCTTATTTCATCAAAATATAGTACCAACGCATACCCTACTTCTCCCTCAGCAAAATTTAAAGAACATTACTTTGATTTAGCCGTTGCCGTTGAATCTTTCAAGCGTTCTACAATTCTTCAAGAAACCCTCGCTTTATATCCTACGGTAGACGGACACTTCGTGAGGGGACTTTTATTTTGGCTAAACAATAATTCAAACAGTCATTCCGATGACTTATACTTGAAGCTGTCCAATATTGAATTGCCTAAGGAAATTAACCATGATGGGATTCTTTTAGTTGACAACAAAAGAATTGAATTCATTTACGATACAATAAGCTATGCTTTATTATTGGACAGAGCAGCAAAAGTTGATTTTATTTATTTCCTAACTGGATTGAACAACCAAGATTACAACCTCAGAAATGGCCCTATATTGCCAGTCCAATACATCACCACTGGTATTTTACCGTTGCGTATTCAGAATTCCAATGGAGAAACAACAGTTATGATTAGCACAATAGACCCCTTTGATAAAAATGAACTTATTAAACTTATGGGGGTAGCCAAAAATATTGGATGTAATGTGCAGGTTAATACTATTATTTGTTTTCCCAATTATTTGGAGACAGAGCACCTGCCAATAGTAAATAATGTTGCTATGACTTACGACTCAAGTTTTTCAAGCAGATTAAAAGTCACAAATTTTTCTAATCCACTTCTAAGATGATTTGATATGGAGCGTTTAACGGACAACATAAATAAATTTCTTCCTTATGGGGAAACACTGAAAGCCATACTTGTCCATAAATCATTGACGAAAAATGATTTGAGGAAGCTTCTGCGCCTTAAAGGGGTGTTTTTGGATAGTGCTGAAGACGAAACTACATTTCCCTTGCTCACAACATCATTACTAACACCATCACAATTTGATTTTATCAAAGACAAACTGAAATCAAAAGAAGATAGACCCAAAATAATTACGCGACCAATTGAATGGCAATCAACGGAAAAACTTATTAATGCTGTCCCTGAAGACATTAAATTGAAAGAATTAGTCCAAGATAATTTCTCTCGATATAATGTTATCTCTACAACAAATTTCGCACCAGTAGACGGTAATTTAGATAAACTAAAAATGGAGTTTAAGTGTGAAACCACTTCTTACAATGACAGTTGGTACAGGACAAAAAATGAATTTGCAGGGGAGGTTTTAATTGAGCGAATAGAACGTGAGGGGAAGGTTGAGCTACAAATGACGTACACCTCCCCAGAAACACTAGATATTGCTGATAAAGTTGTAAAAAAACTAATTTCCCACTTTAAAGAAAACCGCCATATAGACCGGACAAAAGAAACAGAAAAAATAACATACGGCACATTTTCAAATGAATCGAGAGTATATTTTTTAATGAGTTTAACCAATAACACTTCTACTTTCGAATTCGAAAAAATAACCGATTTGGAAATAGGCCCAGACAATAACATGGATTTGCCAGACGACTTTGAGATGATAAAGGCTGGAGCAATAAAACAGTTATACATCCAAGGTGACACATTGCACCAAAGTGTATTTTTACGTGAAAATAAAAATCATAAATATTTAGAACTGGCAGGTGTAGAGGTACAATATAAATTTAAGACTCATGCTGCGGAGGGTGTTTGTAAAATTTGGTTTGGGTTTGAAAATTACTTGAAAAAGAGAACTGCAAACATTGAATTTTCACTCAATCTCGTGTCGTTATCGTTAGGGGAGAATTACACTCACGTCAATAAGAATTCAATTTGGACAAATCTCCTTCAGGAATTCGAGAAAGTAAAATCTCAAAAATTCAAAGAATATAAAGCAACAAATACATCTAATAGTTAAAATTGAATTAAGGAAAAAACAAAGTTTATGATAGATTTTTCAAGTAGCATTTTAGACGAAGCATATATTCATTTTGTTGGCAATAAACTTAGAAATGAAGGGGTTGAAACATCAAAAACTGCAATTGACTTATCAAATGATGATACCAAATCGCTATTCCTTAAGTATACTTTAGGTTCCTTTAATCGCAATGAATATTATAATTTTTTTCATGACTCCGATTTGTCCTTGAATGAAGTATATACTTATTGCTCCAAAATTTTCTCAAACAGAACGGATTTTGAACGACAATCAAAAAATATAGCCAATCAATTATATAAAGTTTCAGTACATCCTAAAGTTATGCAAGGAGAACTTTACATCGTATTGCTTACAGGCTGTATTATAGAAAATGAAGTAGTCGAGGCAATTGGAATTTTCAAGTCAGAAACAAAAGAATCATACTTAAAGCCTGTACGGAAAGATGGTAAATTTGGACTTGAAAATGATAAAGGCGTAAACGTCAACAAACTTGATAAAGGTTGTTTAATTTTTAATACAAATAATGCAAATGGCTTTAAAGTTTGCATTATTGACAGTTCAAACAAAAACGATGAAGCTCAATATTGGAAAGACCACTTTTTGGGGATTGTGCCAATGCGAGACAACTATCATTCGACGAAAAATTACCTTGTTTTAGCAAAGGACTTTGTCACTACACAACTAGACCAAGAGTTTGAGCTTACTACATCAAATAAGGCAGATTACTTAAATCGGTCGGTTGAATATTTTAAAACAAACGAACAATTTAACGAACGCGACTTTTCAAAACAAGTATTTGGCGATGCGGATGTCATAAAATCCTTTAAAAGATTCAAAGAAGACTATACTGAACGACACGATGTTGACATATCAGACCAATTTGAAATTGCACCTCAAGTTGTTAAAAAGCAAGCTCGAGCTTTCAAAAGCATTCTTAAATTAGACAAGAATTTCGATATATATATCCACAGCAACGCCGACCTTATTCAACATGGCGTGGAAAAAGACGGTAGGAAATACTACAAGATATATTACGAACAAGAAAAATAGAAGGTATGATTAAACGCTCCCACTAGTCGAAGTTATACCGTACAAAAGCAAGCCCTTACAAACATATTTATTATGTTTGTGTCAGCAGGTAGTAAGCCCGCATGTACTTCATTCTGAAGTTTGGGACGCTATCTGCTGTTTTAGTTTTTGCTTCCCACTGGTCGAAATGTCACACTTCGTCCTAACACATGGTAGCATCTCGCTTCCTTTTAATCACAATCCCAGCACCCATTAGTTATATTTTCTCACCTTCATACGCAATCTGCGCACTTACCCCAAATCACCCCTTTACACTACCAAATTTCGCCTAATATATCCCACCACATTGCCTGGCAATACTGTTCAGCCGCAATTGTTCAGCTTACTACACATACACCACATTATCACATTTTTGCATAACACAAGCCCAGCCAGTATTCCCACCATTCCCATCCTACAAAAACACCCTCAAAACTGTAGTAACTTACTACACCCATCTGTATAGCCCTGCACAGATAAGTGTACCAAGCTGCACAAATAAGTGTACCATCCTCAAAACCCATTTTGGCACATCAGCACATCCACTCTACATTCGCACGCACACACCTCATCCCGCTCTAGCTATTATACACACCAGCAATAGCAACAGCCTACCAAGCTTATTACAATCACCACCAAAACCAACCCATCAAAACCATGCAGCACACCACCCACACATCAGCCATCTATCCAGGTTATACCCATAGCAATCCCCACCCACACATTACAAAAAACCAATGCGCAAAAAGCAGCAACAAAAGCTGGCAAAAAGTGCGCAAAAACACAAACCTTCACCCACACAACCCATTGATTATCAACCACTTATCCCAAACCCTCAAAAAAACAAAAATGCGCAATTCCACACACCAACCCCATCCACACAAACCTGCATATTATTCCGTACCTTCGCATACTTTTTTACAACACATGAAGAACATTCGCAACTTTTGTATCATCGCCCACATCGATCACGGTAAAAGCACCCTCGCCGATAGACTTTTGGAACATACCAAAACCATAAGTCACCGCGAAATGCAAGCACAAGTACTCGATGATATGGACCTCGAGCGAGAAAAAGGTATCACCATCAAGAGCCACGCTATCCAGATGGAGTACGACTACAAAGGCACACGCTATGTACTCAACCTTATAGACACCCCCGGTCACGTCGATTTCAGTTACGAGGTTAGCCGTGCACTAGCAGCTTGCGAGGGTGCACTACTCCTCGTAGATGCTAGCCAGGGCATACAGGCACAAACCATCAGCAACCTCTACCTCGCCCTCGATAACGACCTCGAAATCATACCCGTCATCAACAAAATTGACATGGATGGCGCCATGATCCCCGAAGTCACCGACCAAATCGTCGACCTCATCGGTTGCGCCCCAGAAGATATAGTACTAGCCAGTGGCAAAAGCGGCATCGGTATCGAAGAAATATTGGCAGCAGTCATAGAGCGCATCCCATCTCCCAAAGGCGATGAAAATGCACCACTTCAGGCCGTCATCTTCGACTCCGTTTTCAACTCTTTCCGTGGCATCATCGCATACTTCCGCGTCTTCAACGGCACCCTCAAAAAGAACGATAAAATCAGATTCATACACACCGATGCCGAGTACACTGCCGATGAAGTAGGCATCATGAAGCTATCCCTCACTCCAAAGAACGAAGTTCGTGCAGGAGATGTGGGCTACATCATTACAGGTATCAAAAATGCCAAAGATGTAAAAGTTGGCGACACCATCACTACAATAGCCAATCCTACTCAGGAGAGCGTAAAAGGATTCCAGGAAGTAAAACCAATGGTATTCGCCGGCATCTATCCCGTTAGCACCGACGACTTCGAGGACCTCCGCGATTGCATGGAGAAACTCCAGCTCAATGACGCCTCCCTCACCTTCGAGCCAGAGACATCTCAGGCACTTGGCTTCGGTTTCCGTTGCGGATTCTTAGGCATGCTCCACATGGAGATCATCCAGGAGCGCCTCGAAAGAGAGTTCAACCAAACAGTAATTACCACCGTCCCCAACGTTAGCTTCAAAGCCTACACCACCCGCGAAAAAACTAAGGCACTCATTGTCAATAACCCTAGCGAGATGCCAGCCCCCAACTTTATAGACCGCATAGAAGAGCCATTTATCCGAGCCCAAATCATCACCCTTCCAGATTATATAGGCAACATCATGAGCCTTTGCCTGGGCAAGCGAGGCATACTCATCAATCAGCATTACCTCACACCTACCCGTGTAGAGTTAATCTTCGAGATGCCCCTCGCCGAAATCGTCTTCGACTTCTACGACAAACTTAAAAGTTGCACACGTGGCTATGCATCATTCGATTACAACCCACTCGACTATCGCGAGTCAGACATTGTAAAGATGGACATTCTTCTCAATGCAGAGCAAGTAGATGCCCTCAGTGCCCTCATCCACCGCAGTCGTGCCGAAGATTTTGGTCGTAAGCTTTGTGTCAAACTTAAAGAATTACTACCGCGCCAGCAGTTTGTTATAGCCATTCAGGCAGCCATCGGTGCCAAAATCGTAGCTAGAGAAACAATTAGTGCCATGCGCAAAGACGTTACCGCCAAATGTTACGGCGGCGACATCAGCCGAAAAAGAAAACTACTGGAAAAACAAAAAGAAGGTAAAAAGCGTATGCGTCAGATAGGTAGTGTAGATGTACCTCAAGAAGCATTCTTAGCCGTCCTAAAACTTGATTAAAACTAAATTATAAGTAAGCCATTGACAAACTGGGATGTGGCTTTACCTCACCAAGGTCACATCCCCCTTTTCCAAACCCTCCTCACCAAACCTATCCACATATTGTATCTCCCAAAAGTAAGTACCCATATCAGCTTTTTTACCTTTATGAGTGCCGTCCCAGCCATCATCTATTGAGGTTCCCATAAATACCACTTCACCCCATCTATTAAATACCCTGAAAAACTTAAGTGTTTTATACCCAGCAGCTATCGGCCTGAAAATATCATTTTTACCATCACCATTTGGAGTAAAGGCAGTAGGCAGCACAAAGAACGCATTATTCACTACTCTCACCCTAATAGTATCATACCCCGTGCATCCGTAATTAGTTCTCACAAACACCCTATATAAATACAAACCAGTATCACTATAAATTCCACCTCTCGGGTTACTAATATTTTGGTCATTTAGTAACGTAGCAGGCATCCAATAATAATCTACACCACCTCTAGCATCAAATTGAATGTATTCACCTTTCACTATAACAGTATCGTTCCCTACATTAGGCGCAAATGTTTGTATTACTACTTTTTTAAGTGTAGTATCTACACAATTCTTTATATTCTCTGCAGTAAACACAACATTGTATGTCCCACCAGTACTATATGTATGAATAGGATTTTGCAAAGTAGATGTCTTACCATCACCAAAGCTCCAGGTCCAGTTAGATACTGGTTGGTAAGTAGAGAAAGTCTTATCGATAAAATTAATAGGTACACCAGGACAATGTATGCCAGTATCATCAATTCCAGTTTTGAAAATTGGATATATCTTAACCAGTCTAGTAATACTATCTGGACAAGAACTACCAGGATTAACTATCAATTTTACACTATAAGTACCTGTATCGGGATAAACAAAAGTTGGTTCAAATTCACTAGAAATATCAGAACTAGAACCCTCAACACCAAAGTCCCAAGCATAAGAAAACCCACCAGTACTTTTATTTTGAAACTTTACAGTAAAGTCTGTGCAGTTTACCACATATGTGTTTGGCTGGGTCGAAAGTATTGGTATATCTGCTATAACTACTTTAGAACAATCTGTAACAACAAATTGAAATTCCCTTTTCACAGTATTAATCCTTACTCCATTTCTCCATTCATGACAACATATAGTTACCAAATATCTACCTATCCTATTGGGAGTTCCAGTTATCAAACCAGTTTTAGGGTCAATAGCAATTGGCGGCAAGCCTGTCATAGGTGTAGAAAAACTAAATGGCGGAAAATATCTAACTGGATCATATGGGGGAGGGGTAGCAACAGGCGGTTTTATATCATTACCCACTGCACCAACTTCAGCTCTACAAAATTCATAACTTAAAGAATCACCATCTGCATCAAAAGCTGAGTGATCATAAAATAATGGATTATTTAAACAAATAATTTGTGGAGGATAATTCTTAAAATCAGCACTAGTATTACGAACACCATTTGCAGGAATAGTACAAAAATAAGATGCACCTTCATCTCCAGGGTCTATAACATTGATTATGCTTGAATTTCTACAACACCTTTGATATACCACAGTGTACCCTCTCGGATTAGGAGGCAAATAATACATCTTTTGAAAGCGCTTTCTATAAAGGCATACAGGCGGTATGTTTTTAACACAATCATTACTAAAATTGGGAGGAACAGTAATTGCTCCTCCTGATCCGGGAGTAGGATCATAATAAACTAGAGTATCGTAAGAAATGTATTGCGTTATTGTAGTATCATTAAAATATAATGTAAAGAATGCTGGGTTATCTTCTTCAATAGCTTCCCTAACACCATTCAAGCAATCTTGATAAATATGTAGAGTAACCAAATACTTCTGTCTAATTTGACCCGCAATAGTTGTATCACCCTTATATTCGTAAATAAAATCACCCCCTACAATATGAGAAGCTCTACTTGTGAATATATTACAAATAAATATGGTAAAAAACAATATGAGCTTCTTTATCATCACCTCTCTTCTATCTATAACAATATTTAGCAAACGTAAACAGATCACTTATTATTGCATCTGGTTTTTCTAACAAACTCATGTGACCACACTTATTGTATAAAGATACTGAAAGAACTTTACATAAGACACTGTCACTTAGTGATAATCTATAATTAATCAACGAGTCATTTTTACCTAATATCAATTGCACTGGAATTGATAAAATTTTCAATAAATCTCTACTGTCTACTCTATTAATCATTGCATTGTAAAAGTTCACCAGACCTTCTTCTGATACAGATAACCCCATACTTAATTTACTTTCTACTATGGTTTTGTTATACTTCACAAATTCATCATCAAACAGATTGACAGTCAACTGTTTTACAAATGGTATTTTCCCGCCATTTTTAATCAATTCAATAGCTTTATATCGACTTTCAATCTTCTTTATGTCGTCTGCACGTGCTGTAGAATGAACCAAAGAAATTCCAACTAAAGATTCTGGGAATAGTCTAGAATATGCAAGCGATATATAACCACCCATTGAATGACCTACAACTAAAACTTTGTTAATGCTTTCGTAATCAAGGATTAATCTTAACGCAATAGCAAAATCTTCAATACTGCAAGAACCATTCAATAACGATTTACCGCTACCTGGAAGATCAGGAGAAATAACAGTAAAATTATTTGATAATTGAATTGCTATATCGTTCCAAATGTTGCTATTGTCGGGAAAACCATGAATGAGCATAATAGCAGGTCCATTCCCAATAATATTATAATGAATGTTTTGAAAAAATGGCATGTTTATATTTTCTCTCTTAATATTGCTAAATAAGTAACTAGGAGCGTGGCCAGTAATGGAATGAACTCTAATATAATTGCCTGAATACGTAATACATGTAACAATAAGGTAACAAAGATTAAGATTGCAGAAATTGCTGCATACTTTTTCCTACCCTTGGGTTTGCCAATAGCTAAAATTATATTCGTTGGAAGCGCCCATAACAAATTTGCATTTGCGGAACAACCTTGATGATCTGTAGCAAACCACATAATAAAAATAATAACACCCAATATTCCTGATATGAAAAAAACAAATCTAGAACTGAATATTGCTAATATCTTGAAATACGGGAGCGTAAGTCCAAGAAAAGTAATTGAAAACAATATTAATAATGACCACAAAGGGATATTAATTCCTGAAGGTTTAACTTCTAAACCCTCTAATATCAATTTTGGTTTAGTGCTTATTTTTTTAATTCCAAAGCTACTACCTGCCAATCCGTCCCTTAAATAATCTGGTAAGAACATGATATCTTTATTAGACATTACCTTATCTATTTTACTACCAAGAAGAACATTAACACCAACCCGCTCCCAATGTCTTCGGTAAAAATAAATATTAATTATATCTCTAAATGTTTGTTGGGAATTATTTGGTATAACTGATGAATAATGAAATTGATCTCCTAAAACTTTTGGAAAAATATCACGAATGCGAGTGGCACAATTATCAAAAAAGAAATCGTATTTATAATCCCTATTTTCAGGAAGTGCATTATTCTTGAGAAATTCATTTATCTGGATTTTGTATTTCTCTTCAAGAATTAACTCCTGCTCTTCCACACTACGACCGTATTGAGCGTATTCTTCCATAAAATCGGGGAACAAATTTGTAGCTACATAATAATTTAATTTGCCTCTCATGAACTTCAGTTCAAAATTCTCTTCATAGCCATTAAACATTCCATAATTGTATACTATATCTCTGAGAGGCCCATCTATATTACTGTCAATAACGCGTATAGCTGTATGACCAAAAGTTTCATAAACTAAGTCTCCAGTACCGCAGGTTAGTAAACTAAGCCTAAGCCTTGGTTTCAAGGTATCTGACTGAGCAAATAGATTTGTAGATAAAGCCAGTATAGATAATATAATGAAGAAAAATGTGCGCATAACTATGCAAAGTAACAAAAAGCAAGTGTTGAAATTTATAGCTTTTGAATAGTGGAGTGTATAAATTATGGTTAGAGTAAGAATTTAAATATTATTGACTCAAAACTCTGAATTCAAGTACTCTATTTTCGGAATGATCATCTTCTGTACAATCATTACAATTGGGACAGGGAATAACAGGTGATGATTCTCCAAAACCTTGATATTCTAAACGATTGCTATTAATTCCTTTTCTACGAAGGTATTGAACAACCGAAACTGCTCTTTCGATAGATAACTTCATATTATATTCTTCAGTGCCACGACAATCTGTATGAGCCTGAACTCTAATACGCATGTTAGGGTGTCTTTTAAGAATTGAAGCTAATGTGTCTAGAACTACACGCTTATCAATATCAATGTCTTTATTAGCGGCCCTATAGTGAAATCTCCTGAAATTAAAATCGAAATAGCCAATTACATAGACTTGATCTACCTCGTAGAATTCAAATCCTACAGAATCCATTATACCGCGCCGATCAATAGTGGGCGTAGTAATTCCAGTATTAATGGTGGAAATGGTATCTCTAGGCATTCTCCAACGAGCTACTTTTAATTGAACATGGAATGTATCTGAGGATTGACCCTCAAGTGGGGGATTTGCTTCTACAACAATGTCTGCTGGACGAAAAGAGTCGTTTGATGTGGAATAAATATATCGAGAGCCAGGTTTAAGTCTATTAAATACAATACCATTAGTTGATGTGGTAACATTTTTGACTGAAGTGTCGTAGGATATTTTGATAGGAAAATTGGAGAGAGGTTTAAGAGATATTGAATCTATAACGGTGAGCTCAGTATATAAATCTACTTTGCGGTAATAATAAATATTATCGCCAGATACATCTGCTTGCCTATCTGAAGAGATGTAACCATAAGCGGCAGAGGGTGAAAGGCCAGTGCCAAGATCGTCGGAGGGGGTATTGATAGGGTTGGGTAAATGAATGGGAGATGTAAACGAATCACCATTCCAAGTAGATTGAAAAACATCTAGACCACCAAAGCCTGGCCAACCATCTGATGAAAAGTATAGAGTAGAGTCATTAGCCCAAGATGGGAATGCTTCTGTAAATGGTGTATTTAAGTTATGTATTGGCTCAACAATTTTCCAAGTAGCATCTGATTTTTGAGCAAACCATAGATCTCTGTTTCCAGTGGAAAGTGATTCTGATACGAATACTAAAATGTTGCCGGATGGATTGATAGCTGGATGACCGATTGAATTTTTACCGATAGGTAATTGAAGTAACTGAGTATTTGTAAATGAATTAGAAGCGGGTGTAAAATTATTAGCTATAGCTATCTGTAATTTGACTGTACTATCTAATGATTGCTGAGGTCTCTCGTATGGCCAAGACCATTTGGTATCGGTACGTGTGTAAAACATTTGACCTGAGTTGGTGAAGGTGGCAGGACCAATGTGATAGCGGCTGCTTATTTGTTTGCCATCTAATAGGTTCCTCCATGTAGAATCTGTAATGCCGGGCGCTGTGATGGTGGTGGCATAGACGTTGCAAAAACGAGTGCCTGTCCAGTTGTCTTTATGCTTGCGACTGTTGACTGCAGTATCGGCAGTGAAGGTGAGGTGGTTGTTCCAAACGACAGGTGCAAACTCACGACAATCTGTATTGAAAGGTAATAACCAGACCATGCCTGATGGAAAACTGTCTTGCTGCGCTAGCGATAAACTGCAGCTAGCAGCTGTGAGTGCAATTTGATTTGCAAGTGTACCAGTATCGATTTTGGGGAGTAGCGATAAGGCTTTGCGATAGCGAGCAGATTGTAATAGGGTACGAGCATAGGCTAATGAATCTGTAGTGGAGCAACCTGATGAACAGGCATTATGGAAGGCCAGAGCTGCCAGGGTGTGCTGGCCAGTGTACCTATAGCAATGTGCCAAGTGTAGCCAATCGGTAGGGAGTGGGGTGTGGCCGGTAGTGAGCTGCTGATAGTAGGGTATAGCTTGATAATATGCCATGTGGCGATAATAGTATTCTGCTTTCATGCGGGTTTTGGAATGGCGGGCAGAGGCAACGACTACTGTAAGCAGGCTAAATATGAGTGTGATGAACTGACGGAGTTTCAAGTTGAGGGGGAATTGTAGGGGTTAGAAAGAACTACTGAAACGTGTAGCTATGAATTTTAAAGGATTGTGGCTGAAGTCGTAGCCTAGGACGAACTCATGTGCTCCACGGGCGAATGGTGTAAGATCGTTCATCATAAGATCGTAGGAGTAGCCGAGGTTTATGTGAGTGGTAACTTGCATTTGTGCTATGAATGCTACTGACTTGTCGGTGCGATAGGAGGTGCCTACCATGAGCCGATTGTAGGCAATGGCGGTGAGGTTGAAGTCGGCACTGAGGGGGAGGCGGTAGAGGCTGGTGCCTGCGTAGCGTAGGAGTGCCTGAGGTTTGAGCTGAACCTCGTCGGTAAGCTGATGAACATAGCCTGCCATGAGGTATGCTGAGCGTACCTGACGTGCCAGGCGGGTGCCATACTGATCGTAGGTGTTGCGGAGGAGGGTGGGGGCAGAGAGCCCTACATCGAAGCGGGGGGTGTACCAATATGCGCCTGTGCCAAAATTGGGGAGTAGGCGATTGCGGATATCGGTGGTGAGGTTTTGGTCTATTTGCTGCTGGGGGTGTAGCTGGCTGTAAGCAGCAGAATAGAGGATGCCACCTGCGGATAGACCAAGTGAGAGTGTGCCGGAACTGAACTTGATACGATAGGCGTAATAGGTGCGTAGGTGATTGAAGGTTTCTACTCCGGTTTTCTCGGCAGAGATGGAGATGCCTAATGCTACTGGTCTGGATGTGCGCATGTAGCTACCTGCAGGACCATCGGCCATGACTGATATGGTGCGTGGGGCACCAGGGATGCCAGCCCACTGATCGCGGTACTGAAACTGGAGGGAGGTGACATCTCGGCTGCCTACGTAGGCGGGGTTGAAGAGTTGCTTGCCGAACATGAACATGGTATAATGTGGGTCTGTTTGCCCCTGTGCGCAC
>CALRKH020000063.1:0-20081 GCA_943367855.1 Asaia bogorensis | reverse complement strand
GCTGCTGCTCTGCGTGCGCTACCTTCAGAGAAGTCATTCCAAGGGGTTTCCAGCACTTTGCCATAGTCGTCTTTTGCTTCACTATACTTTTTTAGTTTATAGTTGCTCTCGCCTCTGTAGTAATAGGCCTTTACTGCAAATATGCCATTAGGATATTGACGCAGATAGTTGGTAAATGCTGTTCTAGCATTATCCCAAGAGTTAGCTGCAAACTGTGCCTCACCTGCTGCATAATAGGTAGAGTCCAGAGAGCCTGTTTCTGCATTGGGCAGATTACCTTCTTTAAGCAATTGTGAATAACCTGATGGCTGATTGGTTTGGATATAGAGGCTTTTTAAGGCTTCTAATGCGGCAAACCTTTCTTCCGAACCAGGATATCTCAATACTACTTGTTTATACGCCTCTATTGCTTTTGCATTATCATTGGTTTGCTGATATACAAAGCCAGATTTCATCCATGCTTTAGGCAGTATACCCTGATCTGTGCCACCATCCGTTATTTGTTTCAGTGCAGTTATGGCCATAGACCATTTCTCCATTTCCACATAGGTTAGTGCCAGTTCATACTTAGCCTGACTAGCATATGGGGAGCTGCTTTTTATAATGGCATTGAGTGCTGTTATTTTTTCGTTGTTTTTGCTCTGCAACCCAAGTATTACAGCTTTTTGGTAGCGGGCATAGTCAGCCTCCGATCCGCCATTTGCAGCTATTTTATCATATAGTGTAGCTGCTTTGCTGTAGTTGCGCTGCATAAACACTGCATCTGCCTCTTGAACTAGTGCCACTTGGCTGCTGTGTTTATCTGCATTTTTGGCTAGCTGTGCCTGATTGAAATAGTCTTGAGCAGCAACAAAATTATCTGTTTCTTTCGCCGCATAACCCATTGTGAGATATGCATGCTGTATGGTAGACTGTGGACTTATACGCTCCACAATGTTGATATCGCCCATGCGCGAAATGAAGTTCTGTTCGTAGTTGATGGCATCAGTATATTTCTTTTGCTGGTAGGCAATCTCCCCTCGCCAAAAATAGGCAGCACGTTCATATTCTGCATTTATGGGATTTGTCAGCGAATTTGCAAAATGCTCATCAGCCTTATTCAATTCTCCATTTCTTAAAGCCTGAACACCAGAGCCATAACTAGCTCTTTGGTAAACAGTATAATATGCTACGTCACGCTTTTTCACGTCCGATAGCTTTTTTAGGGCTTCATCGTAATTGCCAGTTTTGAGCGATAAATCAGAAGCTAATGTTTGTGCCTCATCCCTATATTGCGAACTAGGATATGTAGTCATTAACTTATTAACAGCTCTTAGCGCATCATCTGTTTTTCCAGTTTCCAGGCTCAGCCTGGCATACAATATCATTGATGCTTCTTGCTGGGCAGGGTTAAAGTTCATTTCAGAACATATACCAAATGCGTTTCTGGCACTATTCTTACTGCCTGTTTTTAAGTAACAATCACCAAGTAGATACATAGCTGTTTGCCCAAGTGAGTCTTGTGCATCGCTCAGCATACGTAGTTTTTCTGTAGCATTTTTCCACTCGTCTAGTTTATAGTAGGTATATGCTATTTTATATAGTTCATCCTTTCTAAGCTTGTCCGAGTTTTTGTAATAGTATTCAAAGTATGGCTTAGCTCTGTAATAATCCTTATTGTCTAGCAAGCATTGTGCAGCCAACAAGTGAAGTTCTTTATGGTAATAACTCTTTTCTTTTTGTTTTATCAGCGTGTCAGCTATTGATAATGCACGCTCTCTGTTGCCCTTATAGTAATAGAGCTCAGCTATATAATATGGTACTACCGATTTATACTCTTGCTCATTTTTTACTTTCTCAAAGCATTTCAATGCCTCATCATACTTATTCTCGTTATAGCATAGCAAGCCATAATAGTAGTTGCCAGCTGTATAGTATTTAGAGTCATTTAATTCTTTGATGGCAGCAAACAGCGGTTTCGCTTTGTCAAACTGTTTGTTGTTGAAATAGCAGTAGGCTAGTTCAAACTTCTGGTCGCCAATTTCATCATTTTCCAGGTTGGCTATCCCTGCTTCCTCATACTTCTTTATTGCTTCAGCATAATTATCTTTTCTGAAGTGATATTGAGCCACACCATTTGATAAACGCTGCGCATATGAAGGGTTAGCAGTTTGATTGATGGCTTTTTCTGCATCTGCTACGGCATTGGGGTAGTTTGTCTTTAGGGCCGATATTGCTTTGGCATACCTCGCCTTATCTGCATCTATAGGGTCATTGTTACCCAGCTTAGCTGCTTGCAGCCTGTTATATTGGTTGCCTGTTTGGTAAGCAGTGCCATATATATTTTGGCGGTAAGTTTCCGAAGCTGTTGCAGGCAAACTATTGCCTGGCAATATAGGAGCATGCACTTGCGCATATACTGTTGCACTTATGCAATTGATGCCAAGCAGTGTTAGTAATGCGTATTTGCCATATGTTACCTTCATGCCTAAAATTTAGAATTTCCAAGTCACATTGACGCTCGGGAAGAACGGCAATTGATATGCTACACTGTTTGTAAGACGGTCGAAATAAAATAGATTCCTTCTGTTGTAGGCATTGGTTATAGCAAATGTAGCTTCAAGTGTAGATGTCTCATTTATTTGGAACATCTTTTTGATAGATACATCTAGTCTGTGGAACCAAGATAAACGACCTCCATTTATTTCGTTGGCATATAGGGTAGAGGGTGTGCCATTTTGTGCCAGCGGATTAGAAGCTATACCTTGGCTGCCTCCCAATGAGATATTTTCAAAGAAGCCTTGTGTCTGTGTAAAAGGGAAAGGTGAACGTACGTTGTAGCGCCCAGATAGTTCCCAGTCTTTTTTCTTTCCCAGAGAGTAAGATGCCACTGCATTTGAGTTAAAGCGTGTATCGAATGGGGTAGGGTAAGTTTGTTTTTTGCCAGTCGCATCTATACCAGTGTATTGTACCACCTGATATCCACCGGCCAACCATAGATATACTCTGCCTTGGCTATATTTGGCCGATACGTCTATACCACTGGCCACTCCTGATGATCCTGCAAAATCAGGGTCTGATACTACAGATTTGAATCTGTTCAATTCTATAATTGGGTTGAAATATTTTATCCATGGTTCAGCATTCAATTCCACTTTGTTTACATCCACTTCCACACCTGCTACCAAATGATAGGACTTTTGCAATGTAGATTTTAGTGCATTACCGTTCGGGTCAAATGTTTGTTGGTCTGGACTCAATAAGAATCCTGTGAACAAAGTCACTATGTCTGCGTCCGACTTAGTAGAGACTATGTTTTGAGAATAAATACCTGCAGCTGCCTTAAACCTCACATCGCTCGATATGTTGTATTTAAGACCAAGTCTCGGTTCAGGCGACATCTTTGTTAGTTCCGAATAATACTGAATACGTAACGATGGTTCAATTATTACTTTACTGTTTAGATTTTGGCGATACATAAAGTACAATGATGCAATCGTTCCCTGACGATCCATAGTAGTAGACACACCTTTACTACTGTAGTAGTTGAGCGATGTGTTGATGCCATTTATTTCTACACCATATTTCAGCTGACTGTAGTTTTTAAGGAAGTAAGTGAAGTTGATAGCTGCTTCAAAGCCACCTATTTTACTATTACTTGGCAATGTATCTGTTAGGTTATTGCTTACGGCACGGTCTAGTGTTATGTCGTAGTTGGAGTATGCCAGTTTACCATCTATAAGTGCTGATGTATTGCCTGGAGATACCACAAACGTGGCACCACCACCTGTAGTTTTCCAGCGATACTCTGCTTTTTTCTCTCTAGTATCATTCGTCAATAATTGTGCTTTATCATCAAAGTTGAAGCCAAATAAGTTCAACTTCGATCCATTATCTCCGT
The DNA here is from genome assembly GCA_943367855.1 of Asaia bogorensis. Classification (GTDB taxonomy): domain Bacteria; phylum Bacteroidota; class Bacteroidia; order Chitinophagales; family Chitinophagaceae; genus Nemorincola. The sequence goes on along the minus strand of CALRKH020000063.1, from coordinate 16,201 downwards.
TTACAGTAACCTTGCCATACAAGTCGCGGAAGGCAAAAGGCAAACCAGATGAGAAGGGTTCACCAAAACCGCCATACAATGATTTTGATGTTTGCTCCAGATAGCTTTGTTTGCCTGTCACCAAAAAGGTTACTCCAGCTCCATTGTCTTTTTTAGATTTCAATAGTGGGCCTTCCAGCATTACCCTCGACATGATAGGAGAACTAGAAACAAGACCCGACAATCTGTTTTTGTTGCCATCTTTTGTATGCACATCCACTATAGCCGCTGTTCTGTTGCCATATTGTGCACTGAAACCTGCAGTATACACATCTACGTTACGTATAGCCTCTGTTTCGAATACTGAGTATAAACCTATGGAGTGAAATGGATTGTATATAGTTACACCATCCAGATAAATACCTACTTGAGACGGAGATCCACCGCGTATATACAACTGTCCACCTTGGTCGCCTGTAAATACCACACCTGGCACCACCTGTAGGTACTGTGCCACATCGGGCTCGCCGCCCGAGCTTGGTAAAAGCTTCAGCTGTCTAGGGGTGATGGTGGTAACACCAGTATTGATACGGGTAAGTTTTTCTGTTTTTCTGCCCGATACTTCAACGCCTTTCAGTTCCACCTCCTGGCGTGTAAGCATTATTTTCTCGTTTCTTATTGCATCAGGCAATAAGTTTACCTCAGTTACACTACTATCGTAGCCTAGTGCTGTTACTACAAGTCTGTAGCTGCCAGCTGGTAGTGATAGGGAGAAGTAACCATTTACATCGGTTTGTACTCCGTTTTTAGTGTTTGATACTATTACGTTAGTATAAATCATTGGCTCACCTGTCTTTTTATCATACACGAAACCTTTGATAGTACCATTACTTTGGGCCAATGCCAGATAGGGTAGCAGGAAGATAAAAGCAGCCACGAGGCGAACGCTTTTTAACATAGAGTTGATTTTATTTGATGGTAAATGTTTGATTAAAATGATTGATACTGAGCATACTCCCAGCATCGACAAAGATAGGAATAACACTATGGGTTACAAATCCTATAATTTTGTGAAAGTTGTGCTATTGTGCTCATGCTCAGCGCCTAATTTCTACTTGCTATATATGTGTTTAAAGAAGTCAACCGTTTTCTCTAAGCCTTCTTTAAACTGTTCTGTTGGTTCATAGCCTAGTAGTTTTTTGGCTTTGCTTATATCTGCTAATGAATCTCTTATATCGCCTACTCTTGGTTCTCTGTATGTGGGTGTATGCTCCAAAGCCAATATTTGCCTGATGCGCTCGTACAAATTATTGACGGTAAAGTTATTACCTGTAGCTACATTGTATGCCTCACCATATGCTGCTTCATTAGTGCACAGCATCCCTTTCACGTTCGCTTGCACTGCATTATCTACATAGGTGAAATCTCTTGTCTGATTCCCATCGCCATTTATATATACTGCTTTGCTGTTGATGATGCCAGATACAAAGAGGGGGATAACAGCAGCATATGGGCCATTAGGGTCTTGTCGGGGGCCAAAAACATTGAAATATCTCAATCCTACTACCTTCAGTCCGTATGTGCGATGAAAGACGGATGCATATAACTCATTAGTCATTTTCGTCACGGCATAGGGCGAAAGTAAGTTGCCAACCCGCGTTTCTATCTTGGGTAGGTTTGGTTCATCACCATACACAGAAGATGAAGAAGCATATACAAACGATTGAATATTAGTCTCTTTTGCCGCTGTAAGCATGTTCAAAAATCCTGTCACATTAGCTGCATTGCTAGAAATTGGATCTTTTACTGAACGTGGCACTGAGCCCAATGCTGCTTGATGGCTAATGTGGTTGATATCTTTACAGGCCGAGATGCAGGTTTCGTAATTAGTAATATCTCCCAGAATAAACTCATAATTGGCATAGTCTTTAAATAAGTCAACATTAGATTGTAGCCCAGTAGACAAATTATCTATTACTCGAACGCGTTTAGCGCCATTGGCTAGAAGGTAAGCTACAATGTGGGAACCTATAAAACCTGCACCACCTGTTACCAAAAAAGATTTTTCCGATAAATCGCAGTTGTGAAATGAAGTCATGGTAAATTTTAAAATGAAAAAGACCGTTCTATCTGAACGGCCCTTACTATTTTTTCGATTTAAGCATTACGCTTTTTTGTCAGTCTTAGCAACAACCTTGCGGATGCGTGCAGGACGACTTTTTCCGAAACTGCCTAAAAATGTTTTGCCTTTTTTGGTACGTTTATCTCCTCTTCCCATTTTGAATTTATTTGTAGATTATGGTTAATGCCACAAAAATATAAAAATTGCTCCGAAAAACAGACTAACACACCTAAAAATATCTCAATCTCACTTTTTCTCTAACAATTGTTGATATAGATTTCTGCTTACATGTATAGCAGCCGACCATAGATAGGTAGATGCTGCGTATGCTCTGATGCTTGTTCTTTTTTGTTCATTATGCATTGATAACCAATTAGTTACATGGTCTAATTCTTCACTTACTAAAGCATTTTTATCAGTTAGTTTTATGCCACACAATAGGCCATTAGTATACAGTTCAGGGTCCATGCCACCTACACCTTGCTCTATTATGATGGGTAACCCTGCGGCCAGATATTCAGCTATTTTCACCGGATTGGCCACTCTGTTTACAATTGTTGGCTTTCTTATCAATATGCCTATATCGCAGGCAGTTAAGGCTGCACCTACTTCATTTTGCTTGAAACTTTTTAAAAGTACTCGTTGTTCATCTATTCCAGCTGCTTTCACCATTGCAGCTATCTTATCTAGCTCCGATGAGAAGAAAGCTAGCTTGATGTTGTCATTAGCTGCGGCTAGCTGTTTCATAAAAGGTATTGTGAGGTCTTCTAGGTGCTGATATGCAGCCGTAGTGCCTGAGTATACTACTAGTAGTTCATTTTCATTTACACCCCAGTCTGCTCTTAGTTTATTCCGCTCCCTATCATCTGTTATTTTGTTTACACAGCAGGGTACTACTATAGTGTCTTGGCAGGCACCTGCTTCATCTATTAGCAACTGTCTTAGTGCTACACTTACTGTAGTTACGCCATTCACCTGCGAAACTGTGTTTCTTAATTTCTGCCTTAGCTGTTCGTATGTGTTTTTATCTTCGCCTGTTGCCTGCTCCGGATACTCAATGCCATTCATATATAGTTTTTCAGATGGCCAATGCCCTCTTACATCCAGTACTATTCTGTCATTAGGATAATATTGCTGTAATTTTTTTGCCCATATAGCAGCATCTTCGCCTCGGCAATGATATATAGCTCTGTGCTCATTGCCCATTTTACGTCTGTGATAGCGCATTAGCTCCAATACTGGAAAAGCGTTTAATCTACTTACTCCATTTATCATTTTTATTGATACGTGTGGGCATCTAGTGCGCAGCTCTTGTATTTTTTTCTGAGCAGCTTCATCTCTGTATTCGCGCATAGCTCCTATAGTCCAAGCGTGCACACTTTTTGGAGCTCCATTGCCACCGTTAGTAGCCTGGCATTCTGCTTGGTCAAACAGTTGACTGGCTACAAGTGGTGCTCTGTATTCTCCACCTGTTGTTATATGTATCAAATGGTATTGCTGCATAGTCATTTAGTCTTATGGTAGGCAAAGGTGTATTGCTGACCTGTAAAGATAATAGCTTCAAACTGGCATATGTAGTACTATATTGCACACTAATTGTTTTATTTGCACAGGCTAAAAGAATAGCAAATGAGTAAACCAGTTTTTATAGCTATAGAGGGTGTAGATGGTAGCGGCAAAAGTACGCAGTCGGCAATGCTGGCTGCTAAAATGCGAGCACATAATAGGCAAGTACATCAAACATTCGAACCAACTAACTACTTGATTGGCAAGGTGTTACGTAGTGTACTTAGAAAAGAAGTAGAGGTAGATCAACGAGCTATAGCTGCTCTTTTTCTAGCCGATAGACTCGATCATATTACCAAGCAAGGCGATGGATTGCTCAACCTTTTGCATAACGGTAATGATATTGTTTGTGATAGATACTACTTCTCTTCATATGCATATCATAGTGTTTTTGTAGATATGGATTGGGTTATCTCTTGCAATGCTATGTGTGCGGAGGCACTCAGGCCCGACTTGACCATATTTATAGATGTGCCTGTAAATGAATGTATGCGAAGGATAAGTGCCAGTAGAGAAACACAAGACTTGTACGAAACAGCGGACATGCTCACAAAGGTGAGAAGTAACTACCTAACCGCTATAGATAAACTAGGTAGTGAAAAAGAAAAGGTAGTGATAATAGATGGTAACCAGGATATGGATATAGTGGCCCAAAATGTGTGGCAAGCTGTGACCAGTGTATTAGAATCTAGAAAATAAAAGTAAAACCATAAAAAGACACAATAACACCTACTCCGGTAAATCCATACAACACCATTCCTATGCTGTCGCTGCCAGTTAGCCCTGTAACGGCTAGCAAAAAGCTGGTGAGGCATAAAATAGAACCTGCTACTATATACGTAAGTCCTTTAGACATTCGCTGAGCAGTTCTCATTTTAGCAGTTTGGTTCACTATTTCCAATATGAACTTCATATCGTGCCCCTCGGCCGATAAGGTTGCATAAATCTCTTCTCTAGTCTTTCCTTCATCCAGCATGCTTATTATATGGTCTGCAATAGGATGGTGTTGTTTTTGATGTTCACTCATGATAACGAATGTAATTTATTTTGCTTCATTACCTCTATGATATTGGTCATAGGCTAATTGCTCATCTTTTTTATTCACCAAGTGCATGTTAGTCTTGTGCATACGCTTTAATGCCATCTTTGTACAGATGCCTTTTGCAATTCTTTGACCTGCAACTTTGGGTGCTATGCTTTACTTTTGCGCTTGCATGCTACCTCAGGATATTTTGCTAAAGGCCTACAGGCTTATGATGACTGCCAAAGCAATGGCGGATGTTTATGACGCAAACAGACAGATTTGCAAATATGTTCACAGTACATCTCGTGGCCACGAGGCTATACAATTAGCCACAGGCTTACAACTCACAGATTGCGACTATGTTAGTCCATATTACAGAGATGAGAGTATTATGCTTGGTATGGGCTACCGTCCATATGAGTTGATGTTGCAATTGTTGGCAAAGGCTGATGACCCATTTACTGGCGGTAGAGAATATTACAATCACCCCAATATGCGCAGAGAGGGTTTTCCTGTCATTATACACCAAAGCAGTGCCACTGGTATGCAAACCATACCTACTACAGGCATAGCACAAGGTGTAAAATACAGGGAGAAGCAAGGTATAGCCAATTGGCGTATTCCTCCTGTCACTGTTTGCTCTCTGGGCGATGGTAGTGTGACAGAGGGGGAGGTGAGTGAAGCTTTTCAATTTGCTGTGCTGCATCAATTACCCATCATTTATTTAGTCCAAGACAATGATTGGGGCATATCAGTAAGTAGCGATGAAGCCCGAACTATGGATGCATATGAATATGCAGCAGGCTTCAAAGGTATGGAGCGTATGCGGGTAGATGGTAGTGATTTTGCTGCTTCTTATCATGCTATGGCTCAGGCTATAGAGTATGTGCGTACCAACAGAGCCCCGATTCTGGTACATGCCAAGGTGCCATTATTGGGTCATCATACATCTGGCGTTAGGCGAGAGTGGTACAGAACAACCGAAGATTTGGAGAAACACGGCAAAGACGACCCAGGGCCTAAGTTAAGAGCAACACTTATAAAAGACTACAAAGTAAAAGCTAAAGAGCTTGACACAATAGAGGAAGAACAAAAACTATTTGTTCAATCCGAGTTTGATTTAGCAGTAGCAGCCCCAGAACCCGACCCTGCTACGGTAACTGCGCATGTATATGCACCAAGTAGCATAACCGAGGAGAGGGGTGTGCGTACCCCAATGGGTAAAGACAAGGTAGTGATGGTAGATGCTGCACTGCATGCGGTAGAAGAATTATTACAAGACCATCCGGAGGCATTATTTTATGGGCAGGATGTAGGTAAAAGGTTAGGTGGCGTATTTCGTGAGGCGGCTACTTTGGCCGATAAATTTGGAGATACAAGAGTATTCAATACAGCTATACAAGAGGCATATATAATAGGTTCTACTGTGGGTATGAATGCTGTTGGGCTCAAACCTATAGTAGAAGTGCAATTTGCCGATTATATATACCCTGGTATCAATCAGCTGGTAACAGAGATTAGTAAATCTTGTTACTTAAGCTGTGGCAAGTTTCCTGTGTCTATGATTTTGCGTGTACCTATAGGTGCTTATGGCGGCGGTGGGCCATATCATAGCGGTAGCGTAGAGAGCACTCTGGCTACTATCAAGGGTATCAAAATTGCATATCCCAGTAATGCTGCCGATATAAAAGGTCTTTTAAAAGCAGCATTTTACGATGGCAACCCTGTGGTGATGCTGGAGCATAAAGGGCTATACTGGAGCAAAGTACCTGGCACAGAAGATGCAAAAACTGTTGAGCCAGATAGAGATTATGTAGTGCCTTTTGGTAAAGGCAATGTTGTTTTGCAGGCAACTGACGAAGCCATTAATAATGGAGAGTCGCTCTGTATCATTACTTATGGCATGGGGGTATACTGGGCCAAAAATGCAGCCAAACAATTCCCAGGTTGCGTTGAGGTAGTTGATATTCGCACTATTTATCCATTAGATGAAGCATTGATTTATGCCACTGTTCGCAAGCATGGCAAGTGTATAGTGCTTACCGAAGAGCAGTTGCGCAACTCGTTTTGCGAAGCGCTGGCTGGTCGCATAGCTCAAAATTGTTTTAGAGACTTAGATGCTCCTGTGCAAACCATAGGTGCGCTAGACCTGCCAGCTGTGCCTATGAATATGGCACTAGAAGCAGCTATGCTACCCAGTGCCGATAAAGTGGCCCAGCGTATAGCTGACTTATTGAGTTGGTAACACCGTAATCTAATATGTTTGAAATGGGATAGGCTGCATGCCTATCCTTCTTTTTTGTTCCACTCTTGCAGCATAGTTCACCACATTGGTATAGTCTTTTATTCCATCCTTCTGTTGTTGCAGTTTCAGAAATCTATCAAATATCCACGACGAAACCTTGCCTACTGTATTGTTGTAAGACTCATTATAAATGCGCAGTTCTTTTAGGTGTTTGTGGGCTATAGTTGGCAGGGCAGCTTTTAGCTGTTTTGCATGTGTGCTATCATAATGCCGTACTTTGGCTAGGGTATAGAGCCATAAATTCATATAGGTGCTATACTGTAGACATGTATCATCACTGTTGCTCCCTATTATATACGCTACCAGGTTGGCATCTCCCTCCGCTGCTATGCCTGCTTGGTGCGCCATCTCGTGCAGCACCGTAAAGGGTAGCATAAAACCGGGTAGTTCATCTACCACTTGCCCCTCTCCCGAAAACGGATTAAAGTATCCATCTATCCCAGCGGCTTTCATGCCATGGCCAAACAGCGTTGCTTTAGTTCCTAGTAAAATAGCTGCATTTTTCAAGCCAGCATGATTTTCGTACGCGGATATTGCTTTGGTGTTCAGAGTCTTCAGGTCTGTGTTGGAATAATAGGGCGCTAGCATATTTATCTTCCTAATTAAGTAGTGAGCAAATGCATAGCATTCGGCTGAGTCTGAAACAGTGGTAGATGTATCGTTAATCAATACCAACTTTTGCGCAAGGGGAGTTCTGCCATAGTTTATGCCCCATCCCAACTGAAAAATAACAAATAAACCCATCAGCCACTTTAGTATGCTTATAAGTTTGATATTATAAGTAGACCTTTTATTCCTTTTCAATCTTGCTAGTCTGCTTACTGATACTATCAAAACTCCCACCACTACTCCTGCATACATCACATCTCCTACACTTATCCCAACAATAGATGGAAGCCAATGCCTTAGTGCTTGTATGTGTGTATAAATGTTATTGGCATAGGCATCAGCTATAGTGTTAGTACTGCCTGCCAGGTAGGTTAGTATTGCTAAGGCGAGTAGCCAAAGGTATTGTTTGCTTTTTGGGTGTGTTTTTGCCATTTGTTCGGCTATGTTCACAATATCGAATTGCAATTAACCGCAAAAAACCGAAGAATTTTGTGTTTTTTCGCACATACAATAGCTTCAAGGTGAATACAGGCAAAATAGTAGTTATTACAGCGCCTTCAGGGTCAGGCAAAACCACATTGGTAAGGAGATTGCTGGAGGTTACAAATAATTTATGTTTCTCCATTTCTGCTTGCACTCGTCAGCCAAGGGCTGGTGAGGTACATGGCAAAGATTATTACTTTTTGGATGAGCATAAGTTTACAGCGCTCATCGAGCAAGACGCTTTTGTGGAGTGGGAAATGGTATATGCTGGCAAATACTACGGTACTTTAAAGACAGAAATGGAGCGCATATGGAACGATGAAAAGATACCATTGGTGGACATAGATGTAAAAGGTGCACTAAAAGTGAAAAATACTTACCCCAATCAATGTCTTACAATTTTTATAGAGGCTCCATCTATGGAAGAACTGAGACGTAGACTCATATCCAGAGGCACAGAAACACCGCAGTCGCTGGAGGAGCGAGTGGAGAAGGCTGCTTTAGAGCTTACCTATGCATCTCAGTTCGATCATAAAATTGTAAATGATAATCTGGAAATTGCTGCTGCTCAACTCATTACGATTGTGCAATCATTTCTAAGTTCATAAATTGGTGCTATAAAACTCATATTTTTGAGTATCAACTACTTGTCAACCCATAACGTACTAAAGGCATCAATGCCGCTCTTAAAATCACAATAAAATGGCGAAGAAGCAACCCATTAAGAATAATCAGGTTACTGCAGCAGATGTGCAAGAAGAGCAAGTATCTTTGCCCGAAGCTTTGCCAGCTACAGAAGCATTTAATTTTGGCTCCATTAAAAGTTGGTTCACTAGTTTTCCTGGTCAGGCAGTTATTGCAGCTTTGTTGGCATTTGTTTTATATGCCAATACATTCAAGCATGAGTTTGCGCACGATGATGGGATAGTTATAGTGAAAAATGAATTTGTCTTAGAGGGTTTTTCAGGCATCAAAGGCATCATGACTCGCGATGCTTATGATAGTTATTATCGTCAGCTCAATACTACCAACCAGTTGAAAGGCGGTCGTTTTCGTCCACTATCCATTGTTACATTCGCTATAGAGCAGCAGTTTTTGGGTGCAGTAAAGGAGGCCGATGTAGATAGTGTGCTCAAGCAAGCCATATCCTATGGCGTTACTGGGCCCAATCAGAAACAGCTGATACATAATATGCAGGTGCGCCATGTGCTCAATGTGCTATGGTACATGGCCAGCGTGGTGATACTTTTATGGTTCTTGCGTTATGTGGTTTTTGGCAATAAGTATCCTATTCCTGCATTTTTGGCAGCCTTGCTGTTTGCCGCACATCCCGTACATACTGAGGTGGTAGCCAATGTGAAAAGTAGGGACGAGATAATGTCGCTCATGTTCATGTGTCTCACCTTTATCTATGCGTTCAAGTACGAGGATCATAAGGATAAGAAAGGCTATCTATTTGCGGCACTATTTAGCTATTTGCTAGCTTTCTTATCCAAAGAGTATGCCATCACCATGCTTTTGTTATTGCCACTTTCATTATATCTGTTTCGTGGTCTTTCTGCTTTCCGTTGCCTCACTGCTGCATTGCCTTATGCACTGGTGGTTACAGTTTATCTGGCTATACGCCTCAATGCTATTGCCCCAGAAGGAGAAGGGGATAGTAAGATTGGTTTGTTGTTATTGGTTGGTTTGGCAGCAGGTGCCTTTGCACTCAATATGTTTATAAAACCACTCAAGGAAAAGAAGAATGATACTGACTTGTTCCGACTACGTTTCCTACAATTCTTGCCCTATTTCGGCATAGCATTAATGTATCTGGCAGCTAGGTTTATAGACCTGCCCGAGGTAATAGAAAGTGCAGGTAAAGAAGTACTCAATAATCCATATTTGTATGCAGAGGGCAGCCAGAAACTAGCTACAGAGATAGCTTCCTCTTTATATTACATCAAGTTCTTGGTTTTTCCTCATCCCCTCAGTGCCGACTATAGCTACGCTCAGATACCCTACAAAGACTTTGCACATCCATCAGTTTGGTTGTCTATTGCAGTTCATCTAGGCATCATTTTTGCATTGTTCCGCTTCTTACCCAAGCGTGCATTGTCTGCCGATGTGCCATCAAAACAGTTTACACTTACAGGCGCTGCAATTGTTTGTTTTGCCATAGCTTTCTATTTGTTTCATCTACTCATGGTCAACAATCTAGTGTTCGATATAGGAGCTACGTTGGGCGAGCGTCTTATTTATCACTCTTCAGTTGGCTTTGTTGTAGTAGTAGCTTGGTTGCTCTACAAAGGTGCCGAAAAATTACCTTCTCCTTCTTCAGCCAATCTGGCCATGGGCTCCTTTATGGTAATTGTTTTGGGCCTGTTTGGTTTCAAAACTATAGATAGAAACAAAGCCTGGAAAAACGATAGCACACTCTTTACCACAGACATCAAGACGGTGCCCAATAGTGTGCTGGTTAATGCCAATGTTGCAGCGTCATACATCACCCTTGCAGACTATGCTAAAGATTCTACAGAGCGTCAGAAATACTTGGTAGATGCTGTTAAGATACTTGATCACACCCTGGAGATTCATAATAAGTTTGTTGCTGCTTATCTCAATAGAGGCATTGCTTGGTTCAAAATGGGCGAAGTAGAAAAAGCCGCCGAAAATCTTCACAAGGTGCGTATGCTTTATCCTACTTATCCTACCTTGCCCGGTATGTATAAGTTACTCTGCGACTATTACCTCAAAGAGGGCTGGGAGCGATATGGTAAGAATGGTCAGTACCCACAAGCCATAGAGCTTTACAAAAAAGGACTGAACATAGACTCTACCAATATAGATTTGTGGTACAATATGGGTGGCGCTTACTACACCAACAGGCAACCCGTAGAAGCAATTTCAGCATTCAGAAAGGCACTAGAAATACAACCAGCCAATAAACTAGCACAAGACGGCCTCAATGCAGCTACAATGATGCTCAATAGTGCAGTGCCAGTAAAAGCAAAATAGTAGGTATCTTAAACACTTTCCAATATCCTCATCTAGCGCTTTATAGTTAGATGAGGATATGTTCATTTAGCCAATCTAATTCTATTGGATTACACAAACTAAACACAATAGCCTTATAGTATATCTTTTACCACATACTATAAAAGGCTGCCCGATTAGGACAGCCTTTAAAACAAAGAAATGTATTGTCTTTACTACTCTTCTATCAGCCTAAAGCCTAATGATTTGGTTTTTGTGTCTGGTAGGTAAGCGTATCTGCGTGTCACAGTAGCTTCTTTAGGCGTGTTCTCTATAGATCCACCTCTTACTACTTTTGCTCTACCACTGCTTGGTCCTTTAGGGTTTTTTACGTCGCCCGCCGTTCCATAGGTTTTTGCATACCAGTCGCTGCACCATTCTTCCACATTGCCAGTCATGTCATACAGGCCTAGTTCATTGGGCTGTTTGAAACCCACTTGATGCACCTTGCCGTTTGCATTGTTCACATACCAGGCTATAGACTGTATGCCGCCGCTGCGACCAGCCCATTTTTCGCCTACATATGTCTTTTCTCTGGTTTTTGTGCCGTGGTTGCGTTCAGCTACTAATAGTTCATTAGGCCCACCTTTCAGATGTCCGGGCTTCACTAACACCTCATGTTCACCTCCACGTGCTGCATATTCCCATTCAGCTTCTGTAGGCAATCTGTATTTTTTGCCAGTAGCTTCATTAAGCTTGCCTATATAGGTTTGCACATCTGTCCAGCTTACATTGGTCACTGGGCATATAGCGCATTTATATTCCGATGGATTCTCACCCATCACGGCTTCCCATTGTTCTTGTTTGATTTCATACTTCGACATTTTGAAATCAGCCAACTGTACACTACGTGCAGGTCTGCGGTCTATTGTGCCACTATCATCGCCAAGGTCGTATGTGCCACCTTTTACCGATATAGTTTCTATCAATAGTGGTCCGCCTTTCACCATATTGTATTTTCTCTGCGCCATGGCAGGCTGTGTAAGCAACAACAGCAATACGGACGACCAACCTAACTTCATATTTGGTTTGTTTATTTAATGAGTTACTTAGTAAGTATTTATTTCTACTATTCGGGTCGGTTCCAGATTCGCATTGCGCATTGCCACGTTTCGTGCCACTTGCTGTGCCAAATCCGAGAAGGCTGCCGCACTTACCGTATCGTCATCTAGCACTGCGGGTATGCCTTTGTCGCCACCTTCGCGTATGCTTTGCACTATCGGTATTTCTGCCAAAAACGGTAGCTCAAACTGTTCTGCCATTTGGCGTGCACCACCTTTCCCAAAAATGTAATACTTATTTTCTGGAAGTTCCCGGGGTGTAAAATAAGCCATATTTTCTACAATTCCGAGTACTGGTATATTGATTTGTGGCTGTTTGAACATCATTATTGCCTTCCTGGCATCGGCAGCAGCTACAGGCTGAGGGGTAGATACTACTACAGCCCCTGTTATAGGCACTGTTTGTGCAATAGTAAGGTGCACATCGCCAGTGCCAGGTGGTAGGTCTATTATTAGATAATCCAGCTCACCCCAATACACGTCGGATATAAACTGTTTTAGTGCCGAGCTTGCCATAGGGCCTCTCCATATTACCGCCTGTTTTTCATCTATCAGTAGGCCAATAGACATTGCTTTTATGCCATGTCTTTCTATTGGCACTATCATGCCCTTGCCTTCTATTTCGGTCATTTTTGGGCGCTCGTCGCGCATGCCCAGCATTATGGGTATTGATGGGCCGTATATATCTGCATCTAGCAGTCCCACAGCAGCACCTTCTTTTGCCAGTGCTATTGCCAGATTCACAGATACTGTCGATTTGCCCACACCACCTTTGCCCGATGCTACTACTATTATATTTTTCACAGCAGGCAGCACGCTTTTATTGTCTTTGCGGTTGCTGTTCACGTTCGATGTCATGTGTACTTTCACCACAGCATCCTTGCTCACTAGGTGTTTTATAGCTGTTACACAGGCCTTTTCTATCATTTCCTTCAGTGGGCAGGCTGGGGTAGTAAGCACCACCGTAAACGATACATTATTGCCTTCCACCACTATATCCTTTACCATGTTAAGCGTCACCAGGTCTTTGCCCAAATCTGGCTCTTCTACCTGGCTTAGTGCCGCTATTACCGCATCTTTTGTTATCATACAAACCTTTGTTAAACTGCTTTTTGAACGTCGCAAAAGTACAGTAAAAGCTACTTACTTTGTTTGCGTTTAGCCATAGTTGATGCTATCTGCCAATAGCCACGCTCAATAGCCTACTACTACTAAGCTCTTTAAGCAATATATTTGTACTACTATGTTTAGGTTTAGTCCCATACGCTCACTTCTTGTTCTGTTGCTCTCTTTCTCTGGTAGTGCAGCTTTGGCACAGCAAGATGCTGATGCTTTGATACAAATAAGTGGTGTTATTATGACAGCCGATAGCCTCCGTGCCGTACCAGCGGCTACCATACTAGTCAAAAATAGAGATAGGGGTGTAGAGGCTGAAGATAATGGTGTGTTCTCTATCGTTTGTTACAAAGGTGATACCTTGCAGTTTAGCAGCATAGGTTTCCGTTCTAAGCAATACATTGTGCCCAAAGAGCTGCCAGGTCAGTATTATTCTATTATACAGTTAATGGTTCAGGATACTTTCTATTTGCCTGAGACTATTATCAAGCCATTGCCTAGTAAAGAAGCTTTCGATTATGCCTTCAAGTATTGGCACATACCTAATGACCAATACGAGATTGCTCGTAAAAATACAGACGCTTATTTATTACGCATGTTGGCATATACTATGCCTATCGATGGTAGAGAAGCTCAATCTCGACAACTCAGAAAAATGGCCAATGACGCAGTTTATTATGGTCAACGACCACCTATGAATATTTTTAGCCCTATATCTTGGGGCGAATTTTTCGAAGCCTGGAAGAGAGGCGACTATCGCCGCAAAAAGAACAATCCATACCGGCACAATTAGTTTTGTTCAATTTCTTGTTTAATATATTAAGCAGCTTTTTTTAAACAAAACGCTCCTTTTGTTTACTTTTTGTCTAATTATTGCTAATCTTTAACATTTTGCACCCTATTTTTGTTTAACTATTCGGAGAATTAACTAAACAAATTAAAGTGGGTAAATACATTCTTTTAGGCGCATCTAGTGCCATAGGTCAGCAGCTAGCTGCTTCGTTATCTGGTGATGGACACACCGTTATAGGAATTTCCAGGTCAGATGTTAGTGCACACATTGCTAACAATCATATTGTTGCCGATTATTCCACTGCCCACCTGCCCGATGTAGATGGGCCTGTAGATGGGTTGGTTTACTTACCAGGTAGCATCACGCTCAAGCCAATTCGTAGTATATCAGACGATGATTTGCTCAAAGATTTCACTATCAATGCAGTAGGTGCAGTGAATGCAGTTAAGAAATATCTGAAAAACCTTAAAGAATCGGGTGCTGGTTCTATTGTTTTTGTTAGCTCTGTAGCCGCTCGCACTGGTATGCCTTTTCATGCATCCATTGCTATGGCCAAAGGAGCAATGGAAAGTCTCACCCTAAGCTTAGCAGCCGAGTTGGCACCATCTATCCGTGTCAACTGTGTAGCTCCTTCTCTTGTAGCCACACCGCTCGCAGAGCGTCTTATCAATACTCCAGAAAAACTGGAAGCAATTCAGAAAAAGAACCCTTTAGCTAAAATTGGCGCACCAGCAGATGTTGCCAATGCTATACAGTTTTTACTCACTCCAGCATCTTCTTGGGTCACGGGTCAGATATTAGGTATCGATGGTGGCACCAACAATCTCAAACCTTGATCTTAACTAGTTCACACACATACACACACCAAATATTTATGAATAAATTTTCCTCCCTGCTGGCTTTACTTTTATTGCCTCTTTTTGTAGTAGCTCAAACTGGCTCTATACGTGGCATAGTAAAAGACAAAAAAACAGAAGCCCCACTGCAAGATGTGGTGGTGGCACTAGAGGGCACTGCCCTCGGCACCATGACGGATAGTCTGGGTTCATTTATAATACGCGATATCCCTTTTGGTTCATACAATGTTAGGTTTCAGTTTCTGGGTTATCAGCCTGCTGCTGTGTTCAATGTTGTTGTGTCGGCTGGCAATGTGCCACAACTCAGTGTCGTTATGGATGGTGAGCAAGGTGTTGGGCTTAAAGAAGTTGTAGTTCGCAAAAATCCTTTTGCTCGTTCCACAGAGACACCGCTATCTATTCAGTCTTTATCGGGCGAGGAAATAAAAAGTAACCCTGGGGGCAACTTCGATGTTTCTCGTGTCATTCAGGGTTTCCCAGGTGTAGGCGGCACCTCAGGTTCTGTAGGTGGCTACCGCAATGATATCATCATTCGTGGTGGTGCCCCCAACGAAAATGTCTATTATTTGGATGGGGTAGAAGTGCCTGTTATCAATCACTTTGCTACACAAGGTTCTGCTGGTGGTCCCACTGGTATTCTCAATATTTCTTTTATCAACAATGTAGACCTCTACACCAGTGCTTTCCCAGCCAAATACGACAATCCGCTTTCTGGCGTACTGCAATTAAAACAAAGAGAGTCCAATCCAGACCGTGTTCAAAAAAATCTTAGGTTGAGTGCTACAGAGTTAGCTTTTGCAGCCGATGGTCCAATAAATGACAAAATATCTTTCCAAATGTCGGCTCGTAGATCCTATTTACAGCTGCTATTCCAAGCATTGCAAATACCTATACAGCCTTCTTATTGGGACTTTCAATACAAAATCAACTATAAAATCAATAAGAAGCTTACTTTCTACACGCTAGGTATTGGTGCTATAGATAATTTTAGTTTTCTAGTGCCCGACGAACAAACTCCCGAAAACATATACACTATCCGTAGCAATCCACTCATCAATCAGTGGAACTACACAAACGGTTATGTACTCAAAAAACTAATAGATAAAGGTTCTTGGCAGTTAGTATTCAGTCGCAATATGCTCAACAATAGTTTGGATAAGTTCGAGGATAATCAGAACCAAACAGAAGCTACCCGAACGCTCAAGCTGAGATCTGTAGAGGCAGAAAATAAGCTTCGTTTCGAAACCAATAAATATCTTGGCAAGTTT
>CALRKH020000062.1:0-20117 GCA_943367855.1 Asaia bogorensis | reverse complement strand
ATGTCTGCCACACCTGCTGGCGGTGTATGGTCTATATCATCTACTACATTCGCATCTATTAATGCTACTACTGGTTTGGTTTCAGGCTTATCAGCTGGCACTCCTATAGTAACCTATGCTTTAGGCACAGGTTGCTTCAGCACCACATCTGTTAGTATCAATCCGCTACCAAGCTCTATTTCTGGCAGCACCACACTTTGTGTAGGTGCATCAGCCACTTTGAGCAGCACCCCTTCTGGTGGCACTTGGTTATCTACTGCTAGCTCAGTGGCTACCATAGGCACTTCAGGTTTGCTTACAGCAGTCAGCGCAGGCACATCAGAAATCACTTACACCTCACCAGCAGGCTGCATACGTACTACCACTGTCAACATCAATCCGTTGCCCGATGCTATTACAGGTACACTTGTAGCTTGTGCAGGCAGCACCACTACACTTGCCAGCACTACCACTGGTGGCACATGGAGTAGCGCCACTACCAGTGTAGCTACCATAGCATCTGTTACAGGTGCACTAACTGCTGTTTCAGCGGGTACTAGTAGCATATCATATACGCTCCCCACTGGTTGTCGCACCACTATCATCTTCACCACCAATGCACTCCCTGCCACTATCACAGGCACTACATCTGTTTGTGTAGGTAGCACCGCCACATTGAGTAGTGCCACAACAGGTGGCACCTGGAGCACCCCATCTTCAGCTATATCTGTAGGCAGCAGCTCTGGTATAGTTACAGGTGTTGCTGCTGGCACAGCTACTATTACTTACACACTTGCTACTGCTTGTTCTAGAACGTTCACTATCAGCATCAATCCACTACCCTCAGCTGGCACCATCACTGCTCCAGCTACTATTTGTGTAGCTGCATCTGCCACAGTCACGCCTACAGTGTCTGGCGGCACATGGAGCACTTTAGGCTCGCTGCTTTCTATCACTGGCGCTGGTGTTATCACTGGTATCACTGCGGGCGTAGACACAGTGCATTACACTGTCACCAATGTTTGTGGCACCGACATTGCTACCGCTACAGTTTCAGTAAATCCATTACCCGATGCGGGTAGCATTAGCGGCCCAGTTACTATTTGTATTGGTTCACCAGCCTCCATCTCCGCTACTATACCTGGCGGCTCATGGTCTAGTAGTGCTACTGCCGTAGCTACTGTAGGCACATCTGGCATAGTTTCTGGTATTGCCCCTGGCACTGCAGTTATATCTTATGCAGTCAGCAACAGTTGTGGCACCGATATAGATACTATCAACATTACTATTATAGCTGCCGCTAATGCTGGCACTATCTCTGGTCCCGACTCACTATGCCAGGGCGATTCTGTTAACATCACTACTACTGTTGCTGGTGGCAGCTGGTCTACATCCAGTGCTGCAATAGCTACCGTAAGCTCAGCTGGCCGGGTTAAAGGTATTAGCTCCGGCACAGTCACTGTTAGTTATATTGTAAACAATGCGTGCAGTGCAGATACTGAAACTCACACCATGTATATCAAATCTCTTACAGATTGCACTGTTGGCATCAAAACATACAACCTTACCAGCATTACTTTTATGCCAAACCCTACCAATGGTACAGCTATTATTTTTGTACCTAGCGATGGTGTGCTAACAATTTATTCTATGAACGGTCAGAAAGTAGCAACTATATCTGTCAACTCTGGCATCAATAACATTACTATACCCAATAACATAGCTGCTGGTGTGTATATGGGTCGCTATCAGTCTACACAAAACGATATTATAAGCACAATCAAGTTTACCTACCAACCCTAATGCACCAAATAATTGGTTGATTGTTACATGAGGAGGCTTAGCGCCTCCTCTTTTTTTTCCTTCAGATGTTATTGTTTTAACTTGCGCACTATGTATTCAATAGAAGAAGAAAAAAAACTTTTCTCTACTGCCAAAGACCTTTTGATCAGGTCCACCCTTCTGATAGATTCAGATATAAACCAGTTGAAAGAAGTCATCAATTATGCCGACTGGAAATACTACGTTAATAGCGAACCAGTATTAGCCGACTACGAGTATGATCAGCTATTTGCTGCACTAAAGTCTATAGAAAACACAAATCAGCAACTCATCACAGCCGACTCTCCTACCCAGCGTATTGCTAACGGGCTCAGTGAGCGTTTCCCAGCTGTCAGTCATCTGGTACCCATGCTCAGCCTCGATAACACATACAATGCCGAGGACCTCATGGACTGGGATAGACGCTGTAAAGAGCTTGCCAAATCAGACAATATAGAATACTGCGTAGAACCCAAATATGACGGTGCCAGTGTCTCAGTTATCTTCACCAATAATCACCTTGCTCGTGGTGCCACCCGTGGCGATGGTATAATGGGCGAGGATGTTACTACCAATATACGCCAGATTCGCGCTATTCCACTCTCGGCCAATATGGAGCAATTTGGCATAGAACAAGTAGAAATAAGAGGCGAAATAGTAATTCACAAAAACGTTTTTGAGGCTTACAACAAGCAGCGTATTGCAGAGGGGCAACCACCATTAGCCAATCCACGAAATGCGGCATCTGGCACACTTAGAATTCTTGACCCCTCAGAAGTGCGCAAACGTGGCCTAAGTGCAGTCCTTTATCACATTAGTTATTTTGCACTCAAACCAGGCGCCGAGCTTCCCAGCCAGCTCAAAACGCATTACGACTCTCTGCAGTGGATGTATCAGCTAGGGCTCCCTGCTCCTGCCAGAGAAATGAAAAAGTGCAGCAGTATTCAAGAGGTTATCAATTATTGCACCGAGTTCGAGCAGAATCGAGACGAATTACCCTTCGAAGTAGATGGTTTGGTCATCAAGGTCAACGATATCGCTATGCAAGAGCGAATGGGCATGACCTCTCATCACCCACGCTGGGCGGTAGCATACAAGTTTAAGGCTCGCCAGGCTACAAGCAAATTGCAACGAGTTGAGTTTCAGGTGGGTCGCGTAGGTGCCATCACCCCAGTAGCCAAAATCGAGCCAGTGCACATTGGCGGTGTCACAGTTAGCTCTGTTTCTTTGTTCAATGAAGATGTTATCAGAGAAAAAGACCTCCGCATTGGCGACACTGTCTTGGTTGAACGAGCAGGCGATGTTATCCCCTACATCGTAAAACCACTTACCGAACTCAGAGATGGCACAGAACAGGCCATAGAGTTCCCTACAGATTGTCCGGCATGTGGCAGCTTGCTTGAGCGTCAGCCCGAGGAGGCTGCGTGGCGCTGCATCAGCAGCAGCTGCCCGGTGCAGGTAGTAGAGCGCATCATACACTTTGGCAGCAAGGATGCTATGGACATTCGAAATTTTGGCGCAGCAAACGTGCAGAAGTTTCATGACGCAGGTTTGCTACCAAACATTCCCAGCATATACACTATCAACTGGGACAAGATTCGCCAAATGGATGGCTTCGGAGAAAAGTCAATCTCTAACCTCAGCCAAGCCATTGAGCAATCAAAAAAACAACCACTAAACAGATTGATATTCGGTCTTGGCATTCGATATGTAGGCGAAACCACAGCCAAAACACTGGCAGCAGCAGTCAAACACCTCACAGACTTTTACGATTGGGATGTAGAAAAATTGGCTACACTATCTGATGTTGGACCCAAAGTAGCTACTTCTGTTGCAGACTTCTTCGCTCGGCCTCAAAACAGAGAAATGATTCAGCAACTGGCAGATCTTGGTCTTAACCTTGCCAACGATCTCAATGCTGATGCAGCCAAAGATGGCTCTCTTGCTGGTAAAACATTCCTTTTCACGGGCACACTCAGTCAGTTCAAACGCAGCGATGCCGAGGCAATGGTTGAGTCCAAGGGCGGGCAGCTATTAAGTGGTGTCAGCAGCAAGCTCAATTATCTCATTGTTGGTGCCGATGCTGGTTCAAAACTAGAAAAAGCCAAAAAACTAGGTACAGTTGCCATCCTTTCTGAGTCCGATTTTCTCGATTTGATAAAAGATGATTTAGCTTCCTTCATGTAGATTCAATCATTATTCCTTTACAATTCTTAGCCACCACCCCCATCAGGTCGGTGGCTTTTTGCTGCTATCAGTCCCACCTGCATACACTAATTTAACAGTTATATTCACAGTAATCTAAGTAGCTTTATCTAAAACAAAGCTCATGGAAACTAGGACATCTGTAGTAGGCGGTTCTTTCCTCGTTCAGGCCATCAACCCCACAGCTATCTTCATCCCCGAAGATTTTAGCGAAGAGCAACAAATGATTATTCAGATGTGCAATGAATTTCTGGATAAAGAAGTCTTGCCTCATTTGTCCGACATAGACCTCCAGAAAGATAATATAATGCCACAGTTGCTCAATAAAGCTGGGGAGCTTGGTTTACTAGGTGCTGCATTCCCCGAGCAGTATGGTGGCTTGGGCAAAGACTTTGTTACGGCCACTTTGGTCAATGAATGTTTGGGGGGTGGGCATTCTTTTGCGGTGGCTATGGCAGCACACAATGGCATTGGCTCACTACCTATCCTATATTTTGGCACCGAGGCCCAAAAATCCAAATACATTCCACTCTTGGCCACTGGGCAAATGAAAGGTGCTTATGCACTTACCGAGCCAGGTAGTGGTTCAGATGCTCTGGCTGCCAAAACCACTGCTACCCCTACGCCAGACGGTAGTGGATTTGCCATAAACGGACAAAAAATATGGATAACCAACGGTGGCTTTGCCGATGTATTCACTGTTTTTGCCAAAGTAGATGGCGATAAGTTCAGCGCTTTTATAGTAGAGCGCGGCACCCCAGGCCTCAGCTATGGCGAGGAAGAACACAAAATGGGCATAAAGGGCAGTAGCACTCGTCAGCTCTTTTTCGAAAACTGTATTGTTCCAAAAGAAAATCTATTAGGAGAAATAGGTCGTGGTCATCTTATTGCCTTCAATATTCTTAATATCGGCCGGCTAAAACTGTGTGCTGCTGCTATGGGTGCTGCTAAGCGAGCCATTGCCATTTCTGTCCATTATGCTAGCACGCGCGAGCAGTTCAAAAAACCTATTGCGCAATTTGGTGCCATACAGCACAAGCTGGCCGAAATGGTGATTCGCACTTTCGTTGCCGATGCAGCTTTATACCGCACTGCTGCCTGGATAGACGATAAAGAACAAGAACTACACAATGCCGGCAAAAACGACGCTCTATTGGGCGCAGCAGAAGAATATGCCATAGAGTGCGCCATGCTCAAGGTCCTTGGCTCAGAGGCGCTAGATTTTGTGGTTGACGAAGGGGTACAAATTCATGGTGGCAATGGCTTCTCCGACGAGTATAACATTAGCCGTGCTTACAGAGACAGCCGCATCAACCGGATTTTCGAGGGCACAAACGAAATTAATCGACTACTTGTTTTAGATATGTACCTCAAGCGTGCCTTCAAAGGGCGCATAGACCTCATGAAACCAGCCCTTGCCGTACAACAAGAGTTAATGAGTATTCCAGATTTCACCGAAGACGAAACTCCTTTTGCACCTGAGCTAAAGGCCATAAGCAACTTCAAGAAAGCCACACTCATGACCGCTGGCGCTGCTGCTCAGCAACTCATGATGCAACTAGAGCAGGAACAAGAAATTTTGATGGATTTGGCAGATATGGCTATTGATACATTTCAGGCAGAAAGCGCCTTGCACCGTGCTATCAAGATGACATCTATTGGACACCCCAATGCGGCTATTGCTACAGATATTGCCCGTATTTTCATTTACGATGCTGCCGACAGAATTAACCACTCAGGCAAAACAGCAATCAACAACTTTGCTACTGGCGATATGCAACGCATGATGCTCCTGGGCATTAAGAGATTTACTAAAGTGCAGCCATTCAATACCAAAGATGCTCGTAGGCGCATTGCCGCACGTCTCTTAGCCGAGGGGAAATACTATTTATAGCCCCTCAATCAGCTAATGCTCCACCCATTGCAGTAGCAATAAGCCTCTTTGTGCAAGCAGTTATAGATACTACTAGCACAATTAGGCACTAAGCCTTTGCACTAATATATCATAGCTCATTAGCGCCACGCCCTTTGCACTGGCATCCTGTCTGTATCCTTTTTTTGTACTCAAACTGAAAAATCTCAAAAAAATTCCGATATTAGCACACCGTTAATGGCCTAGCCCATATAAGACATAGTTACAATGAAGAATAGATTTTTAAGAATACTGGCGTTGTTTGTTTTACTGGTAAATCTAAGTAGTTGCTATATGGGCACTTGGGCACGTTACAAGCATAAGAGCCATTATGTGCACAAAAAGAAATACCGCTCTTACCACAAGCACCACAACAGAGATTGGTAATAGGCCTGATGGGCAAACTCAGCTACTTACATTATTTTACGCTGGTTCCATTTAACACTGTATTTCGTGCCAACGAAGTACATTTGCAGCTACAATGATCAACGTTAATATTATTAATAAATCCCCACACGAGCTACCTGCTTATCAAACCGCAGGCAGCAGCGGCATGGATTTACGTGCTTGGCTTTCGGCCCCAGTTACGCTCAAGCCACTCGAACGCAAGCTAATCCCAACTGGTATTCATATTGCGCTACCCACTGGCTACGAGGCTCAGGTTCGTCCGCGTAGTGGTTTAGCTATCAAGCGTGGTCTTACCGTTATCAACAGTCCCGGCACTATAGATAGCGACTATCGGGGCGAAATAATGGTTGGCATAGTCAATCTATCTGCCGAAGACCAAACTATAGAAGATGGTGAACGCATCGCACAAATAATCATTAGTCAATACACTATTGTGCAATGGCAACCTTCAGATTCACTCGATAGCACGGCTAGGGGCGAAGGTGGTTTCGGACACTCAGGCACACGCTAATATTTTTATTGAAAACACTGCCTTTTTAGGCTACAACAGAGCATATACAAAATGAACATAATAATACCAATGGCCGGTATGGGCAAAAGAATGAGACCCCATACACTCACCACTGCAAAACCTTTACTTCCTGTAGCTGGCAAACCAATTGTTCAGCGGCTTGTAGAAGACATACTCGCCACTTGCAACGAAAAAGTTGATGAAATTGCTTTCGTCATCAGCCCTGCTTTTGGCAAGGAGGTTGAAGAACACCTTTGCTCTGTTGCCGAAACGCTCGGCGCAAAAGGTAAAATCTGCTACCAGGAGCAACCCCTCGGCACAGCCCACGCCATTCTTTGCGCTGGCGATACGCTAAATAGCAATGTCTTCATTGCTTTTGCAGATACTCTGTTCAAAGCCACTTTCAGCATCGATACCGAAAAAGAGGCTATCGTGTGGACACAAAAAGTGGCCGACCCTTCCGCTTTCGGTGTGGTAAAACTCAATGCTGCCAACGAAATCGAAGCATTTGTAGAAAAACCTAAAGAATTCGTTTCAGACTTGGCTATAATCGGTGTCTATTATTTCAGAGATGGTTTGCGCCTCAAACAAGAACTTCAAAGACTCATTGACAACAATATTATGCTCAAAGGTGAGTATCAACTTACCGATGCTATGGAGCATATGCTCAACAATGGTGTCAAATATTATACTGGTCAGGTAGAAGAATGGCTGGATTGTGGCAATAAAGACGCCACAGTTTACACCAATGGTCGCATACTAGACATCAAACAGCACTCAGAGCAGTTGGTTGCGCCCAGTGCTTCTATTGTCAATTCTGTTATCATTCCTCCTTGTTTCATTGGCGAGGGTGTTACTATCACCAACTCTGTTATAGGCCCATTGGTATCGCTAGAAAAAGGAGTTAATGTTGCTAACTCCCGCATCACCAACAGCATCATCCAAAACGATACGCATATTACCAACGCTTGTATTGACAACTCTATGCTAGGCAAATATGTAGCTTACTCAAAACCCGCTTCTGAACTTAGTTTAGGAGATTATTCTACCGAACAATAATGAACCTGCTACTCAAGTCTTTACTCACTTTTAGCTTGGCTGCTGCCTCATTCATCAGCCATGGGCAAAATGTATCCATTTCTACTGGCGACACTGTCGAAACTGAGCAAGGCAAAGGAGCAAAAACAAACGAAATATACTTTGATGCACTTAAGGCAAAACTGCATAACGAAAACAGACAAGCCGAAAATTTGCTCAAAGATTTCATAGCTCAGCGGCCCTCAGTTGCTGCTGCACATTACGAGCTGGCTAAAATATATGTAGAAGAAAAACGTACAGAGCTAGCACTCAATGCCATTAAAAAAGCGCTTGCATTAGAGCCAGACAACAAATGGTACAAGGAAACTCAGGCAGCCATTCTGGCTATGATGAGTAAGTATGCCGAGGCGGCAGAGATATATGCCGCACTTTGCAAGTCCGAACCAAAAGATCCTGAATATCCCATATTAGCAGCAGAGTATTACGAGCGCGCTGGCAAACAAAAGGAAGCGCTCGAATACATAGACATTGCACTAAAGCGAAATATGGATGATGAAGAACTGCTGATACAAAAAATGCGCATCTTCCTCAACCTCAACCAGCCAAACGATGCTGCTGCTGTAGTACAACAGTTAATAACACAAGAACCTAAAAATGGCAAGTACTACAAACTTCTTGCCGAGCTTTACGACAATAACAAAATGTCCGATAAGGCTACAGTCTTACTAAAGGAGGCAGAAGTCAAATTACCCAGAGACCCTTTCGTTCAGTTAGGCATAGCTACACACAGTCTCAAAACTGGCGACACCGCCAAGTATCGTCAGTATGTCAAAAAAGCAATTGTAAATCCTGATATAGAAACCGAGCTACAGATAGAGTTGCTTAAGGGTTATGTACAAAGCCTTCCTAGCGAAAAAGAAGCAATCAGCGAGGCGCTACCGCTCATTCAGTTACTAGCAGCCCAAGAGCCTGCCGACGCTACTATCTTCGAGTATTATGGCGAAATTCTTGAGATCAGCAATAAAAACGATAGTGCAGTTATTGCCTATAAAAAGTCTTTAGCTATCAAGCCAAACAATTTCAATGTTTGGCTCCGCCTCATGGGCAACTATCTCGATAAGCCCTATGCAGACTCCTTGACTCGCATTTCTGAAAGAGCCATCAAACTATTCCCCAATCAGGCTATTGCCCACTTCTACAATGGCGTTGGTTATATGAATAAAGGAAACAATGCTCAGGCTGTCAAAGCCATTACACGAGCCATTGATTTGCAACCCGAAGGCGAAAAAGAGGAGTTATCTCAAATGTATAGCACCCTTGCCGATGCCTATCATGCTAATAAACAATATTCCTTATCCGATGCCGCTTTCGAAAAGGCTTTGAACCTAGCTCCCAACAATGCCACTACGCTCAACAATTATGCCTACTACCTATCTGAGCGTGGCGCTAAACTGGATGAAGCAGAAAAAATGTCGAAAAAATCAATGGAGCTCCGTCCCGACGAAGCTACATTCCTCGACACCTATGGCTGGATACTCTACAAGAAGGCAGACTATTCAAATGCTAAAACCTATATCCAAAGAGCAATAGACCTCGCCAAAGATCAGGCCGATGGCACATTGTACAACCATTTAGGTAATATCCTCTTCAAACTCAACGATAAAACCAAAGCTGTAGAAGCCTGGAAAAAAGCAAAAGAGAAAGGTAGTGATGACAAAAATCTCGATAAGAAGATTAGCGAAGGTAATTTGTATGAATAAGCATTTCGGTTTATTAGCTATTATAGGCACTTCTTTGCTGTTCTCATCTTGCAACAGCAAGTTCTTCAAGCACAAAAGAAAAAAAGAAACCGCAGATACTACCACAGCTACTACTAGCCCCACATCTACCAGCGTCAGTAACAATGGTGGTAGTGTTGGCATCACCCCTATCTATACAGATAATACTGCTGCTGCCAATTCCTTAGCTGCTATCACAGAGCGTTTATTACCCATCTGGAAAAAGCGACTCGATTATAAAACATTCAGCGGTAAAGCCAAAATCAACTTCGATGGTCCCAAAGGCAATGTTGGCTTCTCCGCCAATTTCCGTATTGCAAAAGATAGCCTTATTTGGGTTCACGTCACCGCTCTTGGTGGCTTATATCCGGTAGCACGCATGCTCGTCACTACAGATAGTTTTTTCCTTATCAACTACGACCAAAAAGAAGTTACACGCACCTCTATAGCGCAGGTAGGCAAAATTCTCCCTGTTAGTGTGCAGTTCCGTCAGCTTCAAAACCTCTTCTCGGGCGAGCCCCTTGCTGATGGTAGCATAATATATGCCGAAGAGAAAGACTCCGCTTGGGTGCTTAGTACAGATGATAGCACATTTTTACAGCGCATCACCTATCAGCGGCCAGATAGCAACATGGTTTTTGCCGACCTCCAAACTCACGAACCAAACGGGCCTCATGCTCTGGCTAGTTACATGTCATTCCAAAACGTAACAGGTCGACTTATTTCTACCAGCCGCAACTATAACATCCAAAACGGGCTCAAAACATATGTCTTGGATATGAATTTTGTCAACCCCGAGTTCGATAAAAATCTAGAGTTTCCATTCTCTATGCCTGCCAACTTCAAGGTCAACAATCCTCAATAGTTTCACCCGCACACCTGCCCATGCCCAATCTATATATAATAGCCGGATGCAACGGAGCAGGCAAAACCACTGCTAGCCTCACCATACTACCAGAGATTCTCAATTGCAGAGAGTTTGTAAATGCCGATAACATAGCGGCAGGCATCTCTCCATTCAATGTAGAGGGTGTTGCTGTCGAAGCTGCCCGCATCATGCTACATCGCATCAATGAGCTATTGGCCATTGGCTCCGATTTTGGCATAGAAACCACACTTGCCACGCGCAGTTATGTCAATCTGGTGCGCAAGGCACAGGCCATGGGTTATACCGTATCGCTTATATACATCTGGCTCACCAGTCCCGATCTTGCTTTGCAACGCGTTGCCGAACGTGTGCGAAAAGGTGGCCACAACATACCCGAACATGTTGTCAGAAGAAGATACAAACTCGGAGCACACAATCTCTTTCATCTTTTTATGCCCATTTGCGATACTTGGATTATTGCCGATAACTCTATGGATCAGTTAAATACTATAGCACAGGGTGGTACCGGATTTGATAATATCATTGAAAACTACGACCTTTGGAATGCATTAAAACACAGTTCATGAGCAGTAAGCAGGAAAGTTCCGAGTTACTTAGCAAAATCAAGTCTGGTTTGCAGCTGGCTATTCGCCGTCTATACGAGCAGAAGGCCGCAAACAATGAGATGGCTGTAATATGCGAAAATGGCGAGATCAAACACATCCCAGCCAGTGAGTTGCTCAAAAAGCACAAAAAATAAATTACACACTCCACGCTGCTTTTTACTTTTTCTGTTACTAATGCGCTTCCTTATTAGGGCATTATCTCCTGCATACTTATCTTCGCACCATGACGCATGCCGAACTTAAAAATGCCATCTTTTCTAAGAAATCATTCCTTTGTGTTGGGTTAGATACAGACCTCAACAAAATACCCCAACATCTGCTAAACACCGAAGACCCGGCTTTCGAGTTCAATAGGGCAATAATAGATGCTACCAAAGACTATACAGTAGCCTACAAAATCAATACAGCTTTTTACGAAGCTCAAGGCGTAAAAGGATGGCTAACAATGGAAAAAACATTGAAGCACATACCTAAAGGAATATTCACTATAGCCGATGCCAAGCGTGGCGATATTGGCAATACTTCCGAGCAATACGCCAAAACCTTCTTCCAAACATTCCCTTACGATAGTGTTACTGTAGCACCATATATGGGCTCCGATAGCGTAAAACCTTTCCTCAACTTCGATGGTAAATGGGCTATTGTTTTAGGGCTCACCTCCAATGCTGGCAGCCACGACTTTCAGTTGCAACCCTCTGGTGACGAGCTAATGTACGAACGTGTATTACGCACCGTAGCATCCTGGGGCAATCCAGATAATACTATGTTCGTCATTGGGGCCACTCGTAGCGAGCAGTTAGCCCATGTGCGCAGCATCTTGCCACATCACTTCTTTTTAGTCCCTGGCGTAGGTGCTCAGGGTGGCGATGTACACACAGTCTGCACCAACGCTATGAACGATGATGGCGGGCTGCTCATCAATGTATCTCGCGCCGTCATCTACGCTGGCTCCAATCAAGACTTTGCAGCTCGTGCCCACGAGGAGGCTGCTAAGTATCAGCAGTCTATGGCTGCATTCTTTTAATGGTTGCACATCTTATAGTTTATCTGCTACTTCTTGCTGGTAGCAGCTAGCGTTTGCTCTATTTGCAGCGAATGCCTCACTAAGTGCGCCACCAAAAATCGCAATGCGTCACCTGTCTTTATCTTTATCCATTTAGATATTGTTATTGGCACTTTTACCGCATCTAGTTGCACTTGTTCACCTTGCTCTAGTATACATTTCAGTTGTTGTAGTCCGGCTATATATTCTGCCAGTGCTGGTCTGGCAGCTGGCATATCTTCGGGTATATGACCTTTCATGGCACTCATCTTATTCAGCACCCTCTTTTTATCCTTTACTTCAGAGTACATCGACTTTGTAAAATAATCGCCCAACCAGCCAGATGTATATACTCCACTCGCCCTCGGCGATTTTGCTATCGCTATTGCCACCAGTGGCAGGTAATACCTGTTATAGGTGTTCAGATGTTCTATTACCTGCACCACCGACCACTTACCCACTTCAGGCTGTTTGCTTAGCCTAGCCATATCCACATCATTTAGCAATTGCGCCTGTGCTAGCAGTTGTCCTACCTCCTCTTGTAGTTGGGCTATCAGTTCTGCTTGGTTCATTTGTGCCATTAGTCAGTTATTTCCAGCAAAAGTAGACCGCCCACAAACCTAAAATCTTGGCATTTACCAAGATTAAAGACGTATACGACCTAGAATTTTGCTGAAGTTCGTAGGGTCTACCCCTATGTAAGAGGCTAAATATTTATGTGGCACCAGATTCAGCATATGCGGACTCCTGCTCAGCAATGCCACAAATTTTTCCTCAGCACTATAAGATAGTATTTCTATATGCCTATGTAGTGTGTCTGCCAGCACTTTCGTTATCGCCATGCGCACCCAGCTTTCTATTGCGCGGTGTTCCTGCATTAGTCGTTGCATATCCGCATAGTGTATACGCAGGCATTTAGTAGCTGTTATAGTCTCCAAACAAAATGCCGATGGACATTGCAGAAAAAAACTATCCACCACACCCGAGAAGGACCCTGTGTAAGAGAAGATAAGTGTCACTTCTTTATCGTCATGTGTTGCATAGGCCCGCTGTATCCCATCCATCACCACATACAAGTACTTTTCTGTATCTCCCTGCCTCGTTATCACATGCTTCCTACCATATGTCACCTCTGTCCATGGCGCAGCAAAAGCCTCAAATGCAGCATCATCTACATCCCCAAAATACGCCACTAGTGGCTTCAATATTGCTTTAAAATCTTGCATGGCAGTTGCTCATACAAATATAAAAGAGGTGGCCTAATATCTATTAAACCACCCCTTCAAATAATTATTACACCACTATCCTACTTAGAAAACTTATTCTTCAGCATACTAAGCGCATCAGCCATCGTCTCAGGTTTTTGTTGTTGCTGTGGCTGCTCTTTTTTATCATTCCGTTTCCCAACACTTGGCTTAGGTGCAGCACCTCGTGCTGCTGGCTCTTGGGCTTGCTTTATAGAGAGGGCTATACGCTTACGTTGCAGGTCCACCTCTGTGACTAGCGCCATCACCTCTTGGTTTAGTTTTAGCGCCTCACTCGGGTCCGATATATACTTATGGGCTATCTCCGATATATGCACCAATCCATCCTGTTTCACGCCTATATCCACAAATGCCCCAAATCTGGTAAGGTTGGTCACTATACCTGGCACCACCATCCCTACTACTACATCTTCTATAGAGAATATATTGGCAAACTCAAACTGTCTGGCTTCACTTCTTGGGTCAAGACCAGGTTTCCTCAACTCAGCTATTATATCTCGCAGGGTATGTTCCCCTAGCGATGTATTGATGTACTTCTTTATTTCCACCTTCTTCAGCAGCTCATCATTACCTATTAGGCTACTTACATTTATGCCTAGGTCATTCGCCATTTTATGCACCACTTCATAGGCCTCAGGGTGCACAGCACTGGCATCTAGTGGGTCATCTCCACCTTTCACCCTCAAGAAGCCCGCACATTGTTCATATGCCTTAGCCCCTAGTCTGGGCACCTTCAACAATTGTTCCCTCGAGGTAAACTTGCCTATCTCTTGCCTGTAGCTCACTACATTGCTTGCTAGTGTTGGCCCTATCCCGCTCACATAAGATAATAGATACTTACCTGCCGTATTCAGATTTACTCCTACAGCATTCACGCAGCTCACTACTGTTTGGTCTAGCCTGTCTTTTAGCCTGGCCTGGTTCACATCGTGCTGATACTGCCCTACACCTATACTCTTAGGGTCTATCTTCACCAGCTCTGCCAGTGGGTCCATCAGTCGTCTTCCTATGCTAGCTGCCCCTCTCACCGTTATATCATAATCCGGAAACTCTTCTCTCGCTATCTCCGATGCTGAGTATACAGACGCTCCATCTTCATTCACCAAAAACACGGGCAATCCTAGCTGTAGTTTCTTTATAAACTGCTCAGTCTCTCTTCCTGCTGTTCCATCACCTATCGCCACAGCCTCTAGCCTATATTTTTGCACCAGCTGCCGCACCCTATGCTCAGCATCAGCCAGTCTTCCTGCTTCATGCACATAAAATAAGTCTGTCTTCAGTAACGCACCTGTCTCATCTAGGCACACCACCTTACAGCCAGTGCGGTAGCCTGGGTCTATTGCCAGCACACGCTTACTACCCAGTGGAGAGCTGAGTAACAATTGACGCAAATTCTCAGCAAAAACGTTTATTGCCTCCTCATCTGCTTTCGTCTTCAGTGCCAGCCTGAATTCACTTTCCAAACTCACCTGTAGCATACGTCTGTAGCAATCTCTTATGGCGCGCTTCACTTGTGCCGCTGCCGCATTATCCTTTTTCAGGTACACCTCTTCTATCAGCGCCAGTGCCTCCTCTTCCGTAGGGGCTATGGTTAGTCTTAGCACACCTTCCATAAAACCTCGCATGATGGCTAACATCCTGTGCGATGGTATTTTATGCACTGGCTCAGCAAAGTCAAAGTAGTCTTTATACTTAGCACCCTCTGTTTCTTTATCAGCCAGCACCTTACTTTGCACTGCCGCCTGCGTTTCAAACAGTTTACGCATGCCAGCTCGCACTTGAGGGTCCTCATTCACTATTTCTGCTATTATATCTCTGGCTCCTTGCAGTGCGTCATCAACAGTTAGCACCTTATCATTCAGGTAGTTGAGTGCTTCGGTTTCTGGTAGAGTATTGCCTTGCTCTAGCAGCAGTGTCGCCAGTGGCTCTAGTCCATTTTCACGGGCTGTTTGTGCCTTTGTTTTGCGCTTGGGTTTATAGGGCAGATACAGATCTTCCAGCGCAGCTATTGTAGTTGCATTATTTATGGCAGTTTCCAGCTCAGCGGTCATCTTACCTTGTTCAGTTATAGTCTTCACTATATACTCTTTCCGGTCATAAAACTCTTTTAGTCTGGCTAGCTCTTCCTGCACCTTCTGTATCTGCACCTCATCCATAGCCCCGGTCTTGTCTTTTCTATATCGGGCTATAAAGGGTATAGTAGCTCCTTCTTCTAGCAACTCCATCACGGCAGTCACATCTTTCACACTTAGTTGTAGTGCTCCGGCTATTATCTGTGCAAAATTGTACATATCGCTTTATTCAGGTTTGCGAATGTAGGCGTATGACAGCAATTCTAAAAAGATAAGTTTTAGTGATAAAAATTGCAATCTATATCTCGCCAGCATCCATATTTTTTTAACACTCAGCCTTACAACCTCACGCATTATCTTTACACCAATGAAAAAGTTGCTATTATTCATCAATACTATCTTATTACTCTGTTCTGTTTTAGCTTACTCCCAGCCCGACTCCGCGCTACTCACTCCATTCGAGTTGTCGGGCGGCAAAGAATCTGCTACTTACGATGAATGTTGGGCCTTTTACAAAACGCTCAAAAACAACTTCCCCACAGTCTCTTTTGGCGAGATGGGTCCTTCCGATAATGGCTACCCTATGCGCTATGTAGCATTCACCAACGATGCCAAATTCGATAAGGAAGAAGTAAGAAACAGCAACAAACTGGTAATACTTACTATCAATGCAATACATGCAGGCGAACCAGATGGGGTAGATGCATCTATGATGCTCATTAGAGATGCCGCTACCGGAAAAATAAAATTACCAGACAATGTATTTCTTGTTGTAGTTCCTATATATAATATCGGCGGCGCGCTCAATCGTGGTCGGCTCAGTCGCGCCAATCAAGATGGCCCGCTACAATATGGCTTCAGAGGCAGTGCCAGAAACCTAGATCTCAATCGCGACTTTATCAAATGCGATGCGTCCGAAACTTTAGGTCTCGAAGATTTATTCACAAAAATGAACCCCGACATTTTTATTGATAACCACGTTAGCAACGGTGCCGACTACCAACATATAATGACTCTTGTAGAAACCCAGCACAATAAATTGGGTGGCAAAACTGGCGCATTTATGCACGATAGTCTTTCTCCAGCTATATATGCCGACATGAAAACTAAAGGCTACGACCTCGTACCTTATGTCAACGATTTCTCCAATACCCCAGATAATGGCTGGCACGAGTTTTTCGACTCCCCCAAGTTCTCTAGCGGCTACGCCTCCTTATTTCAAACCATAGCTTATGTACCCGAGGCGCACATGCTCAAGCCTTTCGACCAGCGTGTAAAGGCCACTTATGCACTCATGCAGTCCATCATCAATACTGGCGCTGCCAAAGCCAATGCTATTAAACAAGCGCGCAACTCCGACAAGAAAGCTTTAATATCACAAAGAGAATTTGTACTCGATTGGCGAATAGACTCCACCAAATTCGATAGCATCACCTTCAAAGGCTACACCTCTGGCTACAAACCTAGCGAGGTCAGCGGCCTTCCTCGTTTATACTACGATCGCTCAAAACCATTCACTAAAAAAGTACCTTTTTACAACCAATACAAACCTGTCAAATCCATATCCGCACCCAAAGCATATATCATCCCCAAAGCCTGGACTCCAGTTATAGTTTGCTTCCGTGCAAATGGTGTGCGAATGCAACGGGTCAATTACGATAGCATGATGGAGGTAACAGTCTATAGAATAGATAGCTTCCAAACACCTTCCACTCCTTACGAGCGCCACTATCCCCACCGCAATGTCAAAGTCACACCTTATCGTACAAAACTATTCGTTGCTCAAGGCGACTATATCATCCAAACAGCACAACCTGCCAAAAGATATATCATAGAGTCTCTAGAACCTACAGCTCCAGATGGCTTCTTCGCTTGGAACTATTTCGACGCCATACTGCAACAAAAGGAATACTTCTCGGCTTATGTTTTCGAAGACATTGCAGCCGATTTACTCAAGAAAAACCCTGACTTGAAACAAAAGCTTGAAGACAAAAAGAAGAATGACCCAGCATTTGCAAAAGATGGAAATGCGCAATTAGAGTTCGTGTACAAAAATTGCGAATATATGGAGCCTGAATATATGAGATATCCAGTCTTTAGGCTTGATTAAGCCAAATCATTATGGAGCCAATCTGAAACGCAACCAAGATGATGCGGCTTCACTACCACGCTTAAACACTATCCTATCGTGCATGCGGCTAGCTCTGCCTTGCCAAAACTCTATACGCTCAGGCACTACTATATAGCCACCCCAGTGTGGTGGTCGGGGTACTTTTACACCAGAGAATTCCTTCTCATAGGTGGCATAGTTTAGCTCTAGCACACTCCTATGTGTTATCTGCTGGCTTTGTGGCGATGCCCATGCTCCTAGTTGGCTACTCTCTGGCCTCGATCCAAAGTATGCATCACTATCTGCTGCTTGTACTTTTTCCACCGCACCCTCTATTCTCACTTGTCGCTCTAGCTCTTTCCAAAAAAACAACAGCGACACATGAGCATTGGCAGCCATTTCCTGCCCTTTATTACTGTCGTAGTTAGTATAAAATACAAACCCACGCTCTTCCAGTCCCTTTAGTAGCACTGTTCTAGCGTGGGGTTTACCCAATCCATCTACCGTAGCTAGTGTCATCGCATTCACCTCTGTTATGCGACACACTTCAGCTTCCAGAAACCATTGCTTAAAGAAAGCTATTGGATCCTCTCCTGCTGTCGCTTCATCTAGTTGGGCAAGAATATAATCTTGCCTGATATCGGCTATATTGATAGCTTGTTCAGACACTTGATACAATTATTTATCAGAATCGTCAGATGTGCCTGTGTACTTAAAGCTCACAAACAAAAACTCAATCAATAACAAAAAGAAAAACACCCATGTTAGGGTTGGTCCTATGCTCAAATTTACCGTATCGTAAAACGCTCCCAATATCAGTTGGCTCATAATTGTGAATTTAGTGGTGCAAATTTAGCGCATCATAGCCTTACTTGCTAGTAATATTTTTGTTTTTAATTGGCTTTTTCAAGGTTTTTTTCTGGCAGCTCCACTCGCTCAAACAGTACACTGTTGCGAGAGGTAGGTATAGATACACCTAAGCTTAATATCAGCTCAAATGTACCAAATGCTTGCCTTGCTCTCCCCTCATACACTTTCAGGTTACTATAACGTGCATAATCCACTTTCTGCGCAAACTCTAAATAGGCATACTTAAAAAATGTAGCTCGAACCGCACTCTCCAACCCAGTATTCCAACCTCCTATCTGAAATCCTTTGTCATTTGCTTTACCAAAAAAACTATTCTCCACATGTGGTATCACAGGCCCTATACCTGCTCTACCCAAAAAATCAAGACGCACATTCCTATCCTTCGACTGATACATTTGCATACGTTTCACTACATTAAACAGCAAAAAGTTAGCACCATTATTCAAAAAGTAATAAAACCCATCTTTTCTCGTAAAGTGTAGGTCTTGGTTTACCTCATTGTTGTTTATTTTCCCAGTAACATGTATATACTGCTCATCGGTAATGATATACTTAGTATGATCAAAATTAATCTCAAAACCTAGGTCTTGCTTCTTATTCAGCCATATACCCAACCTATAGTTATATTGAGGTATAGTAAATTGTTGCTTCAGCAAGTTTTTATCCCATCCTCTATTATCATGCGCTTTCACACTATGCATCACAAAGTCATTACCAAGGCTTTCTTGTTTCACACGCACTGTAGATGGGGTATACCATTCGGTATTATATCCCCAGCTAAAATACATAGATGTAGGCCTGTGTTTTTTAGCTGGCTTGTCCGGATGCCTGGCTATTACCTCATTATTCAATCCCGACAGTAATATTAATCCTCCTGCTATTATAGACGTAATCCTTATGCTCATACTCAAATTTTCGCCGCAAAGGTAACGGGCTTTTACTCCATTTAACCAATCTTCGTCAGTTTATTCCATAGCTATTCACATTTTACAGCTCCTTTCCATACCACCTCTAGCCTATCACAAAAATTGCTCTAAATTAGCACCATGGCAAAAACTAAAAAGAAGACAAAAAAGAAAAGCGGCTCCTGGAAACTCCTAGTCATACTGGCTTTTATAGCTGTTGGCGGCTTTTTCTTCTTCGAGGTTTTTGGTCCCAATACAGCCTCCTTCACAAAAGACGAATACCTATATATCAAAACCAACGCCACCTATAGCGATGTCATTGAAGCAATAGAAGAAAATAATATAGTCAGAGATCTAAGCGGATTCAAATTAGTAGCCAAAACACTAAAACTCGAAGACAATATTCATCCAGGTCGATACAAAATCACCAGTGGAATGAGCAACTACAATTTGGTTCGCCTACTACGCTCTGGCATGCAAGAGCCTGTTAAACTTACTATCAAAAAACTCCGCACCAAACACGACTTCGTCAGACTAATATCCTCCAATCTCGAAATAGATTCCAATACCCTCAGCGACCAGATTCGCGACAGCGCATTCCTTTCAGCATACAATATAGATACTGGCGCATTCATGACTATGGTTATGCCCGACACTTACGAATTTTATTGGAATACTACTACCGATAAACTGCTGGAAAAACTATC
>CALRKH020000061.1:0-20204 GCA_943367855.1 Asaia bogorensis | reverse complement strand
AAATGGTTTGGCGCACTCATATACCGCATTATGCCGCTCGATGTTCGCGGGCAAAAAATATACCTCCTCTTCGGCTTCAACAATGCAGGCATGCTCTCCAACCGCAAAGTTCTCGACCCACTCATATTCGATAAAGCCGGCAATGCATCCTTTGGCGCACCCATCTTTGCCGTTGGCTCCCGCGCCAACCCTCAGGTCAAAGTCAAACGCTTCGTACTCGAATACAAAAAGAACGTAGCCGCCACTATGAACTGGGATGCCGAGCAACGCATGATAGTATTCGATAGGCTAGCCTCCCTCTCCAACGATCCCGCACGTCGCTACACCTATGTGCCCAGTGGCGCATACGATGGCCTCGTTTGGGATGGCGAGCTCTGGCACATGCGTCGCGACGTCAAAGAAGTAAAACTCCTCAAAGACGGCGAAGCCCCCGACGAATAAAAATCTACACTTCGCAAAATCAAAACTTTTATTACCTTTGCGCACCCGTAGCAATACGGGCATCCACTACTACTGGTCCGGTAGCTCAGCTGGATAGAGCATCAGCCTTCTAAGCTGAGGGTCATTGGTTCGAATCCAATCCGGATCACTTTTATCTTCCGAAACCCTTGATAGTAGCGACTTTCAAGGGTTTCTTTTTTACTTGTGGCAGTTTTTTTTAAGTTTACATGGTTTATAGAATACTCAAAATAAGTAGCAGTTATTAGATACTTAAGTACAGTTTTTAATTCAGACTACTACTTGTTAATTATTTCTGATAGTACCTTGCCAGCTTTGAATCTAGGTGTTTTCGTTGCTTTTATTTTAATTATTTCACCTGTCTGAGGATTTCGTCCATTTCTAGCTGACTTATTTGTAATAAAGAAAGTGCCAAATCCAACCAGGGTTACGGTGTCTCCTTTTTTTAATGCAGCAACAACACATGAAGTAAAAGATTGTATCACCTTGTCAGCTTTCACCTTTGTGATATTGGTCTCATTAGCAATATTGTTGATGATTTCTGACCTGTTCATGTGCTATATATATTTTGGTTATGAAATTATGTAAGTGGTGCAATATAAACACTACTATAATTCGTAGTATGAACAAGTAACCATTAAGCTAGTTCATCATCTTTAGATGCCTATATGCTCAGTTGCTTGCTTCCTAAATGTGTTAAAACTTCGGTAATTATCGCTAACCTGGGATTTAATTAAAAATATATGTTTATTTAGTTGTTGGTGTGTACTTCTTTCGTATCTTTGTCCCATCAACGCACTAATTATGTTCGCTCAATTCAAAACATTACCGCAATTATTCGACTTCTTTAAAGATGAAGCAACCTGCATGACTTACTGGGAACAAGTTAGGTGGGGCGGCAATGTTACATGTCCACATTGTAACGCCGAAAACCCTTATAAAACTAATCGTGGCTACAAGTGCCGTAACGTAGAATGCCAAAAGAAATTTAGTGCTTTAGTTGGCTCTATCTTTGAAAATAGCAAGATGCCATTACGCACTTGGTTCGCTGCTATTTACCTATGCACTAACCACAAAAAGGGTATTTCATCTTTACAGTTAAGTAGGGATTTAGGCATACATCAAAAGTCTGCTTGGTTTTTATTGCATCGCATACGTGAAACGTTGAAAGAAGTTGCACCACAGGCATTAGGTGGCGAAGGGGTTGTTGTTGAAACAGATACTACCATTGTAGGCGGTAAAGTTAAAAACATGAGTAACCGCAAGCGCAAAGAAATAGCAGAGGGTAAACGAGGTAAATTCGAGAATAAAACATCGGTTGCAGCATACATAGAGCGTAGCGGTGCAATCCGTTTTGATGTTATAGATACCAACGAAAGTGAGAAAGAGTTACTAACTAAACATGTTGATACCACCAGCGTATTAATGACAGATAGCGCACAGGCTTATAAAGTTGTTGGTAAGGATTTTGCACATCATGGTGTTGTTGACCATAGCAAGAGTGAGTATGTACGTGATGAAGTTTACCACACAAACACAATAGAGGGTGCATTTAGCCACTTTGACCGTATGGTGATAGGTGTGTATCACAACATCAGTCGTAAGCACATGCAAGCCTATTGCAATGAAAGTGCCTATAGGTATAACACACGTAAAATGCAGCAAACGCCAAGGTTTGAAGATACCGTTTTAAAATGTAGTGGTGTTAGGTTGAAATATGATGTACTGATAGCTAAGTAAAATCCTAGTCTTCATCGTTAAATAAAGACGTTGGGAATGATTCATCTTTAATAATATCAATTACTTCTATTACCTCGTAGGAGGTATTAATTACATTCATGTCAAACCCATACTTAACAGCAGTATGTACTTTTGCTTTCAAAGAGTCCCCAGGTCGCACATCAACCAATCTTCTTTGGAATCTTGTCACCCAATCTAAATGAGTTATTTTGGCGGAAATACTTCTCTTGTCATATTTAAAATCCCATTGGGAATTACCGAGATAATCGGGCTTTTTTATTTTCAAAATCATTATTGAATCCTGCTCTATAGTTTCCTTAGTTAGTAGGTCTTCAATCTCTGAAGGAACAAAAGCAAAATCTAAATTAAACGTAGCGTCCCCATGATTTGATGAAAAAGTAACCTTATCATTCCCTTCTAGTTTCTGCAAAGAGTTATTTATTTCTTGTATGTTTCCAATGAGTTTTGGCAACGTTATTGGTGCATAAGAAGGGAATTGATTAACATTAGTTTGCTCTGCTAATTCATATAAACCACTTTGTAGCTGTTTAATCTCTGACGCGTCTGTAATACTACTTCTTTGTGAAATAAAATCAAGAACAAAGTACTTTGCCTTAACTAGATATTGACCAACTAAAGGCTTCCAATCTAAATTCATTAGTGCGTTATCATTAACTTGCTCTAATCCCTGCTTTAACCACGTTTTAATAGAACCAGACTCTATATCCTCAAGCATTAATACCGGAGTTATACCACTATGTATAGACGTCGTTAGATTATTGTCGAGATTTTTAAAAGCTACAATCATTTCTGAAATGGAAACAAAAACCCGTTCTGGGTTTTTTGAATTTTTATCAAAATCCACCGTTATACAGAAGTCGCCCTTTGCTAAATTATCCATTTGCCTTTACTTTTTTGGGTAAGTATGTTCTAAAAGTACTTTTCACTTAGATATTTTCAAAATTGAAAATAAAATAGTACCATAATTTTGACGGTCAGGAGGTCAAAATTAATGTATTTTCAAGTATTTTTTTTGTTCTTAACAAAGAATAACAAACTACACATAATAAACAATCCGTAACTTTACCACATGGCAAAGGAAAAGAAAGATAAAAAGCCACGTCCCAACAAGTACGCTGAAAAGGTGGCAATAAACGTAGGTTTTAATGAAGCCTTGCAGATATTCGCCAAACATGCTAATAAGACCGTAAAGGGCAAATTAGAGCAGCAAACGGAGGACGCAAACGAATTGGTAGAAGCATAAAAAATCCACCCTTTTGGGGTGGATTTATAGTTTAGTACTTTTTATAATCCCATATAAGCGATAGTTACCAAAACTTCTTAATCTTATTTGCATTTCTTCAACTGCGCTATCATTATTGTCAACATACTGACGAGTAGGTTAATGACAAATAATAGGGGTATAATTGAATTAGTCTAATGGTAAGTTTGAGGAAAATTGCCGTATAGATGTATAAAGTCTTATCTAAAGTCATTGTAGTGTCTACTATATTTATATTGGGTTGCCATCGTGCAGATGCACAATTAGTATTGTATCAGTCCAACCCATTAGGACTGATAAGTAAGGAGCGACTAAAACTAGAATATCGCTTTACTTCTGGTCATTCTATTCAGGTTGGGGCAGCCTTTTATTACAGTTTTTGTCCTGGCACTCAAGTATTTGCTGAATATCGCTATTATGCTAAGCACGAGGGGCAAACTGATTTTTTTTATTATGGCAAAACAGGATATGGAAGTGCTGAAGATAATAGTAGCAGAAAAAGCAACGCTTCTGGTGTGTTTGATTATGCATTGATAGGCGGTGGCTTAGGCTTGCATATTAGAATGGGTAAAAAGAGCCGATTTCTATTCGATTTAGCTGGCGGGTTAAAAACATTCAAAATATTTACACCAACTACACAATTCGACGATCTTGGGTTTTTTATTATAACAGGCCCTGGTTCAATCATGGACATTAATGCTCACTTTGGTATACGTTTGTCATCAAAGTAGTTTCTTCTTATTGTCGTTATGGTCTGCAGCTATTGCTCAATCAAATAATGCTACTTATCTGTGGCCTCGTCTCAACCATGCAGCATTTACTACCATTAAAAACCATATTAATTACTGATATCCAACATCGCTTAATATGCTCCTATATAAAGCATTGATGTACTAATCTACTAATACCTACTATTTATAGCAGTATAAAGTCAAGTCAACATTAGCTTTATTTACAATTATGGAACAGCTCAGTTTTTGGATTGAAGAGCAAAACAACGGTTATCTGCTAACTATTAACCATGCTGCACCGCTGTTTTACTTCAATAAAGCAGATCTTTGGCTATGTATTTACTCATTGGTAAAAGATGTTGACTTTTCATCAACTCAGGTTGAAATGCTAGGCATAAAAGTACCCAATATGGAAAAGCTAGTATTACTATACAAAACCCTTACATAATAGCTAGCTTCACTTTTAGCCGATGCAATCAAAATGTATAAATGCTAGCCATCTTGCAGCACACTAATAGTATAAGAATTAACTGAGTTTTCGCCCCCAAAGAAATTTTTAGAAATGGCTTTTTATTACAGTCTGCCTGTGTTTAAAGATCTGTATTCATTGGTACTAAAGATCTTGGAGTACACAAAAGACTTTCTGCGCGAGTATAAATACACGCTGGGTCTATGCCTTATGAGATACAGCATTAATCTGGTGCATAGTTTATACAGGGCAAATAATGTAAAGTGTCAAAGTGAGCACACACAAATTGTTTCTATTTTTATATCTTTAAGTGGTCAATCAACATTCATCATTAAATCATAATCAATGACAAGGAAACCAATATCTCTACATGTCTTAATAGCTTTTTTGCTGTTACATTTTATTCTTCCAGTTCATGCACAATATTGCACGCCTACTTATTTTCAGGGTTGCACCATTAGTGCTCCCATTATCGATTTCAGGCTCAATGGTGCAAGCAGCACCTCAATTACAGATCTTGCCACAGGTTGTTCCTCCACTAGCGGCTTCCCTCCAGTCACATCATACAGAGATATGCATGCCTCTATGTCAGTTACTATGGCTGCTGGTGCCTCCTACACGGTTACAGCTAGCACATCGGCACTATCTACCGCCGATTTTCAACTCTTTATAGACTTTAATGATAACAATAGCTTTTTAGATGCAGGTGAAAGTGTAGGCGGTGGCACACTTTCTATGTTAGGCACAGCAACCAGTTTTACCATTACTATCCCCACCACAGCTGCAGCAGGTTCACATCGCATGCGTGCTGTTTCCTCAGGCGATGCCTCCTATCCCAGCATTACACCATGTCCTTCCTACTCGCTTACAGGCGGTGGGGCTACACTTGGCGAGGTTCACGATTATACTGCAATTATTACGGGGGCATCTTCAGTATGTAGTCCGGTTGCCAGTCTCCTAGCAACATCTATTACATCTTCTTCAGCCAACCTAAGTTGGTCTGCCGTTACAGGTGCCACTAGTTATGAATGGTCTGTTACTACTACTGCCACACCTCCAGCATCTGGCACTGCTACCACCTCCACATCTGCTATTGCTAGCACCCTGCTACCAGCTACTACTTATTATGCTCATGTGCGCACCATTTGCACCAGTAGTGCATCCTCATGGGTGTCTATACCTTTCACCACACTTTCCACCACGGCCTGCGCACCTATTAGTGGTTTGTCAGTTACCAATATCACAGCTACATCAGCTACTATTAGTTGGGCATCAGTTAGTAGTGGTGCCCCAGGTTACCAATATATCATCAACAATCTAGCAGCAGCACCTACTATTTCAGGTATCAACACTACCGATACCTTTACCAATGCCACTTCTTTGTTAGCCACCACTATTTATTATGCACACGTTCGCGATAGTTGTACTATTGCTGATTTTTCTTCTTGGGCTACTATCCCATTCACTACATTGGGCACCACAGCCACATTAGTTACAAATAGTGCTCCATTTCAGTTACATGTTGCGCCAAATCCAGTTACAGATAAGCTACAAGTATTCATCAATAAGCCATATTCAGGTAGTGCATATCTATTGCTTACAGATGTTTCAGGTACTCGTTTAAATAGCTATCAGCTACTTTCCGATTGGCTAAATATTGACCTTAGCAAATTCTCAG
The DNA here is from genome assembly GCA_943367855.1 of Asaia bogorensis. Classification (GTDB taxonomy): domain Bacteria; phylum Bacteroidota; class Bacteroidia; order Chitinophagales; family Chitinophagaceae; genus Nemorincola. The sequence goes on along the minus strand of CALRKH020000061.1, from coordinate 13,845 downwards.
CTGGTATATATTTTGTTAAGTATGTTGATGCTCAATATACCCAAACACTAAAAATATACAAGCAGTAATTAATGCGTAAAAACAATGCTGCACGAAGTCCATGTAGCAATTAGCTATCTAATTTACATCGGCCGTTTTTTGTCTAATCCCACTCTGCTGTATAATTTAAAACTATCGAAAGCCTATAATATCTGCTATGTTCATACCGCTATTATTAGTAGGTATTCGTTTATTTTGTTATTTATATGGATGTCCTTTGCTAATTTTCCACACACATCAGTGGTATTATCAGAATGTCATCATTTCAATACAGCCTATTAAGCTCAGTAGTGGCCTTTTTGCATACAGTATCAGTTTACGGTCAGTCAGCAGATACTGTTAATGTCCAGAGCGCAAACAAGCAGTCTAATTTAAAACCAAAATCAACAGTAATTGGCAATGCTGCCGACAAGGTTTTTTTGACAGATGCTAACGAACCTTGTCAGTTTGGTCAAATGGGAGTTGCCATCCACAATACTGGCGATGATGTAGTTATAGCTTATATAGAAGTAAGTATCACCAGTGGCGCAAATCCAATACAAGGTCATTTGTATACAAAACGCATCAAGGTCGATAACCTCTCACCCAAAGAGCTGCGTTTTCTTGGTTGCAAAGGCTGCAAGACTAGTCAGTCGGGCAAAGTTTGTACTACCTACAAATTACTGGGGGCCAATTCCAAGTAGTTCCAGATAGAATAAACTAGTCGTTTGTAGCGCTTCAAAATAGAGTAGGGTAGTCCCCTATTACCCTTATACCGCTCTTAGTAATAGTGTCCATACGAATCCCAACGCATTAGTATATCACTATTGCAGTACATATCCGGTCATATATGTTCATGTAGACCTCTATCTCGTAGTTGCTAGATTGTTACTGCCTATTCACTACTAGTATAGGTTTCAAGTTCATCACCAATGTCCTTTTTTTGTTTGGCTAGTACACTTATTATACGCTCAGTAGCCTAAACATTAGATAGAGCATCAGCCTTTTAAGCTGAGGGTCATTGGTTCGAATCCAATCCGGATCACTTTTATCTTCCGAAACCCTTGATAGTAGCGACTTTCAAGGGTTTCTTTTTTACTTGTGGCAGTTTTTGTGGCAGTTTTATTTTGAGTGATATTAGCCAACACATTTCTACGACACATAAGAGCATAAAAAAAGCAACCGTTAAGGTTGCTCTTCATCTTTCAGATGCTTATACCGCTCATCCCAAATTCGCTCTATTGCGTCCGCTTTTTCTTCCAGACTTGCTTTAACGTAAGACTTGAACGATTTGTATGAGGTATGCCCGCTCATTGCCATTATCAGCTCAACATTAGTACCTGCTAAAAATTCATTAGTGCAGAAGCTCCTGCGACAGACGTGGCTTGATATGCGTTCATATTTTTTCTTAGTGATAATTACTTCTTCTGCCCCCTTGGTTATTCGTTTATCAACCTCTACTTCGAGGCACTTTATATCTTTAGCTACCAATCTAATTTGCTCATTGAATACCTGAAGGATTTTGGGACATTCAAAAGGAAAGCCATTGGCATATTTATCAATTATCTTCTTAGCCAGTGGATGAATAGTAATGACAACCTTTTTGCCTACTTTCTGCTGAATTGTCCTAATACGATTCTCAATAAAATTTTTCTCGGTAAGTCGAGAGAAGTCACTGTGGCGTAGAGCCGAGTAAGCGCCTATAAGAAACATATCTCGAATAAACTCCAAGTATTGATTGTCTGGATTTTTATAAGCCCAGAATGCTGACAACTCTTGCTCATTCAAATAGATACTGTCACTTTCCTCAGTTGCAACAATAATCTTTAGATCCATCACTACATCTCTTGATAGCAGCTTCTTCTTCAGTGCATACTTAAACACAACCATTAGCATCTGCATGTACTTGCCCCGAGTGTTTAAAGCAAGGTTCTTGCCATGAATTAAGTACAATTCGAACTCATCCAACAGGTCTTGATCAACATTTCTTAAAAAGAGCTTTTTGCCCATCTCATTTTCGAACTCTGTAAATGCTTTTTTTACATTACCATAAGGTTTGGCACTTTGCTTTTTTATCGCTGTTCGCTTGGTTGATAATCTTACACCTTCTTTTGTATCATCAATGAACCTTTGAATGAAATCAACGATCCTAACGTCTTTTTCTTTCTTTGCAGCCGGAGCAGATGGGATTTTCTTTCTTTTGCATAATACCCTGTCTTTAAGCATAGCAGGTGTAAAACCTTCAAGTCCATATTCTTTTACAAGTGAATCATGGTCATCACGAATTTTCTGCTCCAGTTTAATAAGTCGACCAATAAGCATTGCGTTTTGAGCATTTTGCTTTGGCTGATACTTTTTATTATCCCAATCAGTGGAGTGGATGCTTTCACCGGCTTGAAGAATCAGCCGTTTAGAGCACCACACAACCGAAAAGTAGATAGAGGTAATACCTACTTGCTTGGGATTTCGTATGTACATATTTATTCTCACGCCTTACTTATCAAATTTTCTCATTGAACATAAATGCATCAAGGTCGCCAACACGGAAACGATAGTTACGTCCAGTGCCGCCAGACTTTAACTTGCCCTTGGTCACTCTCGTGACAAGTGTCCTAGTGCAGACACCACAGTATTGTGCTGCCTCATCAAGATTTAAAATCTTGTTAGGATCATAACTGGGGCTATAGTAACGATCCTTTTTGAAATGCTCACAAAGAATTTCAGTCACTACTTCACGGATGACCTCCCGTAACCTTTGAAGTATGTAATCAATGATAGTATTGTTATTGTTAAACATAAACTTGTAATTTTTAGCGGTAAAACTGCTTTATCATAAGGTCTGGTTGTATTAGCTGAACCTTATCCACTTGTTTGAAGAAGAAGGTAGTGTTGGTAAACAGACACCCATTACGCAACTTCCTGCCCCAATCTTTCTTGTATGGTATTCACTCTCTGCACCAACAATAACCCAGTTAATTAGACCTTGTTTCTACCAATGAAACAGGCTTAACATATAAAGATCTAGGTCAACAGATAAAAACCGCCTTCCTTTAATTACAGCTTCAGCATTGATTTTATTGAATAATATTGGTTGAATTTTCATTTTTATGTTGATTTTAGTATTATAAAAGGTGATAGGGGTTATAGGTTAAGGGTAACTAGTTGTCTAGCATGCCTGAGCAGTCAAACAATACTTCTGACTACCAGAAGGGAGCTGCCAAGCGCCATCAGGTGTCTTGCATAACTGATCGGTGGATGTTATCTCCTTTCCATCGACTGTCAAGGTTATTCGTCCCACCAGATCAAGACTACAGCCATCATTGAGCTCCAGGGCAACCTTCCGGATAAGCCCCAGCGGAATTAACTTAGTGCCATTCCCCTTGTCCTTCTTCTTGTATTCATCCAGCATGTCTTCGAAGAAGTCATCATCAACGTCGTCAAACTCTTCCTGCTCATCGTCATCATTGTTGGTTACTACCTCGTCATCAAACTCGAAATCACCCCAATTATTAAAAAAGACATCGTCACTATCAGCACCCTGTTCTGATGGATTTGCTGAGGATTGCGGATTGGGGTTATTGAGCCCGATTATACGGGCACTGGGTTTGCCAGCAGGGATATTAGCTTTCTTCTTAGGTTTTACTTGGACCTGTTTAGCGTCTTTGCAAGCAGTTACTGCAGCGTTAAGACTATCACCATCAGCAAGCATTTTCAAATATGCATCATTGTCTGGCTGCAAAAGCAACAGCAGTGACTTTACCTCATACTTGGTAATATCTAACAAGCACGCGATCCTATCCTCCTTATCGCCCTTATCAAGAATAGTGACGAACCAATCCTTGCCTTCTGGCGTTTCAATATACTCAAGGATAAGACGGATCAGTTCTGCCGTGCACTTGAGGGTCTTATGTTCCTTAGCCAGAAAAATAATCAGGAAAAGGGCTATCTCTGCTTGTTCAATGTCAATAATGTCCATTTCGACTTCCTCCTGACCCAATTCAAGCATAGCATCAACTGAACATTGGTGACCGAGAATGTAACAGTAGCCATCTTTCATATAGCCGGTTGGCCTTGTATAGATGCCGAATTTTCGGACACCTTCAATGAAAAACTGCTTGGTAATAGCAGAGTTCCATATGCGCTGGAACGTTTTGTCAAGACGGATAATATCGGTCGAGACATTTTGTGGTTTAAAAAGTTTTTTGTACATATTTTATTAAATTTGGTTTTAAAAGAGCATAGTTTCGTCAGTCGCATATCTGCGTTATGTTTTTTACGATATGTTTCTTGGGAAGCTACTTTAACTTTTTGCCCTCGCTGGACTGCTGTCCACTAGTATGACAGCAGCCGTTTGAGAGCCGATTTTCACATTAGATTGGTTTGATCTTGTACTTCAAACAACCCGTTCCGCAGTTGAAAATCATGTACTCATGAATACGACACAAAGGTACCATAGTTCATTAGTATAGGGAAATTATTTGGAATATGATAGTTGGGAGGAAAATTCCATCTTCAGCAATTCTTTCCAGTTAATTAGTTTACTTAACTTATTTGCTACTTTCCAAACCTCAACTTCGCCAAATAAAAAAGCCATTGATTGCTCAATAGCCTTAAATAATTGCTTTCGGGAGTTATTCTAGTTAGAATGACTTCTAATAACCTCAGTCATTTTTGAAGTGTAATCATCAAGTATATTAAACGCTTCAAAATTGAAGCTGTAAATCCCATACCTTTTGTCATCCTCTTCCTGACTTTTCACTAAAATGCCTATTTTTTTAAGTTTGATCAATGCTTTTGTCACATCTGCCGAATCAATCTTATCAAATATCTCATCTTGCAACATTTTTCTTGTTAGCGATCCTTTTTCGCTTTTATAAATAGGGAGTGCTATAAAAAAATCGGATGTTAAAATCTGCAATTTCTTTTTCATGGCTACATTGATATCCGCTCCAGTAGACCACTTCATGTCCTTAAATAACTCTTCGGTGAGTTTCGCTATCTCATTCAGAAGTGCATCATTCCTACGATACAATACTTCTTTGCCTGTCTTTGCTTTTGTTTTATCTATAAGCAAGTTTACTTTGATTAAGAGCTTGCGGTAGTAAGTTGACTGATGTACTGATTGTAAGTATATCTTCATATTTCTTTTCACGCCTGTCTCATTTTCCGTGAAAAGCCTTTGTCGCTCAGCCATTTCTAGTCTTGCGCCCAAAGTGGTTATTAGGTCAAAGAATTCATACAGTTTCTTAATGTGCGATCTAAATGGCACCAATGATTGCTTTGTACTCATAATAAATTCAACTCCCTTCAAAATTATTCAATCATTTTCATATCAATTCTTGTAACACTCAAGAAATATGGCACAAAAAAACCACCGTTTCCGGTGGCTTTTAGCTTTAAGATGGAAGTTTTAGTATTTGTAAACAAATAACCTTTCGAACCTAGGCTTAGCCTTAGCGTTTATTCCAGGCTTCATCAATTTCTTCCAGACACACTTGAAGTCTGAGGGCATTTTATACTCACTAACTAAAACAATATTGTCCTGGCTGGCAAACCTTACCCATTCTGCAAATTCCTCGTGATTAAACGGCATACCATAGTAGTTATAGTGCTGATAAGGCGGGTCACAATAATACACATTACCCTTACCTACCGGGATAGACCTATAATCTGCCTGCAATAAATGAATTCCAGACAAATTCTGCTTGAGCAACCCATTTTTAGCGGATTCAAATTGCTTTGGTCGAAGGTGGCCAACAAAGCTATTCATCCAAATATTACAATAGGTAGGCAAGAATCCAACAGCTCCTACATACCATTCATAAAATTCATCCTTATTTGCCTTTACATACTTGAATGCATCTTTCGTAAAGCATTTAGATTCCCTTAGGTTGTCTGGATTAATTTTCGATTCAGCCAGCAAGGCAATCAAATACTTGTTGTAATCATAGCCAATTCTTGTGTGGTGGTTGACATGCATTATCATGTTTGCACCACCAACAAATGGTTCAATGTAGCTTCCATCTGGAAACACTTTTAATGACTCTTGAATAAAAGGCAAGAGATCCTCTTTGAAACGGTCTTTACTTCCTGTATACCTCATAATTGTTGATTTTTATTGCTTAGGAATATTAATTGGTGGCCATACATACTTGTATTCCAACCCGACATAATGTTGCAGGGCATAGCATCCCTGCCTGCAGTTTGTTTGTACTGTATCATGAAAATTAATTTACTATTTAGTTGTCTTTGATATCTGATTTCAGAAATAGCAAAACATAATTTTACCATTCTTTATGGATGCATTAGGCATTCAATAAATCGCCAAGCGAGAGGTAAGAATCCAGATTTTCTAATTGCAAATACCCTAGAATTGAACCATTTGGGTATCTTGTAAGACATTGCAAAGATAAGAAATCTATTTTAAATAACAAAATATATACAATCATGCTTTATTGCTAATTAATTTTATAATAAAGGTTGAATTCAACCTTTCACTTCAAATCTCATTTATCATTGATGGAATAAGCGCAGAGATAATTTAATATATACTATGAGCAAAAAATAGCAACAAAATGAATCACTTAGCAATAGAATATTATCAATTTTTAAATAAGCGATTGGCAGAAAGTATCGACTACGACAAAATAAGTGGGCTGAAAGACCGAATGAGGACTCTGACCAAACGCATGTATCAGGAAAAGGATGCTAAAAAGAAAAAGCGTCTCGGCTTAGAGATTAAAGTCCTGGAGTATAAGATTTTGATAGCCCAACTCGACTAACGAGTTAAGCATGCATTATTGTTATAGCATACTGCGCAATACGGGTTGATTTGGTCGTTCCAAATTGTTTTTGAATACAAAAAGCTGTCCGGGTAGGAAAAGAAGTCCAGATCAACCCGCATTGCGTTTTACTAAAATCATGCTGGGTTAATGGATTTTAATGTCCATTTGCTGTCCGGTTCATTTGGTCCTTACTGCTTGGTTGCTCGTTAATGCTCCTTGGGTCGCACTCGCAAGTCGCCAAGAAGAATAACGAAACAGAATGGTAATTTTTTTCTTTGCTGAAAAAACATAGAAAAATAAACTTTTCCGTTTTTGGCTCTATAATGTATAAGAGGTTTAGGTGGTTCTAGGCAGGATTAGCTCCCTCCCTCCTCTTTACATAAAACCATCATTAAAAATAAAACCACCTCATGATTACACAGTCAATACTGGTATCCATCCAAGAAGCCGTATGCGCTATTCAATGGAAAAACAATCGCCAAAAAGATAAGGCATTACTTCTGTGCAGGATAATGTTCAACCAATTTATTATCGATAAGGAACGATTTAGTGCGTATAAAACTTTTAGTAGTAAGTATTTTCAGGACATCTTTCCTAGTAAAAGAGACCTGGTCATTAAAGACAAGCTCATAGCCGAATCAATTATTGAGTCGGACAACAAGTATAATATAGTCAAAGGCGTGGCCAAAGGATACAGGTTTCATCCCGAATTCTTCGCAACATCTAGCAATTATGACACAGTCACTGCATTCACCTATTCAACTAACTTAAGCACATCTACAACTTTTACTATATCATATTTGTTCCCTCATTTTGTTGCTACTCCCCCTAGCGTTTCGGAAGGCACTTTTTTGAATAATTATATGACCACCAACATGAATAACCTGAATTTTGATGATGATATAGACGAGTATATTAACCAGCTGGCAATTATACAGCCATCTGATCTTATCACGAATGATGCTATAACTGATGACTTTATTTACCTTATACTTGGCAAGAAAAAATACAGATACTCACTTGGCCATGCCTTACAACTAGCACATAAAACAGGACAAGACCTTATCCAGTATAATGACAAATACTATCTCAACACCATACCTGAATTTATTACCCAAAAAGAGACACAAAGAAAGATTGCCTATTGCCAGAGCATCTTTAACCTGAAACATCACCTTTACTATTGTAACAGAAACAAGACCAACAACCGACTGGACTATAACCTTACTGGTTTGAAAAAGGAACTTTTCGCCAAAATAAAATTTGAAAGCGAGGCACTTTTAGAATTGGATATTGCTAATGCTCAATTTGCCATAGCAGCGCACATCAACCAACAAATAGACCCAACATTTACATACCATGCTCAAAATGGCACCCTATACCAGTACATAGAAACTAACCTGAATTTGCAGCCCGGTGCAGGAAAGAAATTAATGTTCCGTATAGCATTTGATAAAGTAAAGACCACTGAAGAGTTCAACCAGATACGCCAGTTATTCCCGCTATACAGTAATTGGGCTGATAGCTACAAAAAAGATAATAAAAACTACAAGCTCTTCGCCAACCTGTTGCAGAAAGAGGAAGCCGAAATAATGATAGATGGACTCCTTACCCATCTTGCCTGCAGGGGTTATAAAGTGTTCACCATTCATGATGGCTTGCGTGTAAAAGAAAGCGAGGCCGGAGAAATTAAAGCAGTAATGACGGAGTATTTTGACTCTATTGGCTTTCTATGTCATGTTAGACTAAGATAATCGGTTCCTGTTTTGAAGTGATATTAAATGAAGCTACCCAGTCAGCATTGCCATTATTACATCAATATTCAAAGCACCCAAAATCAATTCTTTGCGTGTTTTCTTTGGATCTAGGCTATGCAGATTGTCTGAGAGTGTATTTTCCTGATCTGACACAAAGAGTAGCCCATATCAACCCAGTTAGAGCTAAATGATAAAGCCCTGAATTATCAGGGCTTTATTTATAATTGCTCTTGCAGATAGTCGATGCTGGTTATTAAAAATTGCAGCTCATTTTGTAGTAGCTGTTTTTGCCAGCCGTCGGTACAACTCATGTGCCAGTATACCGATTGCAATTTTAATTGCAGTTGTTTAAGTGTTTGTTTTTGGTTCATAAATGATAAATATTTAGATGTTACACAAACCAGAAAAGTTTCTTTACATCAGTATTCTCTGCTTTGAGTTCGAGAATGATACCTTTAGCCCGCTCAATGTCAGTTTCGGCTATCTCCATGTGCCCGTTATAGCTTTTTTCATCTTTCACGAATCTTACTTTGATACCTTCTTCGGCGAAACGTTTCTTGAAGTATTTACGGAAGAAATGATAAGAACAACCGGCAAGTTTTGCAACCGCATCTGTACCCAGTTTCGTCTGTCTTACCTTCTTGGGCTGGGCAGTAGCAAAGGCTGAATCTATCTTTTCTTGGGTTGTAGACATTGAGTCTTCTATTTGTTCCCCAGGCTCTTCTTCACCCAGCTCAAAGAAAATCTCAATTGGCCCGTCTGAATTTTGGTCAAAAAACGGTGTTTCTAATTCTTCAGTTGTTATTTCTAATGCGGGTGTTTCCAATTCGGCTGGTGTTTCTTCAAAAACTACTTCATCTGTTGCTGCTGGGCTTGTTTAGTAGTTGTCTTTTTTTCTGTTTTAGGCTGTTGCTTAGCCTTGTTTGTGTTTTTCTTAGCCATATATTTTGATTTAGATGGCTAAAGTGGCGGGGATATCCGGATAAACCCCATTGATCTTTTCTAGGAGTTAACTATAACGATCTATAGACGATTAAGTTAATGAAAAATAATAGGGATATACCAGTAGCAGTCAGCAGGTAAATTTGAGGTGCACTACTATTTATAGCAGTATAAAGTCAAGTCAACATTAGCTTTATTTACAACAATGCAACAGCTAAGTTTTTGGATTGAAGAGCAAAACAATGGTTATCTGCTAACTATTAACCATGCTGCACCGCTGTTTTACTTCAATAAAGCAGATCTTTGGCTATGTATTTACTCATTGGTAAAAGATGTTGACTTTTCATCAACTCAGGTTGAAATGGTAGGCATAAAAGTACCCAATATGGAAAAGCTAGTATTATTATACAAAAGCCTTACATAATGGCTAGCTTCACTATTAGCCGATGCAATCAAAATGTATAAAAGCTATCAATCTTGCTTATGTTTATAGAATAAGAATTAATTAAGGCTTATACCATACAAATGTGCATTATTTAGTATGTGTTATGTTGCCCCCTAATTTTAGTTGATAGAAATCATATTATTTCATATCTAGTTGGGCTATATTCGCAAAAGTCAATAGGTATAACAATCCTAACTCCAAACCCTTATCCAAACTTCATTGTTTGTCACTAGTATTTAATGATTTATCAGTGCAATCTCTACTGATAAACTAAAACTGTATTAATGCCATAGATAAATTAATAATATATAAGTTGCATGTTAAGAAACACACTCACTATCCTTTGTCTGCTACTGGCATTTATGACACATGCCCAAACTCCTCAATGCATCCCATATCAGGCGGTGGCACGTAACAGTAGTGGAGTTATTCTTGCGTCAACAGCTGTATCTGTTCGTTTTACGATAAGGGATAGTATTGCCACAGGAGCTATTAAGTACCGAGAAACACACAGTCTTACCACTACAGAACAAGGTATGTTTAGTGTGAAAGTAGGGCAGGGTGCAGTCGTGTCTGGTACATTTAGTAGCATTAACTGGGGTACTAATGCAAAGTTTATGCAAGTGGAGATGGATCCTGCTGGCGGATCTTCTTACATAGATATGGGTACAACGCAAATGATGAGTGTGCCCTATGCGCTCAACTCAGGTTCGTTGAAACTTCGGGTAAGTACAACTGGAGATACACTTTATAGTGGAGGTGGGAATTTTGTAATTATTCCTGGTATAAGTGCAGCCAACAACCCTCCATATCCTGGTGTTATTGCAGGTCCGTCAACTGTATGTGCAGGTAGCGCAATTACGGTTACAGATTATGTTAGTGGAGGTACATGGAGTAGTTCAACATCTTCTGTTGCTACTATTGGCAGTACAGGTATTGTATCTGGAGTATCAGCAGGTACCACGATAATCAGTTACACGGTAACCAATAGTTTTGGATCTTCGTATGCTACCAAAGTTATTACTGTCAACCCTTTACCAACTGCAGGAACAATCACGGGTACAGCTACAGTTAATATTGGTAGTACTACTACGCTATCAAACACTACTATAGGTGGTACATGGAGCAGCTCAGCGGCTGGTATAGCTATTGTAGGTAGTGCCGGTGTGGTGACTGGTGTGGCAGCAGGTATTGCAAACATTAGTTATACAGTCACTAATTCATGTGGCAGTGCAGTAGTTGCACAAGTTGTAACAGTGACTGCAGCAGCATTGACAGTTGGCAGCAGCTATGGAGGGGGTGTAGTTGCGTATATATACGTTTCTGGAGATCCTGGTTACGTAAGTGGGGAGGTACATGGCCTGATTGCAGCCCCGAATGATCAAAGTACCGGGATACAATGGGGGTGCTATGGTGCACCGTCAGTTGCTACATCGACAGCCTTGGGGACTGGTGCGGCTAACACAGCAGCAATATCTACAACTTGCGGAGCAGGGACCGCTGCAAGATTGTGTGACGACTTGGTCTTGGGTGGTTACAGCGACTGGTGTTTACCTAGTAGAGATGAGCTGGAAAAGTTGTACTTAAACCAAGCACTTATTGGCGGATTTTCAACTGCTTTGTATAGTTATTATTGGAGTAGCACGGGTAGTGCGGAAACGTATCCTTCCACGTACTCTCATTTAATTTCCTTTAGTGATGGTTGGTACGCAGTAGGACCTCGAAATGACAACAATCGCGTCCGTGCTATTCGATACTTCTAAAAAAATCTATGAACGTGAAAATAATATTCAACTTTCTCTCTTTAATACTATTTGCGCAAATTACTTACGCGCAAGCCCCGCAAGGTATCCCTTATCAAGCTGTAGCCCGCAACAGTAGTGGAGTTATTCTTGCGTCAACAGCGATTTCTGTAAGGTTCACAATCAGAGATAGCATAGCCACAGGGGCAATCAAATACCGAGAAACACACAGTCTTACCACTACAGCACTGGGTATGTTTAGTGTAAACGTAGGACAGGGAACACCTGTAACAGGTATGTTCTCAGGAATTAACTGGGGTACAAATGCAAAGTTCATGCAGGTGGAAATAGATCCAGCTGGAGGCTCTTCTTACATAGATATGGGCACACAGCAAATGATGAGTGTTCCGTATGCGCTCAACTCAGGTTCTCTGAAAACGACCGTGAGTGCAACAGGTGATACCCTTTATAGCGGTGGTGGGAACTTTGTTATCATACCTGGAATAAGTGCGGCGAATCTTCATGTTGGGATGGCGTATCAAGGCGGTATTATTGCATATATCCTTCAACCTGGCGACCCAGGATATGTAGCTGGAGAGGTACATGGGTTGATAGCTGCACCGAGCGACCAGAGCGCAGGTATACAGTGGTACAATGGAGTAAACATTGGTACAGGAGCAACCGATACTACATTAGGTAGAGGTATGTTTAACACTGATGTTATTGTAGCTGTTCAGGGTGCGGGATCATACGCTGCTCGCATTTGTTATGAACTTGTAATAAATGGTTTTAGTGATTGGTATCTACCAAGTAAAGGAGAATTGAATAAATTGTATATAAACAGGTTTCTTATTGGTGGGTTTGGAACAGGTAATTATTGGTCCAGCAGTGAGGTTAATTTGTATGACACATGGAATAAATATTTCTTGACAGGGGAAGCTTATGGCAATGTAAAAAGTTATAATCACAAAGTGCGTGCTGTTCGTTCTTTCTAAAAAAAATTTGCAACAACATGAAACAAATACTAAACGTTCTATTCTTTGTCCTACTGGCGAGCAATCTATATGCACAATCTCCGCAAGGTATCCCTTACCAAGCGGTGGCTCGTAATAGTAGCGGAGCGATTCTGGCTTCAGCAAACATCGCAGTGAGGTTCACTATCAGGGATAGCATTGCTACTGGCACCATAAGGTACCGTGAAACCTTCTCAGTAACCACATCTACTCAGGGTATGATTAATGTGAACGTAGGACAAGGCACTGTTGTATCAGGAAGCTTTGCAGGGATTAACTGGGGAACAAACGCAAAATTTATGCAAGTGGAGATGGACCCCGCAGGTGGCTCATCGTATATTGATATGGGAACGACGCAGATGATGAGTGTTCCCTATGCGCTTAACTCAGGTTCTCTGAAATTGACTGTGAGTGCAACTGGTGATACCCTTTATAGCGGTGGTGGGAACTTTGTGATTATACCAGGAATAAGTGCGGCGAATTGTTTTGTATCTGCAGGAACGATAACCGGTAGTAGTAGTGTGGGTGTAGGGACCACAGTAGCACTGAGTAGTTCGGTAGCTGGTGGAACGTGGTCGTCTTCAAATAGTTCTGTTGCTTCTGTTGGTAGCACCGGTATTGTGACCGGTATTGCCGCCGGTACGGCTACAATAACTTACACCAAAACAGCTGCTTGCGGAAGTGCAGGTGTTACAAGAGTTGTTACTGTAAATGCTACTGCATTGCCCATTATTAGTACTACGTCAGTTGGAGCTATTGTTTCCTGTGCGGCGAGTAGTGGTGGTGAAATAACAAGCGATGGCGGCACAGCAATAACTGCGAGAGGTGTCGTTTGGAGCACGAGTCATAGCCCCACAATAGCGTTACCAACAAAAACAAATGATGGACCTACTTACGGTTCTTACACGGGTACTTATACAAGTACAATTTCAGGATTATCTCCAACAACGACATATTATGTAAGGGCATATGCAACCAACGCAGGTGGCACCGCGTACGGAACTGAATACAGTTTTACTACCCTTGGGGGAACAATGTGTATAGGTGCAACTTATGGTGGTGGCAAGATTGCTTATATCTTTCATCCAGGTGATCCTGGTTATGTTAGCGGAGAGGTGCATGGACTTATAGCGGCTCCAAGTG
>CALRKH020000060.1:0-20544 GCA_943367855.1 Asaia bogorensis | reverse complement strand
AACCATGCCCCAGCACAAAGCCAAAAGAACCAACCACCATAGGCAAATAAGAAAAGTTGCCCAATGCCTTTCCCCTACAGTCCAGCGTCTAGCTAGCCATTATTGCCGCGGAGCGATTGCAATAATGGGGTCCTTTTCTTTGTTACTTTATTTTGGACAAGCAAAATAAAGTAGGAGCAGCCGGGCAGAACAACACAATCAGAACAACACAATCAGAACAACACCAAAACAACAACAAAAAAAAGCCGATAGCCAACCTCTAGCCAAAAAAGAAACCAGAACCATGCCCCAGCAAATACTACATAGTACAAAAAAACAATGCGCAAAACACCCTCGCAAAAAGTGCGCAAAAACATCAAAAAATCACCCCACAAACCATTGATTATCAACCACTTATCCCAAAACCACATAAAACAAAAAATGCGCAAAAATCCTACACACCCTTCGCCAGCCCCACTATCTCCTTTGCAGCATACTCCGATGCCGGTCTGCTACCCAGCTTATCCCACAGAGCCCTATAGTCGGCCCTCATTTCAGCCAGCCGCTCACTATCTTGTAGCAGCAGCCCCAGCTCACGCTCCAGGTGCTCAGGTGTCAGCTCATGTTGTATCAGCTCCTTCACCACAGGCTTGTCCATTATCAGGTTCACCAGCGATATGTATTTTACCTTCACCAGCTTCGTTGCCAGCCAGTAAGATACAGGGTTACCCTTATAGCACACCACCTGTGGCACACCAAACAGTGCTGTCTCCAGCGTTGCCGTCCCACTCGTTATCAGCCCAGCACGCGCCTGCTTCAGCAGTTTGTATGTATTGCCCTTCACCAGCAGCACATCACGCTCACCTATTATCCGCTTATACAGTTCATCTGGCAGCGATGGTGCCTGCGCTATCACAAACTGGTAGTCGGGGTAGCGTTCCACCATCGTCAGCATCAAGGGTAGTTTCACACCTATCTCCTGCACACGGCTGCCCGGCAGCAGTGCTATTATCGGCTTCTCAGCTATCCGGTCCTGCTCCACCACCTTCAGTTCCCTATCCACCACTTCCACCAGTGGGTGCCCCACATACGTCACCTCATACCCCCACCCCCTATAAAAATCCTCCTCAAATGGCAGTATCACCAGCATCTTATCTACATCACGCTTTATCTTATGCACCCGCTGCTCCTTCCACGCCCACACCTGTGGCGATATATAGTACACCACCTTCATACCACGCTTATGTGCCCACTCAGCTATCCGCATATTAAAACCCGGATAGTCTATCAGCACCAGCACATCCGGCGCATACCCACTTATATCCTCCTTACAAAAATTAATGTTTTTCAGTATCGTACCCAGATGCTTCACCACCTCCACAAAACCCATAAAGGCCAGCTCCCGGTAGTGTTTCACCAGCTTGCCACCAGCAGCAGCCATCTTGTCGCCACCCCAGCAGCGCACATCTGCCGTAGCATCCTGCCGCATTATAGCAGCTATCAGATTGCTCCCGTGCAGGTCGCCACTTGCTTCTCCGGCTATTATATAGTAGCGCATCTTATTTCCATACAAACATCACCATCACTATCAGTGCAGCATACAGCATCGTTGCCGTCACTATACCACGCATGGTGTAGTCATACCTTTTATTGTTGCAATATACAAATGGTATCAGATTCGCCAGTAGGCTCAGCGTCATCACCTTCGATGCTGTTTTGCCATCCGCCATCATCAGCCTCAATACCGAGCTCAATTCCCTACCATTAAACCATATGAGATACACCACCGCAAACCCCAGTATAGGTAATAATATACCAATGATAAACCCAATAATTGGCAAGTTGCGTCTCATCATAAATACTCTAAATGAACTGCAATATACAACCACTCAAGTCATTAATATGCCACCCACACGCCAAAACCTTGAATCTACTATCTTTGCACTGGCTTTTCAACAAGAAAATACATGAACTTCAAACTAAATAATATTCCCGACCGCACTTCAAAGCCTCGCAACAATGGCCTTACTATGGTCATGGACAAAGGCATGGGGCTTAATGGCGTCAAAGACTTTCTTTCTGTAGCAGCACCTTATGTCGATATTGTTAAGCTTGGCTTTGGCACCAGCGTTGTTACTGCCAACCTTCGCGAAAAAATTGAAATATACAGCCAGCACAATATCCCAGTTTACTTCGGTGGCACCCTCTTCGAGGCTTTTCTTGTCAGAGACCAGATAGACGATTATATAGAAGTGCTCAAAGATTACAATCTCAGCCACGTCGAGATATCTGATGGTTCTATCATCATCCCTCATCTCGAAAAATGTGGATATATCGAGAAGTTTGCCAAACACTTTACCGTCCTTTCCGAGGTTGGCTCAAAAGATGCCACGCATATCATGCCACCATACAAGTGGATAGAACTTATGAAAGCTGAGCTCGAAGCTGGCTCTAGCTATGTCATTGCCGAGGCTCGCGAGGCTGGCAACGTTGGCATATACCGCGGTTCTGGCGAGGTGCGCGAAGGTCTCGTTCAAGAAATACTAACACAGATTCCTGACGAAAAAATCATTTGGGAGGCACCTCAAAAAGCACAGCAAGTTTACTTTCTAGAGCTCCTCGGTGTCAATGTCAACCTTGGCAACATTGCACCAGTAGAGGTTATTCCGCTAGAGTCTATGCGCATAGGCCTCCGCGGCGATACCTTTTTCCTCTACCTCGGCAAAGACAAAAAAGGAAATCCTACAGAATAATTAAACATAATATCAAGACGAGTGGCCAGTATGTTTACCTATAACATACTGGCTACTACTTCCAAACAAATATTCTATTCCCGATACAACCCACAGCTAGCGTATTATATAAATATGCGCTACCTCTCGACTAAATTTGTATCTTTGCACACTTTTTAAATTGCCGGACCAAAATGGCCCGGTTGTTTTTTAAATCATATTCAAAACAGTACACTAAAAACTATGGCAGCCATTACGCGCGAGAACATCGGTACTTTGCACGATAAAATAACGGTAAAAGTGAGCAAAGACGACTTTATGCCGTCCTTCGAAAAATCCCTCAAACAATACGCCAAAAATGCTAGCATTCCTGGTTTCCGCAAGGGCATGGTGCCTTCTGGCATGCTACGCAAAATGTACGGTCCATCTATCTTCAATGAAGAAGTAATACGTGTTGCGGGTCGTCAGCTCGAAGACTATTTGAAAGCTGAGCAACTAGCCATCTTTGCCCAACCAATGATACTCCCAACTACTGATGGTACAAAGCTGGATATGAATAATCCTGCCGATGTTGATTTTAGTTTCGAGATTGGTATCAAACCAGAGTTTGACCTAGCTACTGTTATTGCTAACGCTAACCTAAACCGCTATCAAATAGCCGTTTCAGACAAAATGATGGCTGACGAAGTAGATCGTATCAAGCGTAGAATGGGTAAAGTAGATGAGCAAACTGAAGTTACAGCTAACGACAATATCATTTACAGCACATATACTATTTGCGATGCAGATGGAAATGTAGCAGACGATGCCTCAGCAATAGAAGACACTGAAGAACTAAGCAAAGTACCCGCTAAAATGCGCGAAATGCTCATGGGTAAGACTCCTGGATTTACCACAGTTATTCGCCCAGTAGACGTTTGTACCGAAGAAGAATTACAAGGTTTTCTAAAAGACCCCCTAAAAGCTGGAGCAGAAGCAGCTGAACAATATTATATGTTCAACATCACTAAAATTGGACACTTAATACCTGCTGATTTAGGCGTTGAATTGTATGAAAAAGTATTCCCTGGCAAAACAATCGAAAACGAGGAAGAGTTTAAGAACCTAGTAAAAGAAGAAATCTCTTTCCAATTCGCAAGACTTAGCCGTGAGCGTTTACAAAACGAAATCTTCGAATTGTTAGTGCACCAAACACCTATCGAGTTACCTGTTAATTTCCTAAAGCGTTGGTTGCGCGAAGGCGGAGAAAAAGTAAAATCTGCAGAAGAAGTAGAAAACGAATTCTCAGGCTTCGAACATCAATTACGCTGGCAGCTCATTACCGATAAGGTAGTTGCTGAGTCAGGTATTCAAGTTACTTACGACGAAGTAAAAAATAGTATCAAAGCACAAGTCATGGGCTATTTTGGCATGAGTGCTGATGACGAAGCAGAAATGCCATGGCTGGAAACCTACATGGGTCGCATCATGAAAGATGAGAAAACTGTAGATGAAACATTCCGCCGCATGATGACTGACAAAATCTTCACTCATCTAGAGGGTCAGTTTACCACTACTCCTACAGACATTGAAGAAGAAGCATTCTTTAAGCTCGCAGATCCTCATGCTACTCACCACCATCATCACTAGTAACTGTATTATAGGTTCATTTATAATAACATATAGTTAGTGCGTATTACTTCAAGGGCCGTATCCTACACATAGTAGACTACGGCCCTTGATAATTGAGTAAATACTTTACTACCCTAAATCTATCTCTGTATTATCTCCTATGTTCAAACTTTGGCTAAGCCCTCTCACAAATGCATCGGAACCTATAATACTAGAATTCAGCACCACTTGTTGCAGCTCTGCATAAGAACCAATTATAGAATCCTTTACTATTGATGATTCAATCTTCGTATGTTCTCCAATAGTTACATTTGGACCAATAATACTTTGCGTTATTGTACAGCCTTCTGCTATACTCACAGGGTGTATAATTACAGTCCCTTCAAACTCTGGTATCTTGCGCTCAGGGTGCTCATCATCTAGTTGCTTTAATAGTGTAGCATTTGTAGATAATAAAGTTTCTTTTTTTCCACAATCAAACCAATTATTAACCCTAAACGCATGTAGTTGAATACCCTTATTAACCATATCTTGCAGTGCATTGGTTAAGTGGTATTCGCCTTTTTCGTCTGGTGGCAAGTTCAATATTTGTTCTAGAGCTTCATACAAAGCTTGACTCTCTTTGATATAATAGATACCAACCATTGCCATATTAGACTTAGGTATTAGTGGCTTTTCTACCATTCGCACAACCATATCTTTATCATTCAACTCAGCCACACCAAAACTCCTAGGATCATCGACCTTTCTAACACCTATTTGAGATTGGTAGCTATTCACAATATCTCTCACATTATAATCGCAAACTGTATCACCTAGCACTATCATGACCTCGTCGTTTTGCACTGAATCTCTAGTTAAGTAGATAGCATGCCCTGTACCCATCCTATCGTTTTGAGTCACAAATGTGCATGTGAGTTGTGGATAGTATCGCTCTATATATCGTTGAATTTTTTCTCCCAGATAACCGATTACAAATACATACTCTGTTACCCCTGCCTCTACTAGCTGGTCTATAATTACACCAAGAATTGTTCTGCCTGCTATAGGTATTAAGGCCTTTGGTTGTGTATAGGTTAGCGGCCTTAGTTTGGTGCCGGCCCCGGCTACTGGAATTATCGCTTTCACTTATATGAAATTGAGTGGTAAAAGTACAACATTATAGCTTAGCCCTAGCGTTAGCTTCTCGTTATTTGGGATGACTATAGTATAACAATAACTACTAGTCTTTGTTTCATTATTTTTCACTTTATGACCTAGTTGAACTAATTTTGTATAGTTGTATTGCATAACACCCCTGTCGATATATAATTGACTATCAATCAGCAGTTTATTTCATTTTTAAAGACCATTTTGTGTAAGTATGTGCGGTATAGGCGGTACCTTCGGGGATATTAACCAAAATAAAAAAGCGCATATTTGCCATAATATGATCGAGGCCCTGGCACATCGAGGCCCTGATGGTAATAAGAATTACTTAGACTCAAAAGTTACATTAATTCATACCAGACTATCAATAATTGATCTATCTGCAAACGGCAATCAACCTCTATATAACGAAGATAAATCATTAGTTCTCATATGCAACGGTGAGATATATAATTATATATCTTTAAGGACTAAACTAATCGCCAAGGGGCACCAATTCTCCTCTGCCTCAGATTGTGAAGTAATACTCCACTTGTATGAGGAATACCCTGAGCATCCTGAGAAACTGCTTAAAGAATTATCTGGGATGTTTGCTTTTGCGCTATGGGATATTAAAAAACAGCAAATGCTTCTAGCGAGAGATAGAATTGGTATTAAACCTCTTTATTATTCCTTTCAAGATAATATATTAGGTTTTGCATCCGAAGTTCGTCCTTTAGCAAATAGCGGTCTCTTAGTACCAACAATAGACTACACTTCTGTTTACGAATATTTTCTCAATGGCACTATACCTGCACCAAATACACTTTATAATGAAATAAAATCATTAGATGCAGGACATTATTTATTAGCTACTAACCAAAAGCTAAGCATCAAAGAATATTGGGACATACCTCAAAATTTAATAAAATGGCGAAATAATGATGAAATTGAACAAGCTGTAGAATCTTTGCTAGATATTGTTGTAAAAGATCACCTTGTTGCTGATGTTCCAGTTGGAACTTTTTTGTCTGCCGGAGTAGATTCATCACTCATCACACTTAAAGCTGTTAAACATCACCCTGGCATACAGAGTTTTACTGCAACATTTCCCGGAGAGCCTGAAAATGAGGGTTTTATAGCAGAAAACACAGCCCAGATTCTTGGAACGAACCATCATAATTACGCAATAACAGGTAAGTTTTTTGACAAATTCAACGAACAATTCGGACCAATAGACCAACCTTTCGGAATAGCGAGTGCTCTATCACTTGGTCGTATCTCTAGACTATCTGCAAACTATGTCAAGGTAGTACTTAGTGGAGATGGTGGAGATGAGCTATTTGGTGGATATCATAGACATGCTTCTCCTGCACGTCCTGCATTCTTAAAAGCTATTCCATCTCCATTTCAAAATAGCTTTTTAAAACTAGCGGCTACTCTAACTGGTAAGGAAAGCCTTAACAAACTTCGAGAAACACTTCAACTAAAAGAAAGTGTAATATTTCAAGAAAGAACAGCCACGTCTCTTCCTCATTCTGCACTTTCCTTCTTACATCCAGATGTGCAAGCTAACGTAGATACAAGTAGATATCTTAGACGACTGGCTGATTTATTCAGTAAATGTACGTCTACAGATGCATTGAATCGCGTCCTATATGTTGATATGAAAACTACACTCATAGATGAGATGCTTACGAAATGTGATCGCTTTACTATGATAAATGGCGTTGAAGGGCGCGTTCCTCTATTGGATCACAGAATGGTTGAACTGGCATTCAGCATACCCGGCCATGCAAAAAGAACTGTTAGTAATGGTAAAATACCGCTACGAAATATACTTTCTCGACACCTAGGGGAAAGCCTAGCTTACAGAGAAAAAACTGGGTTTAATTCTCCACTAAAGCAGTGGCTGAAAACCGATGCAGACACGAAACAATTTGCAGAAACAGCTATAGATAGCGCAAAAAAAATACTATTTTTAAACCCTAAGCAATTATCACTTTTTACCGAAAAGCCCGATGCACTGCGCGCAACTGAAGTATTTTCTCTGGTATGTGCAGGCAAATATTTTGAAAACCAAACACAAAAGCACGTGAGTGAGCCAACAGGTACACTCAATACATAAGCATAATGAATATACTTCTTACAGGCGCAGCTGGCTTTATTGGAAGTCATTTAGCCGAAAAGTTATTAGAACACGGTCACTATGTTATAGGAATTGACAACTTTGATAGTTTCTATTCACGCAATATCAAAGAACATAACATATCTATTGCAACAACCTATTCCAACTACAACTTTATAGAGGCAGACATATGTGATGAAAATCTATGGAATAATCTTATTGGCCATCAGATTGACATTATCATACATTTGGCAGCAAAAGCAGGCGTAAGGCCATCTATGTCTCACCCCCTTGACTATAATAGAACCAATATTACTGGCACTAACATGGTGCTCGAGTTTGCTAGAAACAAAGGCATAAAACGTGTGATATTTGCTTCGTCGAGCAGCGTTTATGGTATCAATAAAAATCTACCTTGGCATGTAGAAGAAAAAGACTTGTTACCAATCAGTATATATGCCTATTCAAAACAGTCTGCGGAAAAGCTATGCGAATTATACCAAATGAATTTTGGACTGAAGATTACTGCACTGCGTTTTTTTACAGTTTTTGGTCCTAGACAAAGACCAGACCTAGCCATACATAAATTTGTAAAAGCTATAGATAAAGGAGAGCTAGTGACCCTTTTTGGCAACGGTCAAACTTTTAGAGATTATACGTATATAGATGACATTGTAAACGGCATAATTGGGGCTATTGCCTATGAAAGTGACAACTTTGAGATATTTAATTTGGGCAATACTCATACTGTTAGCCTAATAGACCTTATCCAAACCATTGAAAGTATAATGGGTAAAAAAGCCAATATACACTTTGGCCCAGAACAAGCAGGGGATGTACCCTACACCTGGTCTAACATTGAAAAAAGCCAACAACTACTAGGGTATAATCCACAAACAAGCATTAATGAAGGTATTACTCACTTCGTAAACTGGTACAAAAACAAATGAGAATTTGGGCTTTCCCATCCTTTTATCCCATAGAGCGGCCAGGACTAAAATGGGTTGGCATTTTTGCACATAGACAATACAAAGCTCTTGTAGAAAATGGAGCTGAACTTTGTGTTATTCAACCTGTACTATGGCACCCTCCTTACCCCCTTTCCAAACTTAATGAAGACTGGAATAATCAGCAACAAAAAAACTATCCGCACAAGCGCACTTATGATGGTATAACCGTATACCATCCACGTATAGCTAATTTGAAACCTGGTCGAATTTTTAATAAGCCATACTCCCAACGTTATGTAGAAGCGATTGTACAGTTCTTCAAAAAAGAAGGCATACAACTTTCAAAAGACAAAGATATTTTTTATGCCCAATGGATACCAGATGCAGCTATGGTGCAGCAAGCAGCTCACCAATTAGGCATAAGGGCAGCATCGCTTCTTATAGGAGATGATGTATTAGTTTGGCCATTTGAAAATGAAAAAAATCTACTAACGTTTTGCAACACTATGAGAAACTCCGACATCAGGCTAGCTGTTGCCGGGTACCTTGCTAATGAGGCCAATCAACTCACCGGAGAAGGGCTTCCTTACACTATTATCAGGCGTGGGGTTAATCACAATTTTTTCAAACCAGCTAAATTATCAGACAAAATCAACCTAAGAAATAAATTTGGCATACCTCAAAATAAAACCGTAATACTAAGCATAGGTAGTGTTATTGTTCGCAAAGGGTGGCTAGACCTACTAGATGCATTAAGCATCCTCAATAAAACAAACAGCGATTTCTTATTAGTAGCTGCACATGGTGGCAAACCAGACTTTGATCTGAAAGCTGAAGCAAATAACAGAGGACTATATGATAATTTGCTAGATCTAGGTGAGGTAGACCCTAAAGAAATAGATGGATTATATAATAGTGCAGACATCTTCTGTTTAGCATCTCATTGGGAAGGTATAGCCAATAGTGTAGTAGAGGCAATGTCATCAGGCTTACCTGTACTTACTACAAATGTCTGTGGCCATCCTGAACTTATTGAAAATGGTATAACTGGAATACTGGTTGACCCTAAAAGCCCTACCCAACTTGCAGAAGCTCTACTTAAAATGTTGAATGATGCTGAGTTTAGAAATTTGCTAGCCTCTAATGCTCGTACTTTTATCGTTAATCACTGGGGAGATTTTGCATTCAACGCACGCAAACTGTTCAAAACGTTATCTGAAAGTTCACAATCATAGCAAAATGAAATACTAGGCTTACATTGAGATCATTAAAACATGAGAAACGAAAAACTAATGCACGGAAAACTATAAATCCACTAATAATAAAGTAGGAGATACTATTATAGTTTTATCAAATCATCAGTTTGAGCATCATAAAAATTATACTCTGTCATTGGAGAATTAGTATCTGCAAGTACTTTGAGCTTAACTTGATGTGCTTTCTCCCATCTTTTTGCTAATGAAGGTTTGAATATGGTGCCTTTTGTGAGATAAGCTTCTACTATTGGATGTACCATTAGTTTTAGCTTGCGCACACCTTGACTCACCACATATTTAAGGTCCTTTTCTATATCATCTGCTAATAATATAGATGGTCCTATTTTACCTGTGCCTTTGCAGGTTGGGCACAACTCAGTAGTTGTTATGTTAATTTCAGGGCGCAAACGCTGACGCGTTATTTGCATCAACCCAAATTTAGAAATTGGAAGAACAGTGTGCCTAGCACGGTCTGTTGCCATCATTGCCTCCACAGCATCTACAATTTGCTTTCTATTCTCAGGAAGCTTCATGTCAATGAAGTCAATGATGATGATACCACCCAAGTCTCGCAGGCGCATTTGCCTCACTATCTCTTGAGCTGCCTCGAGGTTAGTAGCCATAGCATTAGCCTCTTGCCCCTGCTCCGGACTACGAGTGCCGCTATTCACGTCTATAACATGCAATGCTTCTGTATGCTCAATGATGAGGTAAGCACCACTATTTAGGTTAACAGTCTTACCGAAAGATGACTTAACCTGTTTAGAAACACCATATGTATCAAATATTGGCTGGCTAGCAGTATGTAGTGATACTATATCTTCCTGCCCTGGCGAAACACGTGAGATATAGTCGCGAGCAACACCTAGAAGTGCCTTGTCGTTTACTACTACTCTCTGAAAACTGTCATTCAGTAAATCTCTTAAGATAGATGTAGTTTTATCGCGCTCGCTCATTATCATTTGCGGCGCTTTAGCCCCCTTAAGGTTCTTTTGTATTTCCTTCCACATCTTTTCCAGCTCCATAATATCTGTATGAAGCTCGGCAGTGTTCTTACCCTCAGCAGCAGTACGAACTATTACACCAAAATTTTTGGGCTTTATGCTCTCTACAATTCGTTGTAGTCGTTTACGCTCCTCAGCCGAATGTATTTTCCTAGATATTGCAACAACATCATTGAAAGGAGTCATTACAACAAACCTACCGGGAAGTGAAATCTCGCAACTAAGTCTTGGCCCCTTAGAAGATATAGGTTCTTTCAATACCTGAACCAAAAGTTCTGGTTTACCACTGAATACTTCAGTAATTTTTCCAGACTTCAATATTTCAGCTTCATTTTTGAATCGACCGAAATCATCTCCCCAATTCACATTATCCTCAATACAAGTCTTTGTAAACTTGAGCAATGAGCGTAAATACGGGCTTAGATCTGTATAATGCAAAAAGGCGTCTTTTTCGTAGCCTACATCTACAAACACAGCATTGAGCCCCGGCATCATCTTCTTGATTTTCCCAAGATAGATGTCGCCAACGCCAAATTGATCTTGCCCACGCTCATAGTGTAGTTCTACCAGCTTCTTATCCTCAAGAAGGGCGATTTCTACACCCTCAGCGGATGTATTAATAATTAGCTCTTTGTTCATGAAACTTTAGAAGATATCAGCAGGTACAAAACGGCAGGCTAGTAACTTGCACGAAAAGTAGATAATAAACTTGCACATCATTTGCATACCTAACAAATGATGTGCAGTTTAATATAATGTACCTTTAGCCGGAACTTCAGTCTTTGTAGACTATTTGTTCTTCTTATGACGGTTCTTTCTAAGGCGTTTTTTGCGTTTGTGTGTTGCTATCTTATGTCTTTTCCTTTTTTTACCACAAGGCATAATATCTAATTTAAAATGTTACTTTAATGAATTTATATGCTCATCGATATCCTTGCTGAACTCTGGTTTATTAACCACTTTTTTTAATTTTTCCAGCTGCTCTATCGCTTTCTGTTTATTTCCTGCTCCTTCCCAAGCTTGCGCTAAGAAGTATAATGCTTCCTTATTATCAGGTTCTACTTTTAGCACAGTTTCGAAGCGCTTCACAGCTTTTTCAAACTGATTTGACTGAATTGACATTCTGCCAAGCAGCAAGTTTGCAGGCACATCTTCTGGTTTTTCCTTAGTAATGGCGAGCAACATTTGCACACCTTTCATAGGTTCTCCAGTACCTTGTATGTAGGCCGAAGCTATTGCTAGTTTAGCTTCTTCGTATGTCGAATCAAGCTTTAATGCTTGCTCCATACAACTGATAGCTTCGTTTGCTTCCCACATTTGCACACGCCTGTTTTCTTCGTGCTCCAGTAGTTCCAAAAATAATTGGCCTGCAAAGGTGAGGGAATTTTTCGAATTTTCCAATTTAGCCACTTTTGCACGATAATATGCTCCAATTGGCATAACTCCGTTCCTGGCCCATACCCCCGAAAGCTGTTCAAATAAAACCGCCATTCCTGACGAATCCGGAACAGCGGCAATTTTATTATTAAGCAATATTACGGAGTCTGCTGCTACTTTATCAAGTTTCAACTGAAATGCAGCAATTAGAGAGTCTACTTTAGCTGGCTGATCGCCTCCAACCATTGCGCCACCCGCACCTTGTTGTGGGCCTTGTGTAGCACCAGCTTTTTGCGGTTCTTTGGGCGGCACAGTATTACCAAACCAGTATAGCCCCCCTAATAATATTCCTCCAACCGCTAATGTTATATAGTGTTTTGCTTGCAATGCTATATGGCTTTAAACCGCAAAGGTAGGGCAATATCAAATAGCACTAGTCCATGTCGCTATCAGAAACACTATGTTCCACCAGCACATGTTTAGAATCTTTCACGGCTTGCGCAAACTCGCGAGCAGGTTTAAATATTGGCACAAAGTGCTCTGGTATCTCTACAGCGATATTTTTTTTGATGTTCCTTCCAACTTTTGCAGCCCTCTTTTTAAGCATAAAACTGCCAAAACCACGCACATAAACTGGTTCCCCTTCTTCCAACGATGTTTTCACTTCCTTGAAAAATGTTTCCAATGCCACTAATATATCAACCTTAGGTATACCTGTCTTATCAGCAATACTACCCACGATATCTGCTTTTCTCATGCTCATAACTGAAACAATTTTAAACGGTTAATGATTACTTTAAGTCAATAATTGAGCCAACTTTACAGAAAACCTCCCTATAGCCACATCAAATGTTGCTATAGAAACCCCTAAAGCAACTATAAAGTATTGTTTATCAACAAGTTACAAGTGCAAAATAATACCATTTAACCGAAATGAAAAACACAAAAATCTTGAATAATATGCTCATGGAACTTACATAAAGAAGCTAAGACACAAATTTTGTGGAACAACTTCCCCATATTCTACACCTATACTCACTAATTCTTAAAACGAACATCTGCCGAATAAGGCATTACCGTGACCTGATATCTACGTGTATTAACTGGCTCTAAACTTGATAGACTATAAATAGAATACCATCCTGCCCTACCACCACAAGCTGTAGCATGGTGAGGTGCTGGGCCTCCAGGATTTGCATTTGTACTGGCAATTAATACCTTTCCGTTTAAATCATCTACTGCGATAGCATGTGGTTGATAGAAATCTCCATAAATTTTGCCCACTATCTGGTGGGTATTGTAATTAATAACATAAACTGAGCCTCTCCTACCCGGATTGGGATTGGCTCCATCTTCCATACATGTTACAAACAAGAAAGGTTTAGTTCTTGAAATAGCCATCTCTTGGGGAAATGTGCCGACAGGAATAGAGTCTAAAACCTTGTCCGTATAAGGATCTAAAACACGCACCTCGTTAGTTCCTTCACAAGTCACAAAACACTTACTATAATCGGGAGTCATCAATATTTCGTGTGGATTGGGCGATGTTTTATCGCCACTGTTAGTGGCTATAGGGTCTTTGCCATTCAAGCTGATTCGTTTATAGTATGGCACCTTTGGGGCATACTTATAAATCACGTTTCCGTATTGCGCAGTTATCAAACTTGTATCGCCTGTTCTGGTCGTAGTTATTCCGTGTGGAAATATAAATGCACCTGCCCCAGAACCTGTCAACTCAGGACGTAGTGACATTGGCTCTGTGCCAGCATACAAAACACGACCATTACTGCGCCAATCTGTTGTGATAATCATAGAGTCTCCTGGAGATACATAAATTATATTCCAAGAACCACTTCCCAACATTAAGGTATTAGCTACCAAGTCGTTTTTAGTATCTATTCGCTGTGTTGCTGTGCCGTTTAAGTAGCTTATATATGCATACTTTCCATCGCCCGACGTACGCAAACAATGTGGGCTCTCAATAATACCGTTTTCAACACCTATCCTTATGTAACGCATTACCAAATTGGATTTAGCATCTATAACAGCAACTAAATCACACCCCTGCTGAGTAAGTAAAAATTTCTGTCTATTTTCAGCATCGTCAGCAAAAGCTATTTCCCCTTTATCATTTGGAGCACCATTAGTTATCCATTCTTTGAGTGTGTTGTATTCTTCAGTTGTAAGCGCATTTGCAGTGCCTCCCATAGGGTCAAAAGGCATAGTTGGTGTGGCTACAGTTCCCCTGGCAGGGTCTGTATTCACAAAATATAACAACGGACTGAAATCAGGACTATATGGCACCACCGATGCCCCCGAACCGCCTCCCTCAAAAAGATGCTCCCATTTATCTAACCTTAAACCAGCACTATTCATGTAGCTTGCCTCGTTATGACAACCAGCAGTTGCACATTTATTCACCAATATAGCACCAACTTTATCAGGGTATCCACCCAGTGCAGTTGGCTGGGGTGTAGTTGGCTTCTTATTGTTACAAGAAGTGCATCCAGCAATACTTATATATATCATAACAGTTACAACAAACATTAACTTACGCATCGCACTATCCAATTCTTTAGTTAAAGTTACACCTTTCTGAATCCTTGTTAAACGTTCTTCTCAAAAGTTATATTGCCAGTTTCTTTACAACTATTGCTTACTAATTTTGTATATTCACTTTTGACAGCAAATCTTTTCCAAACCTATTCGCCTTCTTCTGCAATTTTTCATATGAACAGCTATAACATTTTCACTGACGTACACTTACAGAAAGAACTTGACACCTACGCAAGAATTAAAACAATCAATAAAGACACCGTGCTTATCAGCCCTGGAGATGATATTCATTTTGTTCCTATAGTTCGCAAAGGTGTTCTACGCATAGTTCGTCAAAATGAGGAAGGTAAGGAAGTTTTTCTCTACCATTTATATCCTGGCCAAACTTGCGCTATGGCTATCAACTGCTGCCAGGGGCGTAAAAAAAGTAGTGTAAAAGCAATAGCTGAAGAAGATACAGAAGTACTCCAAATTCCAGTTAACCTAGTAGAAGAGCTTTTTAAATATCCCGAATGGAAAGCCTATATCAACAATGCTTATGGTCAACGATTTGCAGAGCTTCTTCAGGTTGTTGATCTCATAGCATTTAGCAACATGGATAAGCAAGTATTGCACTACCTTCAGCAGCGAGCTGCTGCCGTAGGCACTAACGCTCTTGTTATTACTCATCAAAATATTGCGGACGAGCTTCATACACACAGAGAAGCCATTAGCCGCCTTCTACGCACCATGGAACAAAAAAATCTGCTCAAACTTGGGCGGAATACGATAGAGCTACTTAGCAACTAGAAACAATAAATGCTACCGATGTTACAAAAACCAAACTACGCTCTTGCAAGCGTATAGGCTAGTTATGTATTGTACAAATTAGCAAAATTGGGTTTAACATTTCAACAACGCACTATCCAACATTTGTTCCAAACCACATACTTTACTCGTCGCAACTTTGTGTAAGAAATTAAAATCTACATCATGGTTGCTAAATTCAAACTAGAGCTTTTGGGCATTGTATCAGGTGCAGTAGCTGGCTTTAGCTATTGGTATTTTGTTGGTTGCTCATCAGGCAGTTGTGCCATAACCTCAAGCCCATATGTGAGCACCATATACGGAAGCTTTCTTGGCGCACTAAGTTTTAGCCTACTTCGTAAAGAATCTCCAAACACAAAAAATAGTAACAAATAAAAACAACATAAAATGACAGACTTAATTGCAACACTAAAATCGGGAAACGCTACCATAGTAGATGTAAGAACACCTGAAGAGTACTCTACTAATCATGTAAAAGGTAGTATTAACATCCCTTTGCATGAACTTCCTTTCAAATTAGATGCCTTCAAAAAAATGCAACACATTGTTCTTTGTTGTGCATCTGGAGGTCGTAGCGGTCAAGCTACTCAATTCCTTAAACAAAACGGGATAGATTGCATTAATGGCGGTTCTTGGCTCACTGTAAATCAATATAAAAACTAAGACTATGCTAGGTATACTGAAAAAACTATTCGGTGGTGGCCCTAAAGTGGACCTAGGGGCAGTTATAGCCAGAGGCGGTGTTATAGTAGATGTACGCACACCTGGCGAATATGCAGGTGGCCACATCAAAGGCTCGATAAACATACCGCTCCAAAATCTCAACGGACAGATTGCTAAACTTAAAAAAGACAAACCGATCATTACTTGTTGTGCATCTGGCATGAGAAGTTCTTCTGCAAGATCTATACTCTCAAATGCAGGCTTTGAAGAAGTTTACAATGGTGGAAGCTGGTTTAATCTTAAAAAGTACGAACGATGAATAACCTCAAATATCGCCTTCTTAATAATTGGCACTTTATGCGCCTTCTAAGACTAGGTATTTCTCTTTTCTTTTTAGCCTCTGCTTTTGATACCAAAGATTGGTTGATAGGAATGTTTGGTGCTTTTTTTCTTTATCAAGCAGTAACAGATACTGGATGCTGTGCCTCCAACGGCTGTAAAACTCCTAGTCCAAAACCCCTTACCAAATCAGAATCAATTACATTCGAAGAAATAAAATAATAAAACATGGAAAACTTATCGTTCAACGACTTAATAAACAGTAACAAACCTGTACTTGTAGACTTTAGTGCTGAGTGGTGTGGACCTTGCCGTATGATGGGACCTATACTCAAACAAGTAAAAGATGCAGTAGGTAATGAAACAACAATTGTAAAAATAGATGTCGACCGCAATCCGAACTTAGCTTCTAATTATAATATTTCTGGCGTACCTACACTCATTCTTTTTCGAAATGGACAAATGCTTTGGAGACAATCTGGGGTTATTCCAGCCAACCATCTAAAAGACATAATAAGCAAACACTCCGTTTAATAATCATCAATGAAATATCTGATAGTAGGTGCCGTTGCGGGTGGAGCATCGGCAGCAGCACGCTTGCGCAGGCTTCAAGAAAAAGCAGAAATAATACTCTTCGAACGAGGTGCTCATATATCGTATGCCAACTGCGGTCTGCCATACTATATCGGCAATGTAATTAAACAAAGAGATGCGCTTTTTGTACAAACTGCTAATGCATTTCACCAAAGATTTGCTATTGACATTCGCACCAACACAGAAGTAGTCACAATCAACCCACAGCAAAAGAAAGTTACTGCAAAAAACTTAATAACTGGTCATATCTACGAAGAAACTTACGACAAGCTTATTCTATCCCCAGGGGCCGAACCAGTTCGCCCCCCTCTTCCAGGTATTGACCTGCCAGGTATTCTTACCCTACGCAATGTAGGTGATACTGATAAAATCAAAAACCACATTTCACATAACAACATAAAAGAGGTCTTAGTGGTTGGTGCAGGTTTTATAGGGTTAGAGATGGCTGAAAACCTTCAAAATTTAGGACTAAATGTTACTGTAGTAGAAATGGGAAATCAAATACTAGCCCCACTAGATTTTGAAATGGCTGCTATAGTGCAACTAGAAATGCGAAAAGCAGGAGTGAAACTTCTTACTAATACAGCAGTGAGTAGCTTTGCAGCTCAAGATGAAAACATAATAGTAACTACACATAACGGCAATCAATTACAAGCCCAGTTAGTTATCTTGTCCATAGGCGTAAGACCTGATGTAAAACTGGCTAGAGTTGCAGGATTAAGAACTGGACCTTCAGGTGCTATTTGGGTAAACGAATATCTACAAACAAGCAACGAGCATATCTATGCAGTAGGCGACGCTATTGAATATACTAATCCTATATCTGGCAAGTCTATGCCTACTTATCTGGCTGGGCCTGCCAATAAACAAGGAAGGATTTGTGCTACTAATGTGGCACGCGGCAATACACTAAAATACACAGGGGCTATCAACACCGCTATAGTTCAAGTTTTTGGCCTTACAGCAGCTACAGCAGGTATGGCTGCTAAACATCTAGATGCCGCAAATATAGAGCATATAGTATCCATTACTCATGGAGGATCACATGCAGGCTACTACCCCGGCGCACAGCAGCTTACTATACAGCTAGCATTTGCACCACATACAGGCCGCTTACTAGGAGCACAGGTAGTTGGCGCACAAGGCGTAGATAAGCGCATAGATATTTTATCGCTGCTCATTCAACAACAAAAAACAATTTACGAACTCGCAACATTCGAACATGCATATGCCCCACCTTATTCTTCGGCAAAAGACCCAGTAAATATGGCTGCATTTGTAGCTGAAAACATTTTACTAGATAATCTTCAGGTTTATTATTGGCAAGAAGCAAACAACCCACCTGCAGATACTCAACTTATAGATGTACGTACAAAAGAAGAGTTTGAGGCAGGATGCATACCTTATGCTATCAATATACCTATCGATGAGATTAGAGAACGACTACACGAGATTCCTACCAACTCACCAATTTATGTCTATTGCGAGGCAGGTATGAGAGGCTACCTTGCTCAGCGTATTCTTAGCCAAAGTGGCTACAATCATGTTAAAAATCTATCAGGCGGTTATAAACATTGGAAAAACAGCACTTTAGAACATCAATATAAAATCAACTAAAAATGAATTTCAGACTACTATTTGTTCTGCTAACTGCATTACATCTCATCGCAGGTTGCCAAGGAATGGCACAAAATGGCAGAACAGCCGATGGGCGCATCAACACAACTGTTAATGTCATAGATTTTCAGACTAAGCTCAATCAACTTAAAGACGTACAAATAATCGACGTACGTACTCCCGAGGAGTACAATGAAGGTCACTTAGCTAATTCGAAAAATATCAATATTCGCACTTCCAACTTCGAGCAACAACTAGCTATGCTTGATAAAACAAAGCCTGTCATGGTATATTGTCGCTCTGGTGGTCGTAGTGCCAATGCTGCACAGAAAATGGACGAATTAGGCTTTCAGGAAGTTTATAACATGGATGGAGGCATTACGCAATGGGAGCATGCCAAACTACCTACTACTAAATAGACGAACTTAAAAAATAGTCATTGTTATAGCCCCCACTCTGATAATTTAGAGTGGGGCATCGTGTATTTTATAGATTAATTTAATCATCGTCCATATTTTAGTTATCTTCCGCAGATTACTAAATTTGCACTATGCAACTATTGGACGGAGTACTCGTTTCGGGTCACATAAAAGAACAAATCAAATTAGAGCGAGCAGCATGGGAAGATGCAGGCGGCAAAAAACCACACCTGGCAGCTATCCTTGTGGGCAACAACCCTGCTAGCGAAGCATATGTTGGTTCTAAAGTAAAACATTGCGAAGAGCTTGGCTTTGACTCCACACTACTTCGTCTACCTGCCGATATCAGTGAGGCCGACCTCATAGTCCAAGTACAGCAACTCAACCACAATAATGTCGTAGATGGCATATTAGTTCAGCTACCCTTACCTCAACACATATCGCCCGACTCTATTATTAACGCAATAGATCCGAGCAAGGATGTTGATGGCTTCCATCCTATATCACAAGGTCGTATGCTGTTGGGACAACCTACCTTCTTACCTGCTACCCCTTATGGCATCATGCTTATGCTTGAGTACTACAAGATCGATACTTCTGGCATGCATTGTGTCGTAATAGGGCGAAGTAATATTGTAGGAACTCCAATGACTATTCTTATGAGCCGTGCAGCTAATCCTGGCAACGCAACAGTAACTATGTGCCATTCTAAAACTAAAAACCTTGCTGATATAACCAAAACAGCCGATATTATAGTTGCAGCTATTGGCCGACCTAAGTATGTAACTGCGGATATGGTTAAACCAGGGGCCATTATTATTGATGTTGGCATCAATCGCATTGACGATGCCACAAAGAAAAGTGGCAGCCGCCTCGTTGGAGATGTTGACTTTGATAACGTAGCCCCGCTTACTAGTTACATTACCCCAGTTCCCAAAGGTGTAGGATTAATGACCATTTGTGGACTTATGAAAAACACTCTTCTGGCAGCTAAAATGCGTAAAGCTTAATTGCGTGTCCAATAACGTTATAATACATAGTGATTTGCAAATTGCATCTTATCCAGTAATGGAGCACTTCTATACCCTTCAGGGAGAAGGTGTGTATACTGGTTGTGCGGCTTACTTCATAAGACTTGGCGGTTGCGACGTAGGTTGTGTATGGTGCGATGTCAAAGAAAGTTGGGATGCATCCATTCACCCACAAATGACCAATTTGGAAATTGCGAATATCGCAGCTTCCTATTCAGGTCGTTTAGCTGTTATTACTGGTGGTGAGCCAGCTATGCATCAACTTTCTCCTCTTTGCGATGCACTGCATCAAGCTGGATTTCGGATACATATAGAAACCAGTGGAGCACACCCATTATCCGGTCATCTCGATT
>CALRKH020000059.1:0-20579 GCA_943367855.1 Asaia bogorensis | reverse complement strand
GTATTGGTACCAACCTTACATGGTATAATGAAGCGACAGGAGGTGTAGGCTCGGCTGCGGCACCAGTTCCTGCTACCAACTCAAAAGCTACAACAACATGGTATGCTACACAAACTTCGGCCGAAGGATGTACAAGTGGTAGAAGTGCTGTAACCGTGAGGGTATGGGAGTATCCTCGTCCACAGTTGCTAATGACAGATACTATAGCATGTGGTGGCACCTATGTCACGTTCACAGGCAATAATATGGGAGAAGGTTTAGAGCGCATTACGGTCAAGTTTACAGACATGGATAGTATTATAGATGTCAATCCGGTGAAACATGCATTCAATACTTGGGGTACATTCACTGTTTCTGCATCAGCTTATTACAATTATTGTCCTGATACTGTGATGAGTCGCACAATTAGTATATTCCCATATGCCTCATTTGAGTTAGGAGGTGATACTACTATTTGTCCGGGAAGCGAGGCTATTACTTTGTTGCCACGCAATCTTAATACTTTTGGAGCATCGGCTACATGGTTGTGGAATACTGGAGAAAAAACGCCTTCTATTAATGTATTAGCTCCAGGCATATACCGTGCTACGGCATCTATTAATGGTTGCGAAACTACAGACTCTGTGATAGTGAAGAATGATTGTTTCATAGACATACCCAACATCTTCACACCAAACGGAGATGGTATGAACGATTTCTTCTTCCCTCGTGCACAACTTAGCCGTGGTTTGATACAGTTTAGCATCAATATCTACAACCGTTGGGGACAATTAGTATTTACTTCTAATGCTTTGGAAGGTCGTGGATGGGATGGAAACTTTAACGGAGTACCACAGCCCGAAGGTGTCTATGTGTATGAAATAAAAGCACAGTTCAAAGACGGACAAAAAGAATCTCATACAGGCAATATAACCCTACTTCGATAACCCTTTCGAACAGATAATTGGTTTTAAAGTATAGCAAGAGCGCCGATCTTTTCAGGTCGGCGCTCGCTATTTTATATGCTATTGGGGTAGAATATAAATGAAAAAGCCCCGATTTTCATCGGAGCTTTGTGCTGCAAAACAGATTATTACCCTTTGCAGCCTCGAGGTTTGGCACCGCTACAAAGGTAGGTTAATTTCATTACTTATTTCCTTGCACTTAGTAGACTTCCTATCCAGCCACCTATGCCGCCTATAGTAGAACCCAATAACATGGTGACAATTATAAACCATGAGCTACTGGGTAGTTGGAATAAAGCAGCCATTTTAGTAGATAGGATGTGTTCGTTATTTAGGTCTTGTATGCTGGCAGCTAAAAGCCATGCTAGCCCTACACCTACGGTGCCAGCGG
Organism: Asaia bogorensis; assembly: GCA_943367855.1. GTDB lineage: Bacteria > Bacteroidota > Bacteroidia > Chitinophagales > Chitinophagaceae > Nemorincola. Next base: position 19,244 of record CALRKH020000059.1, on the reverse strand, counting down.
CAAACCCTACACTGTTTTTGGGTGCAAGTAGCATGCATGTTATAAGTGCTATAACAGCTGGCGACCACCATGGCAGCCATAGGCCAGTAGCAGAGGAGACTACACATATAATGCCCGCTATGAGCAGAAATTTTTTCATTTTCCTTTTATTGTCCACATACTTACAGTTTTGTTTGCTGGTAGTGGTTTATTGTTGGTTGTAAAGTATAATTGATGATACTGTCCATTGGCCCAGTCTGAAGCATAGTTGGTATAATACTTACTGCCAGGGTTGCCTGATTGTCCGCCTGGATATATACCCCAAGCAACTATATCATTGCCCATTTCTACCACCATGCGCCAAGAAGGTCCATGATTGCCTTTCATAGCATTTACTGTGTTACCCCATCCTCCAGTCACCAATCCATTTATACTAAACGGTTCTAGCTTAGCTAAATGTTTTAATGAAGTATTTTTAACAGCGTACCATTGTCCAGAGTTTATTTTTAATAGTCGCCTCAGACTATCTTTAGTTTCAATATAGCTTTTGGCAATTATGCCCCTTAGATTCTCTCTTACATCTTTGGTGCAGAGGTTATCGTAATAGGCTAGGGTAGTGTCTTTTTCCATTAGTTCCACGGTTCGTTCGCTACTTGGCTGCAGGTGTCCAGGAACAGATGGCAAGTCATCTTTCCAAATATCTATATGAAGATGATACCACCATATTTGAAAAGAAGTTGCAGCCTTACTGTTCGCTTCTAGTCGGTAATCCCATTTACGTAGTTCTTCAACGAATGGATCTGTTTTGTCGCTAGTGTTTGCCAGCATGATAGGTAAAGCTCTTGATGCCAATACAGAGTAGTTGTCATTTTGTAACGCAAACATTTCTGCTATACTGATTTTGCTGCCTTTGGACAAGATCTGGTTGATGCGCCAAGCTCGCCATTCGGTAAAACTGCCATTGTACCAGTAAGGGTAGCTAGTGTCAGTAACGCATTGATTGGCCGATGCCAAGTATCCGCTGGAAGGATTGAATATGTGTGGATTTTCTTCAAAAGGAATGTAGCTACCCCATAGTGTGGCACTATCATTCCCATTCATTAAGAAGTTGCCTTGATGCTTCCATTTATTCACAAATTTACCTTGCCCCCATAAGGCTATATTGCCTTTTTTGTCAGCATAGAGCATGTTTTGTGCGGGGCAGTCAAAGTGGCTTATTGCATTTTTGTAAGCATCATAGTTGGCGGCTTTAGCTAGTAAATTGATGGCTAGTAGCTCATTGCTGCCATTGTGTCCCATCCAGCGCACAGCTATTATTTTTCGCATGCGGCTATTGTCTTGATTCATGCTATCGTACAATATAGGACCATGTATTGTATACAGTACAGTATCTGTTATGCTGGTTTGATTCTTAATTTTGATGACTTCTGCTCGTTTATTGAACGAAAATATGCCTTTGGAAACTCGATATTGATTGCTCTTGTCTGATAATCGCTCTATTTCGTAATAGTCTTTTACGTCCCTATAATTATTGGTAAGTCCCCATGCAATTTGTTCATTAAACCCAATGACTACGCAAGGTGTGCCTGGCAATGATACTCCATATACATTCATGCCAGGGCACTGTAATTGCACCTTATACCATAAGGCGGGCAAATTGAGCGACAGGTGTGGGTCATTGCATAATATGGGTGCGCCACTATTAGTTCGGCTACCTGCCACTGCCCAGTTGTTACTGCCTTTGCCACTTTCGCCAGCCTCTGTAAAGTCTGCCATGGTATAATGGGGAAATGCGATACTATCGGCAGGTGATTGAGGTATTGCCAGACTTGCTGGTATATGTGGGCTATTAGTTGGTATCACAGGTGTGCTGCCGTTGATTCTATTCGGAAATAGATAGTCGAACTGAGTGCGCCCTATCAATGCTACCAGATATGAGTGTGCAATATCGTCTGATAGACCAGTTAGGTCATCTGCCATTAGTTTTAAAATGAGGCAGGTCTTGAGGTTGCTCCAGACTTCTGGCACAAAATTCATTAGCTTGTACTCAACTGGTAGTTGTCTGTAATTTAGCTGCTGAATGTATGCATTCACACCCTTAGTGTAAGCATCCATCATCAGTTTAGATCGTTCATCTTTTTCAGCAGCAGCTAAGGACTGTTCAGCAGCATAAATCATACCTTTTCTACGCTGGCGCTTGTCATATGCTAGAGCTTTAATGCCGGCTACTTCGCTTAGTTGGCCAGCAGCAGCCCGCACTTGCATATCCATTTGCCAAAGTCTGTAGTAAGCGTGCAGATACCCTTGTGCTACAAAAAGGTCATGTTCATTTTGAGCTTGTATATGTGGTGTTAGTTGGTCGTCGAACGTTACTATTACTTCTTTTTTGACCCCTGGTATATTTAGTATTTTATGCTGAGCTATTCTGGTGGCCTCGGCATTAGCCATGCAGCCTTTATATGGATCTAATAACTTTCCTAGAGGAGGTAAATCGCCAATAGGTTTGTTGAGTGTATAGAACAATGCTGTAGCTGGTATTAACAGGGCAAACCCTGCTATTTTATTACGCAGACTATTGCGCGCGCTGGTACTAGCTTTGTTCATAAGATATTGGATTGCCTTGTTTATCCTCCATTATCGGGCAATTGTATGTTGTACGTCTTGCCGGGTTTCACTGTTAGTTTGTGTGCTCTTAGCCAAGGGTTATATATCTTCAGCATTTTGTAGTTGGTGCCATTGTCGGCTGCAAACTGAGCTAAATTATCTATTGTCTTATCTGCAATTACTGTTTTTGCTTTTAGTGGTTTAAACGCTTCTTCTTGCTCTATAACCAGCCCCATTCTCTTTGCGTTGGATAATAAGTGTTTTAAAGCCAAAATTCTGAACACATACCTGTTTGTCTCTTCAGGAAATATAAGATCATAGTAGTTCTGTGACCGCTGAAATTCTGCTTGTTTGGCAAAACCAGCCATCCCACAGTTGTATGCTGCTGCTGCTGCTGTCCAACTTCCAAATTTGGCATAAGCATCTTTCAGGTACATACATGCAGCATCAGTAGCTTTTACTACGTTAAATCGTTCATCTACTTCATCCGAAATTTCTAATCCATATCTTGGGCCAGTATCCTTCATGAATTGCCAAAAACTTGCAGCACCTACTCCCGACCATGCATTTTGGTTTAATGCACTCTCTGCTACACAAATATATTTTAAGTCGTCAGGTACACCGTTGGCCTTCAATCGCTCTTCTATTATTGGGAAGTAGCGTCCCGATAACTTTAGCGTTAGCAGTTGCGTGCCGTGCAAGTAGCTATTTACCAACACTTCTCTGTCCAGTTTTTCTTTTACTTCCCATTGATGTAATGGTACCTCTTCTCCGCAAAAATCTAGCTTTGATGGAAGTGCAGGTGCATGCCATTTATACATAGGTCGACCTTCGCTCGACATCTCTACAGGCATAGTTGAAGGGTCTGGCTTTTTTAACGCAATACCTGTAACAACTGCTGCTCCTAGTAGTATTCCTCCTCCAAAAACCAACAAGTTTTTTTTGCTACTATTCATGTTCATAAAATTACCAAATATTAACCGTTGCTACACGCAGTAAATATGTTAATGATTCTTAGTTATACACCTTATTTCAACACCGGTAGCTCCACATTGCTTGGGTATTTATTGTTGCAGTAGATGCGAACAGTTGCCGGCACAAAGTCTTTGTCGTCGCATGTGTAAATATTCACAAATTGTTGAGGGTTTCGGTCTACCAACGGGAACCAACTACTCTGCACTTGTATCATTATTTTATGCCCTTTTTTAAAGGTATGTGCCACATCAGGCAAAGCAAAAGATACTTCTTCAATTCTCCCTGGCACAAAAGCTTCGGGAATTCTGAAACTATTTCTATACCTGCCCCTCATTACCTCGCCACGCACCAACATTTGGTAACCTTCCATCATGTAGGTCTTTCCATTGCCGGCTCCATCTACTGAGTCTATGTATCCAAAATCGTCAGGAAACACATCAATCAGCTTCACTATAAAGTCGGCATCAGTGCTTGAAACACTAGCATATAATTGTGCTGTTAGTTTGCCTCCCAGCGTTACATCTTCTTGTAGTGTATATGTGGTGTAGGTGAGCACGTCTGGCCTTCTGCTAGCAAATCTTTGGTCGTCTGTCATGTATTCGTTTGTGCGTCTTTGGTGCACGTCTTCAGTGTATGGAACTGGTTTCTGAGGGTCGCTTATATATTGGCGATAGTCGCTTTTACTGCTATTTTGTTGGCTTAGTATACCGCTGGTGTTTAGGTAATATGCTGTTGGTCTGCTGTTGGCTGGAGGCCATTGTCCATAGGTGTGCCAATTATTTTCTCCACTAAAGAATACATTTGCTTCTGCAAGATTGTTTCCTGTTCCTTTGCCATTTAGATGATACTCAAAAAAAGGTATTTCTATATTTTGCTGATACCATTTGGCAGTTTTGCTTCCAAATCGCACATTGCCCAGGTGGTCTCCATTACCTCTTGCCCAACCTCCATGACTCCATGGCCCCATTACTAGTTTATTGTCATTTTTTGCTTTTCGTTCTATTGCTTTATATAATTCCCAAGCACCATAGCAGTCCTCAGCATCATACAGCCCTCCTACAACTAGTGTTGCTACACTGCTTGGTATCTGCCCTACATATTTTCTGGCATTACGCTCTTGCCACCATTCGTCATAGTTGGGGTGATTGTATAAGTCTTTCCAAAAAGCTATTGAATCACCCATCAGCTTGGCTAGATTTTTGAGAGCGCCTGTTTGTAGGTAAAAGGAGTAATTATCTTTAATTGGGTATTTAAAACCACTTCCCCATTCTGATGTTGGCTTTGGTCTTGGTTTGCCAAAGATGCTGTAGAAATTGAAGGCATCCATTTCCATAAACGCTCCATTATGATGAAAGTCGTCGCCTAGCCACCAGTCGGTAACGGGAGCTTGTGGGCTTGCAGCTTTCATAGCAGGGTGTTGGCTTAGTGCACCCATGGTAGCGTAAAAACCAGGGTACGATATACCATATATACCTACTCGGCCATTGTTGTTGCTGGTGTTTTTTATAAGCCAGTCTATAGCATCATAAGTGTCGCTAGCCTCGTCTATATCCGCACCTTGTTTTGCGGGTAGGTATGGGCGTACATCTACAAAGCTACCTTCACTCATCATTCTGCCCCGCACATCCTGTAGCACGTATATGTAGTTCTTTTTCAGGTAGGTCATATAGTGTGTATTCCAAAACGCCTTGAACTTGTCTTTCCCATAAGGAGCTATAGCGTATGGTGTGCGATTGATAATGATAGGGTGCTGGCTCTTTTTGTCTTTAGGCTCATAGATGGCAGTATATAGTCTTTGTCCATCTCTCATGGGTATATATACTTCTCTTTTGGTGTAGTTTTTATACATCCATATTGAGTCAGCTTTTGGGTTGTCTTGTGCATATACTGCACTGGATAGTCCTGCAAGTAGGGCAAGTAGTAAATTCCTCATTTTCTTTTTGGTTGTGCACATAAATGTACGGTTTGCAGCACTAATATCTACCATTTCTACACACCAATTCCTGTTGCAATGTTGTTATAATCATACCACTTGGTTACAGTTCTAAATCAAATTACTTAGGTTTGCACCTCATTTTTTACACTATGCAACAATCTGTATTAGAACTGATGCAGCAAATGGGGCACGAGCAGGTAGTTTTCTGCCAAGACCCCCACACAGGCCTTAACGCCATAATTGCCATACACAACACTACGCTGGGGCCATCATTGGGCGGCACACGTGTGTGGAACTATAGTACATATGACGAGGCCATGGTGGATGCTTTGCGTCTAAGCCGTGGTATGACCTACAAGTCGGCTATTAGCGGCCTCAATTTGGGTGGTGGCAAAGCTGTGCTCATAGGCGATGCTTCTAAGTTGAAAACAGAAGCGTTTTGGCGCAGATATGGCAAATTTGTCAATAGCTTGAATGGCAAGTACATTACTGCCGAAGATGTTAATACATCTAAGATGGACATGGAGTATATAGGTATGGAAACCAAGTTTGTAACGGGCAAGCCAGAATATATGGGTGGCAGTGGAGATCCTTCTCCTGTAACAGCTTATGGTGTGTATATGGGTATGAAGGCGTCTGCTAAAAAAGCTTTCGGAACGGATGTGCTGACAGGAAAGAAAATAGTTGTGCAAGGTGCCGGCAATGTTGGCCAATATCTTATGGGGTATTTGGTAGAAGAAGGTGCTAAAGTATACACTTGCGATATTAATGAAGCAAAGCTAAAAGAGGTAAAAGCAAAGTATCCTTCTATTGAAATCATACCAAGCGAAACAATGTTTGATATGGAGATGGATATTTATGCTCCTTGTGCGCTAGGTGCTACTGTAAATACTGAAAGTATCAATAAAATGAAATGCCCGGTAATAGCTGGTGGAGCCAACAACCAATTAGCTGATGAAAACGTACATGGTCCTATGCTGGTAGAGAAGGGTATCTTATATGCTCCAGATTTCTTAATCAATGCAGGTGGCATCATCAATATCAGCATAGAGATAGATGGTTATAATCGGGAGCGTGCTATGAACACGGTTGCAAAAATTTACGATCGCACTTTGCAGATATATACTTTAGCCGAAGAACAAAAAATACACACACAGCTTGCAGCTATGCACGTTGCCGAAAAGCGTTTGAGCGACATTGCAAAATTGCGTGTAGGTATATAGTTTTAGAAGTAATTTAGGTATAAATAATAATGGCGCCTTTGGCGCCATTATTATTTGTTACAGTGCTGGTTACTACTATTTTTTGCTACTAATCTTAGTTGCAAATTCTTTACCAGCCTTGAATTTAGGAACTTTGCGAGCTTTTATTTTTATCACCGCTCCTGTTTGAGGATTACGGCCATTGCGAGCTGAACGCTCAGATACAGAGAATGTGCCAAAGCCCACTAGTGTAACACGTCCACCCTTTTTGAGTGTAGCTACAACAGTGGAGGTAAATGAATCAAGAGCTTCATTTGCCTGCACTTTGGTAAGGCCTGCATCTTTAGAAATTTTGTCAATTAATTCAGCTTTGTTCATAACTGTTCGTTTTTGTTGTAAAATGATAAATTTTGGAATAGAACAAATATACTTAGGTTTAACACAGTACCAAATTTCCTTGCCACATTTTTTTCTTACAAAACCCTTGCCTGTAGCACCTTTCACTAGTTTTTTGGTTTTTTTGGCTATTTTAGGGTGTTTTTTGATATATTTACCAGTGTCCGTTCGTGATTTGCTTATTGCTCCACTAAAGTATCGCTAAGGTTTTATTGTACTTCATGTTATTCTACAGCACCTCCATCACTGTTCTGAAAGCTACAAAATTGTTGCCAAATTGCTTGAAAGCCTTATCTCGCATTGTTGTAGCATATTTGTCTATGTAGGTATTATAATCTTCCATGTTGCTGCAGGTATATTGAGCAGAGAATGTGACGCCTTCTGTGTCATCTTGCTCTAATAGTCTGCACAGTCTGTAGTCGGTAAACAACCCTGTGTTTTTCAGGTCTGGCATGTGTTCTTCCAGCATCCATTTCACCCATTTATCTACCACACTATTATTCACTTTTACGGTTACGTTGTATACTATCATTTTTAGTCAGGTTTAGTGTTCTCGATTTTATTGTTATTTCTTTCTTCTATTAGTTTGCTTATTGCTTTTGCAGCAGCATAGCCACTACTCCAAGCATGTTGAAAGTTAAATCCTCCGGTCACTCCATCTACATCTATTAGCTCGCCAGCAAGATAAAGTCCTTTAACTTTTTTGCTTTCCATAGTGTTGGCATCTATATCGCTTAGCGCCACTCCTCCGCATGTCACAAATTCTTCTTTAAATGTTGTTTTGCCTTTTACCTGGTGGTTGTGGCGTAATAGATGTTCAATTAATTTGCGTTGAGCACTTGCTGTTAATTCTCCCCACTTCATGTTTTCATTGATGTCGCACTTAGTAGTTAAGTAGTCCCATAGTCGTTTGGGCAGTGTTGTTGGGTTTCTTTGCTTCACAGTAGTGCTTCCATGTTGTTGTCTCTGTTGCACTAATAGCTCTTTTAGCTCTTCATCTGTTGTGTTTCCCAGCCAGTTTATCAGAATATTGAAGTGGTAATTGCATGCCGCTAGGTCTTTAGCTGCATAGGCCGATGTCTTTAATATTGCGGGGCCGCTCATTCCCCAATGGGTTATCAGTAATGGTCCTTGTTGGGTCCATTTGGTGCCAGCTATTTTCACTGTAACATCAGCTACGGTAACACCCATTAGTTGGGTAATATCATTGCCGGGCATATTGAATGTAAAAAGAGAGGGTAGAGAAGGTGCTATAGTGTGTCCCATATCTGCTAGCCATTTGTTTTGCTCAGGCTTATGGTTGCCTCCCATACTTAATACCACAGCGTCGGCATCATATTGACTTCCATCATCAAATAGTAGTCTTAGTTGATTATCGTTAATTGGTGTTATCTTCTTTAGGTTCTTGTGGTAAAATACATTCACTTTATTGCGCATCATAGCTTGCCACAGGCAGTCTATAATTGTTTGCGAATCGTCCGTAGTCGGAAACATTCTGCCGTCAGCTTCGGCTTTTATGCGCACGCCTCTTTTTTCAAACCAAGCTACAGTGTCTGAAGGCCCAAATTGGTACAGCGTCTTTTTTAAGAGCGCTTTACCTCTTGGATACTTTTCTAAAAGACTTGGCACATCATACAAGTGGTGTGTAACATTGCAGCGTCCTCCTCCCGAAACTTTTACTTTCTGTAGTGCCTTGCCTGTTTTTTCAAAAACTGCAAGCTCCACACCAGAACTGTTGGCAATGTTTGCCGCTGCAAAACATCCTGCTGCTCCAGCTCCTATTATTGCAATTTTCATTGGTGTAAACTTACGGCCTATTGTCAATATTTTGAGCAAATACCTAGCTGTTATCTCATTTCTGTTTCTCTAAATTCCATTTGATAATTATTCATTGTCCACTTAGCTTTGTTATACTACAAATAATGGGTATGCTTCAACAAAACACATTGAGATTTTTGGCTTCTTTGGCAGAAAACAATAATAAACCTTGGTTTGATGAAAATAAACAAAGCTTTTTGGCTGCCAAAGAAGATGTTGAGCACTTGGTAGCTGATGTTTTGGTGCTACTAGCAGAGGAAGATTCAGCTTTTGTCAATCATAAAGCTAAAGATTGTGTTATGCGCATCTATAGAGATGTGCGTTTTTCTAAAGATAAATCGCCCTATAAAACTAATTTTGGTGTTGGTTTTATGGCTGGGGGAAGAAAGGCTATGGGTGCAGGTTACTACCTCCACATTCAGCCAGGTGCAAGTTTTATAGGTGGTGGTATATGGATGCCTGAAGGAAAGTTGCTAAAGGCTATAAGGCAGGAGATAGATTATGGGTTTGATGATTTTAGGAAAATTGTAGAAGATAAAAAGTTTATAAAGCTATTTGGTGACATAGAAGGGGAGAGATTGCAGAAGTTGCCAAAGGGATATGCCGAAGATAACCCGGCAATTCATTATTTAAAGCTCAAGAGCTTTACTGTTGGTCAGTCATTAGCTGATGATACAATGACCAATAAAAAAGTACAGAAATCAATTTTAGATGCAATTCAGGTAATGAAGCCTTTCGTAGATTTTTTAAACAGGGCAGTAGAGTAGATTATATCCACAAAAACCCTGCTGTCAGCGAATCCCTGGAAAGGGATTCGCTTGCAGGGGCCTATCAACATTTTTAATTCTCCCCAATGGTATAATCTTTCCGATTAACCGATGCAAGATTATGCACTATAGAGACTTACAGTATTTCACAATTAGCGAAATGTACATTTCAGTTAGTGAATCTACTTAAAATGGTAGTTTTAAGTTTGTTGGCTTTTTGATTTTAATAGGCTCTTTGTGTTATTATTATTCTCTATTTATTGAATTGCGACAATCTTTTTGCACACTGATAGCTATATATGTTGATAACTTCTCGGCTTTTTTGAGTTTGTATTTTTACTTTAGACAGTATAATCCTACCTTTGCGCAAAATTTCATAGCGCTTAATAATAATATAACTAGTACTTATGCCAAACGTTGGTAAAATCAAACAAATCATCGGGCCTGTTGTGGACGTTTATTTTGGCGGCAACAGCAAGCTGCCTGAAATATTCAATGCGTTGGAGCTAACACGCGAAAATGGCGACAAACTTGTTCTCGAAGTGCAACAGCACTTAGGTGAAGATAGCGTGCGCGCAGTAGCCATGGACGGAACAGAAGGTCTCGTTCGTGGTGCAGCAGTTGTTGATACAGGTAAAGCAATTGCAATGCCAATAGGTGATCAAATCAATGGTCGTCTTTTCAACGTTACTGGCGATGCAATCGATGGTCTGGCTGCTCCCGACAAAACTAACGGTCGCCCCATACACGCTAAACCACCATTGTTTGAAAACTTAAGTACCTCATCTGAGGTATTGTTTACAGGTATCAAAGTTATCGACCTTATTGAGCCTTATGCTAAAGGTGGTAAAATTGGTCTTTTCGGTGGTGCCGGTGTAGGTAAAACTGTATTGATTCAAGAACTTATCAACAATATCGCCAAAGCATATGCTGGTTTATCAGTGTTTGCTGGTGTGGGTGAGCGTACACGTGAGGGTAATGACTTAATGCGTGAAATGATTGAAGCTGGTATCGTTAAATACGGTAAAAAATTCATTCATAGCATGGAAGAAGGTGGCTGGGATTTGAGCTCTGTTGATATGAACGAACTTAAAGACAGTAAAGCTACTTTCGTTTTCGGTCAAATGAACGAACCTCCAGGTGCACGTGCTCGTGTTGCCCTTTCTGGTCTAACAATTGCTGAGTATTTCCGCGATGGTGATGGAAGCGGCAAAGGAAAAGATATCCTATTCTTCGTTGATAATATCTTCCGTTTCACACAGGCAGGTTCAGAAGTGTCTGCCCTTTTGGGTCGTATGCCTTCAGCCGTGGGTTATCAGCCTACACTAGCAACAGAGATGGGTCTGATGCAAGAACGTATAACCTCTACTAAGAACGGTTCTATTACCTCTGTACAAGCGGTATATGTACCAGCGGATGACCTTACCGATCCGGCTCCAGCTACTACCTTTGCCCACCTTGATGCGACAACGGTATTGGATCGTAAAATTGCTGACCTTGGTATCTATCCAGCGGTTAACCCACTTGAATCTACATCACGTATTCTTTCACCAGCTATCGTTGGTGAGGCACACTATGCTTGTGCCAACCGCGTTAAAAGTATATTACAACGCTACAAAGAACTTCAGGATATCATTGCTATCCTTGGTATGGATGAGTTGAGCGAAGAAGATAAAATGACCGTTTCTCGTGCACGTAAAGTACAACGTTTCCTTTCTCAGCCATTCCACGTGGCAGAAGCCTTTACTGGTCTTAAGGGTGTACTTGTACCTATCGAAGAAACTATCCGTGGTTTCAATATGATTATGGATGGTGAGGTAGATGAATATCCTGAAGCAGCCTTCAACCTTGTAGGGAATATTGAAGATGCTATGGCTAAGGGTAAAAAGCTGATGGAACAAGCTAAAAACTAAATCAATTCTGAGCAGTGAGCGGCCTTTCCGCTCACTGCTCTTTAATAGATCTGCACAAGAATCACTATTCAATTATCTCCAACCAGAATTGACACAATGAACTTGGAAATTTTAACACCGGAGCACAAAGTATACAGTGGCAAAGTATATGGCATTCAGTTGCCTGGCACTAATGGCTCATTCGAAATACTCGAAAAACACGCTCCGCTCATCGCTTCATTGGGCAAAGGCAAAATGAAAGTGATTAAAGACAAAAATCAAAACACAGCTGAAGTGTATGAAATTGCTGCTGGTTTTGTGGAAGTACTTAACAACAATGTTAGTGTCCTTATTGAAGGGGCCACTGCTGTAGAGTTCTAGTAGATTTTACTATACTATTTATAATTATGAAGCCCCATATCTCAGCGATATGGGGCTTCATATTATTTACAGTCCTTTTTATTTAGTTAAATCGTGGGCAGGTATAGCTTCTAGTCAGGTTTTCCCTATTCTTGCCATAAGATCCTTGGAATATTAGAGATACCTCCATTGCTCCATAAGATGCATTATAAGGCGATAAGCTTGATACGGTCATATCATAGCTCATAGCCACCTGCACCGGTCCTGCTTGCATCCCAAGCAAGAAGATTGCTGCGTCATTGAGCCGTAAATATCCACCTGCAAATAGCTCAATCGGTGTAGTGTTTCTTGCTGTGCCAGATATTACTGTTCTTAATTGCATGCCTGGTACTAGCTCTCTTGCCCCATTTTGTGTAGTAAAGTACACCGAAGGGTTTAGTATCACCAGTTCACTGGCACGAACTGTTACATCAAGCGTGCCTATTGGTCTTATGCCTATTTGATTTTCATTATTGTCTAATAAGGTCTCTATAGGCTTATTCACATTCATTACTGCACCGCCCAATTTCAAATAAACATTTTCATTCGGAAAGTAAGAGAAGTTTACACCTGCACCTACTGTCATATACTTGCTACGTACTAGCCCAGTGCTTTGCTCTCCAGATGCTAAGTCGGCATTAAAAGCGGTGCCATTCCATTGTGCATCATAGGTAAGTCGGTTAAAATCTACACTCCTTGTTACATTGGCAGCCGATAGCCCTACTGATAGCATAAATGTATTGCTCGTTTGTAGATGATAGGCAATGTTCCCCTGAAACTGATTCAATGCCAAATGTCCATCTCCTGCTTTGTCAGTATATACAGTTAGCCCTAGCCCTAGCCAGTTGTTATGGTCATTGTCTTTGTTGCCACCTATTTTTAGGTCTCCCCATCCCGAAAACGTATTGTAAGGAACTGGTAATGCCGACCATTGATTGCGATAGTTGAGCCCTAGTCTGAAATCATGATCAGGCATCAATCCTGTATTGGCGGGTGTTATTAGCTGCGGTGCATTATAAAATTGAGACAGATGCACACTTTGGCCTATAGCAGACAATGTGCTACAACAGCCTACTACAAACATCGATATAATCTTCCTTATCAGCCTCATCGTAGTAATGTAATATTGCCTTTCAACGTTCTATTGGTTCCATCAATAAAGGTTGCTGTTAGCACATATCCATATGCTTCCATAGGTTGTGGTTGTCCATTATAGGTGCCGTCCCAGCCCACCTCCTGAGTATTTGTTTGGAAGATTAGCTGTCCCCATCTATTATAGATTTTTAGGTCCATGGTCTTAATAGCAGCTCCTCTAACGTATAATATGTCGTTTTGTCCATCTCCATTAGGGCTAAAACCAGTAGGTATGCCTAGTTGTGGTACTACCTCAGCAGGTACTTTTTTACACACTTTCGATGGGCAATTGCTATTGTTATATGCCGTTAGGCATACATTATATTCCCCAGTTCTGTTAAACTGATGTACTGGGTCTATTTCTTCGCTTTGCGAGCCATCGCCAAAATCCCAGTTATACCTTGTTGCATTTAGCGACAGATTCTTGAATGTTGTAGGCTTGTTAGCTTCTGCTCTCACTGGCGTAAAGTTAAAAGCTGCTGTAGGTGCAGGTAATATAGTTATGACATGAGTTGCTGTGTCTGCACCATTGCAGGTGCCTTCATTACTTGCCACTAATGTTACAGTGTATGTGCCAGGAGCTCCATATAGATAGGTGGGGTTGGTAGCAGATGATGATGATGTGTCGCTAAATATCCACCTAACGCCAGATGCATTAGTGGCTCCACCTGTAGGGGAAAATGCCTGACCGAGGCATAGAGAATCAGGTATGTCAAAACTTGCACCAACTCTACTACTATATATTCTTATATCTTTCTGAATTGTATCAGGGGTTTTGCATGCGCCAGTTTGTGCCATTATAAGCGTTACTGTGTATCTGCCAGTGTCTGGGTAATTATGATTTGGAGGTGTTGTGCCACTATAGGTGTTCCCATCTCCCAATAGCCAAGTATATGTTGGTGTGCCGGGGCTCACCGTGGTGGTTGATATGTTGGTGAATGATACAATATAAGGATTGCAGCTATCTAGCACAGAGTAGCTAAAATCAGGTGTTATTTTATTCGTGTCCACATGTATAACTAGGTATGCGGTATCGTCAGTTTTGAAACAAGCACTAGAGTTTGCAGCGGCAAGAGTAACAGTAAAAGTGCCTGCTGCAGTAAAGGTATGCGAAGGGGCAAAAGATGTTACTGGTGCACTGCCATCGCCAAAGTTCCACACATATGATAGGGCGTTGGTTGTAGCATTAGTAAAGTTTACAGTCAGCGGTGCACAACCACTAAGGCTTGGTCCTGCATTTATATTCACATCTACAGGCCCAATATTAAAGGCTATTTTTAAACCCGCCTGATTGCAGTTTGGGCTTGGCATAGTAGGTGAATATACTCCAGGTGTAGTAGGGAAACTGGGTACTCCAGTAGGGTTGCCACCACAATTAGCGCATATGCCCTGATACACAATACCCTTCTTGTCAAAGCGGCTAGTGCCACCATCCACATGTTCACCATAGCTACCTGTAGCATTTCTGCCATAGTAGGTAGCATATAGTAGTGAGCTCATACCCGGACTTAATACAATGAAGTAAAAGTCGAATCCATCTGTAGTACTCTGAAACGCATCGGAAGTTACTGGCATGTTTGTGGTAGTGCCAGTATGAGACAAGGCGGCTAGCCCCATAATATTACCTCCCCAGCCTGATACGTATATATTTTCACAGGTGTCTACCAGAAACGCTACCGGACTTATATTCGTCTGCGTAGGGCTGCCAGGTATAGATCCAAATTGTGTGGATAGCAAGTTGGTGCTTAAGTTGCTATCTATCTTCATGATAAACTGACAGTTGTTGGGGTTGCTATATACACCCGGTGTAATTGGGAAAGTTCCACCCATTGACTGCCCCATTACATACACATTGCCAGTATAGTCTACTTGTATACCATAAACTTGGTCGAAGTTTGAGGTACCTACATAAGTGCCTCTCTGCACGTTATATGGTGCGCTATTCCTAAATTTTAATATAAACCCATCTGCTGAATCTCCTTGATATGTAGACTGCCACCCGCCAGTACCTACTGGAAAGTTAGGGCTGCTAGTTCCACCTGCCACGTATACTGAAGTTTGAGAAGGATTGAATGCTAACACATATCCTGCTTCATCACCTATGCCACTGAGATATGTACTCCATAAAAGTGTAGTCATATTGCTGTTTAGCTTAAAAACTACACCGTCTTGTAATCCGGATAGGGTAGTTGCTATAGCAGTAGAGGTTGTTGGGAAGTCGGGTGAAGATGTGCAACCTGCCACGTAAATGTTGCCTAGATTGTCCACCTGCACCTCACTTCTAGCATCATCTCCATAGTTGAATTTTAGATGTCCATATCCATACTCTGTCGAGTCAAAGTTGATTCCGTCTTCTCCACTACCTCCTAAAAAAGTGGATGCTACCAGTGCGCTGCCAGCAGCATTAAGTTTTGTTACTATGATATCAGATGCGGAATTTTTTACTGTCTGTACGGCGCCTGGTGTCACGGGGTAGTTGGGAGAAAGTGTTCTGCCTGCTATAATTAAGTTGCCACTGGGGTCCACTATCATACTATGTGGGCGCTCATTATTTACCCCACCTATATATGTTGCATAGATTCTTGTTGTGCCATCTGGACTCAATTTCATTATGCCAATGTCTGATGCAAACTGAAAGCCCGACGCTCCTTGTCCACCTCCCCATACTGTTTGGTATGCTCCTGGCGATACAGGGAAAGCTCCACCGCCGGCAGCCGCCAGACAGTTAACTATACCTCCCATATAAAAGTTGCCAGCATCGTCATATGTAGCAGTAAAGCCCCAGTTATCTGCCGTAGAACCTGTAAAAGAAGCCCAAAGAGTCACTGTTGGGTCTATAATCAACTTACGGCTCTTATCATATCCGTCTGGGAACTCAAATGATAGCACATTGCCTTCCAGCTTGTAGTTACAAGCTACCATCACCTTTTCATCTCCAATGTATTGATATACATATGGCGTCAACTCCCTAACCTCTCCTACGGAAGTGTAGATATTCAGGTTGCCCTGCTTGTCTACACGCATTCTATCTTGGCCTTCATATTTCAGCTTTATTTTTGTTACATCTGCTCCTGGTGCCACATAGAAGTCGTACACGATGGAGCCTGCTTCAGAACCTACGTGCATGTCAATTCCATCATATACATTAGGATATTCTAATGCCAAATAAGGGTGAATACCCGATGCCCACTTTTTAGGGTCGTTCCCCAAAAAGTAGTTGTAATACATTGCTTGTTGTTTCTTACCTATTATCTGCACATTATTTGCGCCCAATAGGCTCACCTTGTATACATGGTGTTTTATAGTGGGTGGCGTTCGCATCAACCCATGATGAAAAGAATCCAGTTTTGCTGTGTTTTTATCATCACTCAACACATACCTGAAACCATCTTGTTCCAAATACAATTCGCCTGCTAGGGTTTTGGCCATATACTTCACCCAAGTGCCCCACTGTCCTTTGTTTTCTATAAACTCAGTAGATGTGGTTTGCCCATGCGCACCCGGTATCATATAGGCAAGCAGGCATACGAGTAATATGTAGTGCCTTCTCATTAAGATTTTTTATAACTCCGATAGTAAATTTAGACCTTTTTCCTATAAATAGACACTCTGAAAAAGAAAAAAGTAAGTGGTCTAAAAGATTTTCTGTCGGTTAGTTCATAAAATCTATTGTAATAGTATTAATTTAATAACTCGCAGTTAGTTCACAGCCTTGTCGGCACAGCAGCTACTAGCAAAGGCATCTGGTTTTGCTTTAAATGCATATCCCATGCCCAATATGTATCCCATAGCTTCGCGTAGTGCCTCATTACTCTTAAACTGTGGATTGGTATTGATATCTGCATGTACTTCCATATCCACATCATATTCGTTAAAAAGGTCGCATAGTTCGTATGCTATTTCTATGCTTCTAGCTACCTCTAGTAACATTCGCTCTTTTATACTATAGGTTTTCTGTGTGCGCTCATTGCTGATAAACATAAAGCCACCCTGTTTTTCGCGTAAAAAAACAATAACTGTGGCTATCTCTGTTTCACCGGCTCGCACCTGCGAGTCGGTGCCGATACACACTTTTAGCCTGTGCCCCGCAGTAGTTTCGCGTACTATCACCGCTTCTACCGCCTTCTTAATTGGCAAATCCAAAGGTTCTCCGCTAAATTTTCTCCAAAGCATCTCTAGTATTTTTTAGTAATACTAAAGTTACCAACATTACTGTTTCCAAAATGTTACGCCTGCGTCAACCTGGTGTTATATGCACACTTTATTAACATCTACCATTGATGCAGTACACATATAATGCACTGCATCAATGAATTTATGTTGCTTATACCTGGTCTGCAGCTAGTAATGCTTGCCATGCGGCATCTATGTTGTTGTTGGCCAGATATGTTCTAGCCAGCAAGTGTAATGATACTGTTTTTGCATTTGGGTCATTAGCGTATTGCTTGCCTATGGCTATTACTGCAGGTTCTGGTGCACCGTTATAGTTGGGTATAGTAGTGGTGTTGCCAAGCATGCCCAAATCATTGCCGGTCAATACACTACTGTGGCGTATACCTATTGGTAGGGCATCTATGCCCACACCCAATTGCAGATTTGGTTTGGGCACTTCAAACACTGCACTGCCCGATGCTCTGCAATAGTAATCTTGCCCCATGCGAGCCACAAGGTCTATTTTATGAGGGTCTATCTTGCCATCGGCATCTAGTACTTCATCATTGATGTGCATGCATACAACCTCGCACACCACAAGGTTGCCAGCACCACCCTCTGTGCCTGTAGCTATTACTTCGAGCACTTTGCACTCTAGCTGCACTGGCGACTCTGCCACTCTATATGGCCGCACCAAATCGGAAGCTACTGGTGTAAAGCCTGCTTTCTCAAACTCGCTTACGCCCTTAGGGTACTCGCAGCTAGATAAGCTCATTTGCTGCACCATATTGTAGTTCACCACATTGATCACTACTTCTTTGGTTGCGTATGCATTTTCTAGTGTGTGTTTTATTGTATTGTCTCTCACTCTCCTAGCTGGCGAAAACACCAATATTGGAGGCTTGGCACCAAAAACATTGAAAAAACTAAATGGTGATAAATTGGCATTGCCATCTTCATCAATTGTACTTGCAAAGCATATTGGCCTTGGTGCTATGGCTCCTAGCAGGTAGGCATGTAGCTGCGCTGTCTTTACATCTCCCGGCACTATTCTCATCTCTGATGTTTGTTTTATAATGCGGTATTAGCCGCTCTTGTGTATGTATAATGTTTATCCGCTAATTTTTTCTTCCAGTTCCATTACCAGCTCTAGTGCTTTGTCATACTCAGTATTGAGTGCAGCTAGTTTTGCGCTGTTAGTTCTATATGCTTCATCCACCTTAAGGAATTCTGTTTTGTTGCTGTAAAAGGTAGGGTCTGCCAGTTGTGCTTCCAGCCCAGCCACTGTCTGCTTAAGCTTGTCTATGTCACTTTCCAGCTTTTGGCATTGTTTCTGTTGTTTTTGAAGCTCTTTGCGCCATGCGTTAAGCTGATCGTTGTTGGTGGTAGGTTTTGGGGTAGTTGGTTCAACCTTTTTCTCTACTACTTTGGGGGCAGGCGCAGCATCTTTTTTCTCTCTGTCTTTATACCAGGTGTGCCATTCTTCATAGGAGCCTACAAACTCTTTTATTTCGCCCTGCTCTATGTTCCATATTTTGTTAGCTGTTCTGCTAATGAAATATCTATCGTGAGAAACGATGATGATAGTGCCCTTATATTTATTGAGTGCATCTATGAGCATCTCTACACTTTGCATATCGAGGTGGTTGGTAGGTTCATCCAGCAATAGGAAGTTGCCTTTGGCAGCTATAACCTTAGCCAGTGCTACACGTGCCTTTTCTCCACCTGATAGTACCTTTATGCGCTTAAACACATCGTCTCCGCTAAACAAGAAGCAACCTAATAGTTGCCTTAGCTCCAGCTCTGTTTTGCCGCTGCCGGCACGCTTCATCTCCTCTAGTATCTCTAGTTCTACATTGAGGCTCTCTAGTTGGTGCTGTGCGTAGAAGCTTTCCTCTACGTTGTGTCCCCATTTTCGCTCGCCTTCATGTTGCTCTTGCCCAGTTATGATGCGTAGCAGGGTAGATTTACCTTTGCCATTGGCACCTAT